>CAZCEN010000035.1:0-18001 GCA_964497205.1 uncultured Sporomusaceae bacterium
GTGTTGACCGCACCAACCAACCTGGCACTGGTGTCGATCTCATCCAGATAATTCATTATTGTCACTTTGTGGGGTATAGTAACATTTGCGCCAACAAACCCCAGTGCTTTTATTCCTTCAACCGCTTGTAGCAATAACTCAGGTTGTACAGGCAAAGGTAAATATACATAATTTAAACCGCTGTCAGCAAAAGCGGCGTTCTGCATGACCGGCGACAGCGAATGACCAAGAGGCCAACCGAGCAAGCCGACCTTTTGCGTTTTGGCTGTTATATTCATAATCAAACTCCTACATATAGCTCTGGCCTGCGATCATTGAAGGAGGGCATGGCTTGGCGGGATTCAGCCACTTTTTTGAGATCAACATCGCCGTAAATAATAGCTTCGGATTCTCCACCCTCAGCAACTATTTCTCCATCAGGGCTAACCAGTAATGAATGTCCATAGAAGGGACTGCCTTTATGTTCGCCAACACAGTTCACAGCACAAACATACATGTGGTTTTCTATTGCGCGGGCTTGAACCAAGGTTCGCCAATGACTCCCTCGAGCCGCCGGCCATTCCGCAGGTACAAAAACAATTTGAGTTCCTCCCAAAGCCAAGGAACGAAATAACTCAGGAAAGCGCAAATCGTAACAAATCCCCAAACCGGCAGTCGCTTCATCGAGCACAAACTGGCAGAGCCTATTTCCTGCAGCAAAAAATCTTTCTTCACCGTACATACTAAATAAATGTACTTTCTGATAACTGGCGACAACGTTACCAAATCTATCAAATACTATAGCACAATTATAAATGTTATCATTTGATTTGACCGGAATTGAACCAGCGATAATATTAGCCTTTTGGTTAGTGGCAATTCCCGCTAAAGCTGTAAGGAACTGCCCCTCCATTGTTTCAGCAGCTTCTGCCACACTTTTTAGTGCATAACCAATTGTCCAAATCTCCGGCAGCACAATAGTATCGGCGTTTAATGCCGCTTCATTAATCAGAGTAAGCCCTCGTTCTTTATTTCCTGCAACATCGCCAGCTGTTACCTGCATTTGCACCATTGCAATCTTCATGTGTCTATAACCGTCCCGTCGATTTTAGTAGGTGTATCGCTAGTTTTTCAAATTGGCGGGTAATTTTTGTACCAATAAACTCTTTAGTTGCCATTGGTTTAACCCAAATCGTATACATACCCAGGCGATTACCGCCTAAAATATCTGTAAACAATTGGTCACCAACTACAGCGACTCTGTCAGGAGTTAATTCCATTGCCGCTGCAGCCTTCCTAAAACCATCCCGTGATGGTTTTAGTGCCCGCGCAACAAAAGGAATACCACACTGGGCAGCAATCTGCCTTACCCGGCCTTTTCCATTATTCGATACCAAACACAACTTGAACCCTTGACTGGCCAGATTTTTAATCCATACTAATACCTCTGGGCATAAATCCGGGCTGTCCCATGGAATGATAGTATTGTCTAGATCAAAGACTATGCCCATAATCCCCTGTTGCTTGAGTTGTAACAAATTAAGGTCATACAAAGTATTGACAGACAAATTAGGTGCTAATAGTTTTAGCAATTTTCCCCTCCGTAACCAATACTATATATACAGTTTACCAGAAATTATAACATGGTAAACGAAAAAACAAAAGAGATTGCCATGCACAAACATAACAATCTCCTTTTTTCCTCTATTTAGGCGGATTGTTATCCACCGACAAGGTTTTTCCTAACTTGTTAATAGCATGTTTCTCAATTCTACTAACGTAACTCCGTGAAATCCCCAGAATTTTGGCAATATCACGCTGCGTTTTGCGGCTGCCATCAGGAATACCAAACCGCATTTCAAGAACCCATTTTTCACGCGCAGTCAGGCGATGAATTTCGCGGGTGAGGCGCTCCTGTTCGCATAAGCTTTCCACGGCTTCACCAACAACATCGGGAGCGGTACCAAGTACGTCAATTAAAGTTATCTCATTACCTTCTTTATCGACCCCTATTGGATCATACAGACTCACCTCTGTCCGAATGCGACGGGTACTTCTCAGATGCATAAGGATTTCGTTTTCAATGCATCTGGCCGCATACGTAGCCAATCTAATTTTTTTTGCTGGATCAAATGTGTTAATGGCTTTGATAAGACCGATTGTGCCAATAGAAATTAGGTCATCAACATCCTCACCGGTATTATCAAACTTTTTTACAATATGCGCTACCAATCTCAGATTTCGTTCGATTAATACGTTGCGAGCGTTTTCATCCCCATTCTTTAACCGCTGTAAATAAACATGTTCGTCCTTTTCTGATAGCGGCAGAGGAAATGTATTATTTGCTATATAGGAAACAAGCAGGGTGATGCCTTTAATTACTGAAGCTGCCAACACCGTAATAAACGAAAGAGTCATTCAGTCATCCACCCCCGAAAAATCTGTCGGTAAATTCTATGGGGCAGACAAACTGAATGTGCCTGGCAGAAAAAAATATTTATTTCCTTACCTTGCAGAAGCAGCGCAAGTAGCATATAATCCAAGTAGGAAAGAAATGCTAATCCGTCAGGAGCGTGATTTGCGTGGATCGTTACATTGCCGATATTGGCATATTTTTTGCTGGTACTCTGGTAGTACTGTATATGATGTGGGACAGATTATTCCCAGAAGAATGAAAATAAATAGAAGGCGAAATTGCTTTTGAACTGCAATTTCGCCTTTTTTTATTTACCAACTGACTGTGTACATGCCGGTATAGTCTCTACTATTATCGTGTTGATAGCCTCGGCAATCGCTTCGCCAATCGCATTACTTAGTTTCATTACCTTGGATAACGGTGTACTTTGGAGATCAAGGTAACCAATCTGGCTCTGCGCATTAACCACACCAATTACAGAAATATCACCAACCGTAGGCAGCCTATTGCCAACTGCAATACCTGCGGCCAACCCCCCCTGCCAAACTTCAATGTTGCCGATTTCATAACTTTTACCCAAACAAGCATCAATGGCAATTATAACCGGATGGTGATGCCGGTTATTAATAATGTTTAACGTTTCAATAAAATTACCGGCATGAACAGGATGTTCCAGCGTACCATAAACATAGCATTCGGTGTGTTCCTCAAGATGAGTTCCAATAAGCGGCCCTAAGGCATCACCGGTGTAACGGTCAGAACCAATACATAGTGCTATTAACGGTCTTAGGTGTAAACCTTCCTGACGCTTTAAAAGCATTATTAGATGTTCATAGAGTTGTTCATGAATGTTGGTGTCATGCAGATTAACGGTAAGCTTGTTCAGCACATGTTTTGCCATTCTCTCTCTCCTCTTAGCTTCCTCATTAATCTGTATGCACCTCCTGTCCAGTTTATGTTTAATATTAGCTAGCCAACTAACGGCAACTCCTGATATTGGGGCATTTTTACCGCTGCCGCCAAGGCTTTTGTAACAAATTCAATATGTTCTTTCAAATCAACCTGCAAAGCCTCTGCACTGGTTGATATCGTTTCACGGTTAACAGCACGGGCAAAAGCTTTGTCTTTGAATTTTTTCATTACAGATTTGACTTCCAGATTATCCAGACTCTTATCCGGACGAACTAAAGCGCAAGCAATGATAAAGCCGGTAAGTTCGTCGACGGCTAATAAGGTGCCCTGCAATCGCGTACGTTCCTGCTGCCAATCCCGGGCATGAGCTTCGACATCGGTGGCAAACTGACTATCATAACCGGCAGCAGTAAGAATTTCCCTCGCATGATTAGGATGATCGTCCGGGTATTTTTCAAAATCAACATCATGAAGTAATCCTACCGCACCCCAATACTCAACATCTTCACCAAATTTCGCGGCGTAAGCCCGCATTGCAATTTCAACCGCCAGACAATGCTTTAGCAATACTTCGCTTTTTACATGCTGAAGCAAAACTTTCCAAGCTTGATCTCTGTTATAATTCATGATAGACCCTCCTAGTTATGTATGGTTGTCATAATCTATTATACCATGCAAAAGTTACTATTTACTGTACATCCGCGACGGTATCGCCCGTTTATAAATAAATGTAAGCTGATGTATAATGTTCATCACTATATATAATAGAATTGCTGTAATAATTATAGATCCGCCAGGAGCAATATCCAAATAAAAGGCCGTTGTCAGACCACTGACAACCGACAGAATAGCCAAGACTACTGCCCAACCTAACGTTGACTTAAAACCTTTTCCTAATTGCTCGGCAGCTGCTACTGGCACAATCATAAGCGCACTAACCATAAGAATCCCAACTACCATCATACCACTGACTACGGAAATAGCAGTAACTATACTTAAGGCCATGCTGACAGTGCTTGTAGCAATACCAGCCACTTTAGCCAGTTCTTCATCAAAGGAAACTAGCAAAAGTTTGTTAAAATTACTTAAAACAAAGGCTATTACAATAGCACTGCAGCCACTTATGACTAATACATCTTGCCAGGAAACGGTCAGTATGCTGCCAAACAGGAATCCCAGTAAACCCGCGCTAGGAATACGAGTAATTGTACTAAAAATAATAGCCAACGCTATCCCTGCATAGAAGAAAATTGCCAGTGCAGTATCGGCCATTTGCGTTCGTTGCCGGCGCACTACTTCAATACCGGCTGCCCCTGCAATGGTTATGGCGAAAGCACCTACTGCCGGATAAATACCAAGTAAATACCCCCCGGTCACTCCAGCAAAGGCAATATGTCCTAATCCATCACCAATAAGTGACTGTCGCCGAACTACCACAAACATGCCTAACAGAGGACATATAACTGCCGTTATTAGTCCGGCGATAAAGGCTCTTTGCATAAAATCATATTGAAACATTTCAAAAATCGGCATATAAATCTCCTTATTCCTTATCCGGTGTATGTTGAGTAATACCATAAATGCTGCATAGTGGCATGACTGGTACGAAACTGTTCACTGCTGCCAAAAAAACACAAATCATGGTTGATGCACGCCACCTTAGACGCAAAACGGGTGGCATTTTCAATATCGTGTGATACCATTACGATAGTAATGCCCAAGGTATTATTAAGTTGCGATAGCAATTCATAGATTTTGGCACTAGCAGCATAATCGACGCCACTTGTCGGTTCGTCCAATAATAACAACTGCGGGTTTCCCGCCAAAGCCCTTGCAACCATAACCCGTTGCTGCTGACCGCCGGATAATTCCCCGATACGGCGTCCGTGCAATTCTTTGGCTCCCACTAGCTCCAGCATATGGCGGACTATATGTTTAGCTCCTTTATTCTTTACTGCCCCCTGCACATTCACAAGCCCTAACGCAACTATCTCTTCCACTGTAGCCGGGAATGCTGCCGTATTCTGTGCATAGTGCTGTGGTACATAACCGATAATTCCCTGCTTAGCTGCCTGTCGTACATCTTTGTGGTCTATTAGCACCTGACCGGAAATCGGTTCAATAAGTCCGGCTATTATCTTAAGCATTGTGCTTTTTCCCGCACCGTTAGGACCTACTGCTACTACAAACTCACCTTGATTCACGGAAAATGTTATATTGCTTAATACCAATTCAGTATTATAACGAAAAGAAATATCTTGTAATTTAACTTCAGCCATAGTATTACTCCTTAACAATTACACTGGCGACACACGCCGAATAATTGCAGATTGTGTCGCACTAGCTCATATCCATGCGTTTTTAATACAGAAATTAGCTGGGGATCAACAGGGCAATAATCAATGCATTGCGTCTGTCCGCATTTTACACAGACAATATGATGGTGATGACTCGTATACACTAGTTCATACCTAACCCCTTCTTTTCCCATAGCATTTATGGGAATTAGTGCTCCTAAATCAACTAGCACATGAAGGTTTCGATAAACAGTATCTAAACTCATATCCTTATACTGTATCCGAAGTCTCTCCCAAATTTCAAAGGCTGATAGAGGTTCCTCTGACTCAACCAGTTGCTCAACTAAAGCTTGTCTCTGACCTGTGATGCGATAACCTTTTTCTTTTAGACGGTTTACCACAGTAATGGTACCCGCCGCATTGATTGCAGTCATTTTCGCTCCCTCATTCTCTATTTACTACTTAGAGCTAATTTAAGATTGGCCAAATTTTCCCGCATTAACGTTAGATAGTCTTTACCTTGTTTAATTTCATCAGGAGTCAAAGAATCAATAGGATGTAATAAAAGTACTTTGGCACCGGCTTCTTTGGCTAATGTTTCAGCTACTTTAGGACTCACAATGGATTCGGCAAATAGGTATGTAACTTGCCGCTCTCGGCACATCCGCACAATATCGGCCATCTTCTCCGGTGTTGGTTCAGCATCCGGTGATATACCCATAATTGCAACCTGCTCCAAATTATAGCGGGAACCAAGGTAACCAAATGCTGCATGACTAGTAACAATAGTTCTCTTTTGAGCTGTTTTTAAGCCATCTTGATATTCACTATGAAGCTTCTGTAACTGTTCATTATATTTAGTGGCATTATCTCGATAGTATACTGCATTAGCAGGGTCTGCCGCCGCAAGCGCTTCAGCAATTGTATTTACTTCCTTCTGTGCAAGTACAGGATCAAGCCAAACGTGCGGATCTACTTCCTGATGCTTTTCAGGTTCCTGTTTTTCATTAGCATTATGCTTGTGTTCTTCCGCTGGGTCATGATCGTGCGTATGAGCTATACCCTCTCTTAGTTCAATATCTTTACTTACTTCTACTGCCGTTGTATTGCCAAGTACATCTTTAGCTGTTACTTTACTTAGCCAATGTTCTAAATTAGCCCCATGATAAAAAAATAATTTAGAATTTTTAACCTGAACTAAGTCTTTAGCCGATGGTTCCCATTCATGCGGTTCTGCCCCGGCTGGTACCAACATAGTTACTTCAATTTTATCGCCACCTACCTGCCGGACAAATTCATATACCGGATAAACACTAGCCAAGACTTTAATTTTAGGTTGCTGTGGAGAATTATCGCCCGGTGCAACAGTTTTTTGCCCGCAGCCCGCAATCAAGGTAAGCCCGGCAATAAGTAGTACAGTTAAAAATATTTTTATTCTCATCATACATCTCTCATTTCTTAATAGGAATATTCTTATTAAATGGTAACAGCTGTTTGTTTCTTTGTCAATAAATCCCACGATGTTAATAGGATTATTCTTAATAAAATTAAAATAAATTAGCGGCAAACATATTGCCGCTAAAATTATTGCCACTATTTTACTCATTTATACCAAAATCAGCTTCACTGTACTTGACGACCCGAGCGTATAACCCACCTTTACTAATTAATTCCTGGTGAGTGCCTGTCTCAGCAATTCTGCCGCCAGCTAAATATATTACCTGATCGGAAGCCATGATTGTTGACATCCTATGGGTAATTATAAAAGTTGTTCGTCCCACACTGGCTTGCCGAATAGCTGCCATAACCTGTTTCTCCGTATGAGCGTCCAAAGCAGCTGTCGGTTCATCTAACAGTAAAATAGATGGTTCCGCAATGATCGCGCGGGCGATCGCAATCCGTTGCCGCTGCCCACCTGACAAATTTCCGCCTAATTCACCGACAACAGTATTATAGCTTTGTGGTAACTCCATAATGAACTCATGAGCATTGGCCTTGCGAGCCGCCTGTTCAATTTGGCTTGAAGTAGCAGCAAGGTTGCCAAAGCGGATGTTTTCCAAAATAGTTGTATTAAATAAGACAGGCTCTTGCTGAATAAACCCTATATGTTGGCGCAAATCCTTAATTTTTATATCTTTAATATTTACACCGTCTAAATAAATAGCTCCCTGGGTGGGATCATAAAATCGTAAAAGCAGATTTGCAAATGAAGATTTACCGGCGCCGCTTGGCCCTACAATTGCAATAATCTCCCCGGGTTTAGCCGAAACGTTGATTGCTTCCAATACAGGCTTACCTGTTTGGTAAGCAAACGACACATCTTTAAATTTGACAACTCCCTGTGCTTTAGACATATCCAGATAACCATCGGCAACAGATGGAGTTTGTTCATTAAGCAATTTGTTAATACGATTCCAAGCTACTATTCCAAACTTTAAAAATGTCATCGCCTGACTGATCTTACGAACAGGCATAGGGACATTGATAATATAAACTAAAAAAGCAAACATCCCGCCGATACTCAAATCGCCATTAATAACTTCCCGCCCGCCATACCAAACAATTATCGTCAAACCAATGGCGGCGAGGAATTCTACTAATGGAACAAGTATCGCACTCAGACGCTGAGCTTTCAGCAAATCGCCCGCAGCCTGTTGAATTTTGTCACTAAATTTTTGATACTCATAGTCTTCACGAACATAACTTTGTACAATCATTACCGATACCAAAGATTGTTGAATAATTGACGTTACCTTAGCCAAAGTATGTTCAACAAGCGCCCCCATCCTGCCAATTTTGCTATTAAAAAAGCTGATAGCGACAATAATAAAAGGCAAGGTTGCGAATGTTACCATGGCCAATTTCCAATCAAAATAAATCATAATTGCCATGATCGCCAGTAGGTTTAACGACTCGACAATGATATCCGGTATACCTACGGTTACCGCCTGTTGAATTAACAACAAGTCATTAGTAAACAATGAAATCAAATCACCGGAGGGCATTTTCATAAAATAAGCATAGTCGAGTGACTGTAATTTTTTGAACATGTCTTCCCGTAGCTTAGCCAACATCTGGTTACCGGCCTTAGCCATACTATAACCGTAAAAATAGGAAAATAAGCCGCGGATTAGATACAATATTACAATCCCAGCAATAATAATATGCAAAAATGTGATGTTGCCGCCAGACAGCGCATCATCAATTAGTAGCTTTACGACTAACGGCGCTGCTAAACCAGCTACACTTGCAATGATAAAACACACTATCGCCGTCGTGGCCAGCGGCCAGTAGGGCGCTATAAATTTGCGCCAGTAAAAAGTAAACATAATAAATTCTCCACTATAATAACACTTAACTTACATAGCATGTGTCAATTACTTTATTTAAATACCAGCATTTTTTAAAAAATCCTGCCAAACATATCCTTAATTCAAAAAAATAAAAATGGGAAGGCTGACAACGCCTTCCCTTTTGTTCCTTTACATCACACGGCGGGCACCAACGTAACGCGGACCCCAATAGCTACTGTTCATACTGTCAATAGCTACACCGCGGCTGGACGTTGCACTGATAAATCTACCATCACCAAGGTAGATACCGCTGTGCGATGCTCCTGAAGCATAAGTGCTAAAAAACACTAAATCTCCAGGCTGGAGACGATTGTAAGATACATATCGTCCGACTTCAAACTGCTCATCAGCCATACGCGGCAGGTAAATACCACTTTGAGCAAATACATAACGGGTAAAGCCGGAACAGTCAAAACCACTGGGACTCGTCCCACCGAATACATAAGGTACACCAGTGTAGCGCATGGAAGTCTGAACAACACGCCGTATCGAAGCCGTTGAAGAATCACGGCTGACCGGAATATCCCTTCCCATTAGAGCACGATAAGTTTGCGCCCCTACTACACCATCAGCGTCTAGACCACGAGCCGCCTGAAAAGCCTTAACAGCGCTAGCTGTTAATTCGCCAAAATCACCATCAGCTGATCCTGCGTTAAAGCCTAGACTATTTAGCTGGGCTTGAATGGCGGCTACATCGGCTCCCTGGTCACCGACCTCATATGTACCGGAAGCATGGGCAAAAGTAGCGGTCCCGAAAAAGAGACAAAAAGCGACAACAAACCCGAAAAACTTTCCCAATACATTTCTCCTCTCGCTGGCCTCCGAGGTTAGCTGACGGGTTAGGGTTGCAGGCACCCTACGAAAGAAGCATAACACTTCTTACGTTTCACCCCATTAAATGGTTCCCCCGGTCCTGAGCTGGATTCGGCTTTCTACAATGCTCTTTATTTTTATATTCGTCTAAAAACTAAAAATTCCTGCCCAAAATCGTGTTTTTTTTACATTTATTAGGGTAATTATTTTTATTAGCAAAGAATTTTCATTGATTATGTTTTTCTGTCTGCTGACCAAGTTCAGCGCGCAGCCAATATAAAGGACGTTGCTTTACTTCTTCAAATATTCTTCCGACATATTCGCCAATAATTCCGATTCCGGCTAATTGTAGTCCGCCTAAAAGCGAAATACTGGCAGTTATTGTTGCCCAGCCGGGAACAGCTTCATCGGTAAACAATCTAATATATATTACATGCAATGTCAGAACGATACTGCCAAGGCCTAACGCTATACCTATGTAAAACGCAAATCTAAGCGGCGTTTTTGAATAGGCCGTAATACCATCTAAAGCAAAGTGCAGCATCTTTCGTAAGGAAAATTTAGATTTTCCGGCAAATCGTTTGGGAGCAACAAATTCGATATACGTTTGGCGATACCCGATTGCACTAATCATGCCCCTAATAAATCTTGCACGTTCCCTGAACCGCCGGAAACTTTCCACCACCTGTTTATCAAGCAGTCTAAAGTCAGAACCGCCCTCCGTAACCCGCACATTTGACACTGCATTCATTAGTTTATAGAACATACCTGAGGTAAAGCTCTTAAACCAAGATACCCCTTCTGTATTAACCCGTATTGTTTGGACTACTTGAAAACCATCTTTCCATTGGGCAAGTAATTGCGGTAACATTTCGGGCGGATGCTGCATATCGCCATCCATAGTAATTACTGCATCCCCTTCGGCATGGTCTAAGCCACAGGATAAAGCCACTTGATGCCCGAAGTTTCGAGCTAAAATCAAGGCCCTCACCCGGTTATCGGAATTTACTAACCGTTCAAGAATAAGAGGAGTAGCATCACTTGATCCGTCATCGATAAAGATAAGCTCAAAATAATAAGGCTGCTGCTCCATATGTTTAACAACTTCCTGATAAAAGTTGTCGATATTATCTTGTTCATTAAACACTGGTACGACAATAGAAATTAGTTTTTTAGGTAACGGCATCCCGCTCCCCCTCCCTGTCATCAATATATTATTACATCACCTGCCAATAATTGCAATTATATTCTGCATAAATAGCTAATTTTAACCAAAATTAGTTTATCTAGCTCCCCAACCTTCCTTATTTGTTTAGCAGGATATCTCCTAAAAACCGCGAAATAATTTTGAGGAAGGAGTGTCTCCCTTGGATAAACTAGAAGCAAAAATCCGCGCCGGTATCCGGCTTGACCGTAACGATGGCTTAACTTTACTTGCCTCTAATAACTTAAGTTGGCTTGGATATCTTGCCGATATAGCAAGACAGCGTATCGTTGGCAATTATGTCTTTTTTAATATTAACCGCCATATAAATTTGACTAATGTTTGCACTGCCAAATGCAAGTTTTGTGCATTTGGTTGTGATAGCAACAGCACTCATGCTTACACCATGACCAAAAAACAGGTATTGGCTGTTGCCACAAAAGCTGCCGAAGACAAACGTCTTGCCGAACTTCACATAGTCAGCGGCTTACACCCTGACTGGCCTTTTGAATACTATGTGGATATAATTAGCGCCCTGCATACCGCTTTACCGCATATTCATCTTAAGGCGTTTACTTGTGTTGAGATATGCTATTTCGCTAGGATTTCCGGTCAAAACATAACTGATGTACTCCAGAGGCTTAAGACAGCCGGCTTAGGTTCTATGCCTGGCGGTGGTGCCGAAATCCTTAGTGATAGAGTACGCCGGGAAGTATGTCCCAATAAAGCTAGTGCCGCTGAATGGCTTGCTGCAGCTCGCACTGCACATAAGCTAGACATCCGCACGAACGCTAGTATGCTGTATGGCCATATTGAAACACCTGAGGAAATAATTGATCATCTGCTCGCTCTTCGCACTCTGCAAGACGAAACAAAAGGCTTTCAAACCTTTATCGGACTACCGTTTCATCCTGCTAACACCGGCTTGTCTGAATCAATTAGCCGGGTTCCGGCTTGGGAAGATCTAAAAATGGTAGCAATCGCTAGATTAATGCTGGATAATTTTAATAATATCAAAGCATATTGGGTTATGTTAACTCCTCAGATTGCTCAACTTGCCCTCGGTTTTGGCGCTAACGACATCGACGGCACTGTCAGCGAGGAAAAAATCAGCCACGCCGCCGGAGCTAAAACCAGCCAGCTCTTAAGTACCGAAGCAATCTTGACCTTAATTCGTCAGGCCGGACGTATACCTGTTGAGCGCGATTCACTATATAATATTATTAACATTTATGAGTAGTATTTATTAATAACTAAGCCTGCATTGTCAAGGAACAATGCAGGCTTTAGTACGTTTAACTTGTTCTATTACCTAATATCTTGCCGCAAAATAACAGCATCATGCAAATAAACATGTTTAATATCTTGCTGTCTAACATCAGTATTCCAGAGAATTAATACCCGAACACACAATGAAAGTGCTTCTGGGCATTCTATTTCCTGTGTCCCGAATAAAGGGACCTGAACCCAACCTAACCTTCTTGCACCAGCTGCGGGAAAAGCGGCATTTAGGTCAGGTGTCGAACTAAATATTACCGCACCAATATCTTCGATATCTATTATGTTCTCACTCGTCATTGCCGCAAGAAGCTCGGCCACGCGTTCAAGTATTTCTTCACGGTTATTGGCTGTAACGGTTGTCGCGCCACGAACACCACGCAACATCTAATGACCACTCCTAGAAAGTATTAGCAAAAGCTTCTGGTAAACATTATACGCGAAAAACCGCGAATTTCCTATAATTATTGTAATTAGTTATTTCAATATGTTTTTATGGTTTGTTGCAACGGCAAGAATTACATATGTGGCACTTCCACCAACCACACTCAGGACATACACTATTGGACTGATTAAGTTCAACATATTGCCCTTGTTCATACTCTTTCCAGCAAAAAATTGATCCCGCTACCTTCTTTAATTTAACAGCCCTAGTATCTACCCATAGCTTTTGGTCAAAGACAGTGATTAATAATTCCTGACATTTTTTTTCGGGGTTATAACGATGATCTTCAGCCGGAAATACCTCCGGTTCCTCTTTTAGGGTCAGAATAACATACAGGACACTGTACTTCACAGTTCCACCTCCGCATTTACCCGTTGACTTAACTTCATTTGGTTAACTCCGGCTCCCATCCAAAGTTAAGTCTACTTCGTAATACCTATGTTTGCGGCAAGCGGTTTATACCCCCATGAACCTAAAACTTCAAGAGTCTTGTTCATAACTTTAAAAGTACATGGTTGTACTGCTTCACTAAGTTCAAGTCCAACATCAATGACAGCAGGTTGGACACCTAAGACAACAATCTCCTGTATCGGCTGCCCCACTAGTTCAATTGCAGTTAAAACATCCTGTATACCGATTTCATGCATTGATACCTTATGTTTAAAATAAGTTTTAACTTCTTCATTAGCAAACTGGTAAAAATCTCCCGCACTGCCGCCGCCGTTTACAGCATCAATGATAAGCAGCCGGGTTGCTCCGGTAATAAACCGAAGCAATTCCATCCCCAGCGTGCCGCCATCCAAAATTTCAACGTTGTCCGGGAACGTATAGCGCCGGGCGAGCTCTTCTACCACCCGGACGCCAAAACCTTCATCTTGCATTAAGATATTACCGACACCTAAAACAACAACTTTATCCACTATTGCAGCTCCTGTTTTGCCGTACTTTTTTGACTCACTATGTCCCCCAAATCTTCGGGTTCTTCCTCCATATATTTGACTCCAGAGAACATAGAAGAAATTTCGCCGCCTTTTTCTACGAAGTCAGCTCTGATTGCCATATAAACATGCACAATGACAAATAGCATAATAAACCAGGCAACAAAGTGATGGATGATATGTACAACATATTCATTTACCAACCAGTTGTTGAACGGTCCAAATACCTTGGCCAAAAACCGATTTGGCTCAATCATGTAATACATAGCAAACCCGGTTATTATCATAATGATAAACATTAAATAAACAGACAAATACCCCGACCTAGCCAACGAGTTTCTCAAATAAGGCCGGTGTGCTCCGCGCATAAACATATAATGCATTTGCGTGTCCATGATTCCTGTCCAGTACAGTTTTGTCCAAGGCCTGGGTAATAACCTGTCACCAGGATTGATGATAAAACCATATATTCGGGGAATAAAAGAAGCAACAAGCACATATCCGGCTATAAAATGAATATATCTTATCACTTCCATTGACATTACGTTATTGACAGCAAAGGTAGGATCAATACCTTGAGTTCCCAGAAAGAATGGATTGCCGATATATAGACCGGTAAAAAACAGGATAAAAGTGCATATTACCATGACCCAATGGAAAATACGCAACCATGGGCTAAAAAGATAATATGATTTCATGGCTCCCTGACGCATACCAGTTTCCTCCTTTTGCGTAATTACAAATACGGATCGGTACGAACAACAGACAACTCTTTACCCTGACCATCATACAGATGAGTTGCACAAGCCAAACACGGATCAAAAGAGTGTACCACCCGTAGGATTTCCAGAGGCTTTTCAGCAATTTTTACCTTAGTTTCAATCATGCTAGATTCATATGCGCCATAACCAGCATTGGTATCACGCGGGCAAGCATTCCACGTGGAGGGAACTATCGCTTGATAGTTGTCGATTTTGCCATTCTTTATTGTTACCCAGTGGCTAAGACCGCCTCGTGGAGCCTCATGCAGCCCGACCCCTCTAGCTTCTTTAGGCCAGTTTGCTTGATCCCAGGTATTTGTATTGGCTACTGTCGTATCCCCAGCTTTAATGTTATTTATTAGTTTATCCAGAAAATATTTGTTAATATAGGCATTGAGCTGCGCATCTAAACCGCGTACGGCTGTCCTTCCAACGGTTGTAGGCATCCATTTTTCCGGAGGCATATTGAGTAATTTAGATACGGCCTCAATCTGGTCAACCATAAATTTTTCCGCCCATGTTGGCTGTTGGATAACACCTTTCTTAACTTTGGTGTAAACAAGAATATATTTAGCTAATGGCCCAACTTCAACCATCTTGCCATTCCATTTAGGTGTCTTAATCCAAGAATACTTGCCATCTTCATCAAGATATTTCCAAGCTGTCTTGGTTCCTTCCTTAGGACCTGTATACTGAGGACTGGTAATACCACTCCAAGGATGCAAGTCTTTACTGGCTTCAGGGTAATTATACCAAGCGTGTTCTACACCTTCAGCTAATACAGCAGGGTCACTTAAGTCTTTACCCTCTAACGGATAAAAAGCAGCCCTGTCAACCCCTTCTCCGAAGTTTTCTACAACACCATTTGACCGGACAAGTAAATTATTGAAATAATCTCCGTTGGAAATACCACTGTAACGTTCCTCGGGGAAATCACCGAAAGATAGCACACGTTTTCCGGCTAAACCACCGCCATCCACATGACCGGCTTTGATAAATAAGTCGCCAATAACAAGCACGTCAGGAATATAAAAGCTATTTACTAAATTTATGGCCAAATCCACTGATGTACCAACAAGAGCCAAGCGCTCAGTATTAACAGAGGCATTCATGTCATTCATCGAGATAGAACAAGGCATCCCGCCGACAATGTAATGAGGGTGCGGATTTTTTCCGCCAAAAACAAGATGTGAGGTTACCAGATCCCGCTGGCGATCAAGCATATTTAAGTAATGAGCTACCGCCATGAGATGAGCTTCTGGCGGTAAAATGCTGTAATCGGGATGATCCCAGTACTGAGCAGCAAAAATACCTAACTGTCCGCTTTCAACAATATTTTTTATTTTGTTTTGAATTTCTCTAAAATAAGCAGTTGTAGCCTTCGGAAAATCTTTTGCATAGGCATTTGTATCAAAAGCAATTGGCCCCTCAAACTTGAGGCTATATTTTTCTAATACTGTATTTTGCAGTGCTGCTGTAGCTGCTGGATCAGCCTTAAGCGCTGCGACCGGACTAACCCAGTCTAGTGCATGCAAGTGGTAAAAATGCACGATATGGTCGTGAATCATCTGCGAAGCAGCAATTATATTACGTATATAATTAGCATTTTTAGGAATTTGGATACCGAGAGCATCTTCTACCGCCCGCAAACAGGCCAGAGCATGCACAGTTGTGCAAACACCGCAAATTCTTTGGGCAAACAGCCAGGCATCCCGTGGGTCACGTCCTTTTAGTACTAGTTCAATCCCCCGCCAGGCTGTGCCGCTTGACAATGCGTCTTCAACTTTGCCGGTAGCCTCGTTAACCTTTATTTCAACCCGTAGGTGGCCTTCTATCCGATTTATCGGGTCAACTACAATACGTTTCATTTAGGGCTGCCTCCTCATCTCTATTCGCCGTCCTGCCCGCGATCTGGTTCTACTTCCGCATTTCCTTCCCGCGATTTCAGTTTCTTAGATTCATGAATTTTATGCTGGACAATCGAAGCCACGCCATGAGCCACTACTCCGGCGGTAGTCACGCCAGCTAAAACAGCGCCGATTTTATCCGCATTAGCAATAGTATTAGGCACAGGTATATTAGGCAAACGTTCATAGAAAGGATCATTATCCCAAAAATTATTAGCAGCACAAGCCACACAAGGTGCACCTGACTGAATCGGATAACTCATCCCATTCCACCAACGCATATTACCGCAGGAATTATAGGCTTCCGGCCCCCGACAGCCAACTTTATACAGGCACCAGCCCGCCTTACTACCGATATCATCAAATTTTTCCACAAACATACCTGAATCAAAAAAAGGTCGCCGGTAGCAAGTATCATGTATCCTGTTGCCAAAAAACTGCTTGGGGCGCCCTTGGTTATCCACAGGCGGCAACTGCCCGAACAAAACATAATGCATAATAGTTCCTGTTAATACTTCTGGAATAGGCGGACAACCAGGAACTTTCACAATTGGCTTCCCACTGATAACTTCGCTAACAGCAACAGATTTCGTCGGATTTGGTCTGGCTGCTTGAATACCTCCCCAAGCAGCGCACGAACCAACTTCAATAATAAAGGCAGCATCTTTTGCAAACTCTTTTAGAGTCTGAATAATTGGTTTTCCGCCGACCATGCAGTAAATACCATCTTCCGCAACGGGAACGGCTCCTTCAAACATCAAAATATACTGACCCTGATATTTTTTTCGGGTTTCTTCAGCATGATGCTCTAACTGTTCACCAGCAGCGGCGCCCAGCACTTCCATATCTTCCAGAGAAATCATATTTAGAATCATATCGGATGCCAGTGGACTTTGGGACCTAATAAAAGCTTCGTCACAACCGGTGCATTCATGGCCATGCAGCCAGATGACCGGGACAAGCGGTTTTTTCTCGGCTGCTTCAATGACCTGAGGAATAAGTTCTGTCGACAACCCCATCATGCTTGTTAAGGCAACACAGGCTTTAAGGAAATCCCGTCTACCAATTTTCTTTTTCTGAAATAAATCCCATAGGGTATCCTGTTTTTTCATAGTCACCCTCCTTAAACATAATTCTCGCACCTGTTTTTGCTTATTAGATTTCCATTCTGGGAAGCATTCATGTATAAAATAGCAAGAGCTACTATACCTGTATAAAGAAGTGGCTGAGAAAAAGATCATTGCGTTTTTATTCACATAATTTATTGGGAGCCTAGACGCAGCACTCGTTTAAATCTACTATCTACAACCCCGGTCACACCAGGGTTCTTCAGCTAAGTAATCTCCCTCAGAGTAATAGTACGCTCTAGCCCGGCAACCACCACACACAGAATCAAATCCACACGAACCACAACCACCTTTGAGTGGTTCATGCCGCAGTTTTTTAAATACTGTACTCTCTTGCCATAAAGTATCAAAGGACGTCTCCCTGACATTTCCTACCTTTAGCGGTAAGTACGGGCAAGGTTGAACATCGCCGTTAGGCAATATGACACAATAAGAAGTACCTGCGAGACATCCCCGAGTATAACGCATAGGTACACCACGCTCTTTGGCGATACGCATAAACTGGGGAGCACATGTCGGCTTTAGTTCAATAGAAGTTGTTGCCTGCTTATCAAGAATTCGTGTCAAGAGA
>CAZCEN010000036.1:0-17839 GCA_964497205.1 uncultured Sporomusaceae bacterium
TCGCCCTTATCCAGGGACTTAGCCGCTCGCCTGTACCCGTAGGGGTATAAACTCCCGTTTAAGAAGAGGGAGTCTTAGAGCGGGTTAGTCATCGGATGAAGTAGTGAGTAGGGGACGGAGCCCGGCTCACTGCTCTTTTTTTATAAGCTGCTTACAGTCAGGATGAAGGTAACAGCGGCTTCCGCTATCGCTAGGCTGGGAGTCCAGGTTTTCTTTATGTATAAATCTGGTATGTAAAACCATAATAGATATAAGGTATGCATGTTTGTCATATCCGCCAGAACGCTGGGAGTGTTCTGGTTTATTAACTTTCAAGGAGTCGATGGTATTGCAGGTATACTTAGGAATTGATGTTGGTTCGGTAAGCACCAATATTGCTGTCCTTCGGGGAGATGGCACCGTTGTGGACAGTTTATATATTCGTACACAAGGCAGACCAATAGAAGCTGTACAGACAGGCTTAAAAGAGATCGAAAAGCGATTTGGCGAAATCACTGTGCTTGGTGTCGGGACTACCGGGAGCGGACGCTATTTGACTGGTAAGGTAGTTGGCGCCGATAGTGTAAAAAACGAGATTACCGCTCATGCTCTTGCCGCTATGCATGTCGTGCCGGAGGTCAAAACGGTGTTAGAAATCGGTGGGCAGGATTCTAAAATAATTATTATCAGGAATGGCGTGGTCACTGATTTTGCCATGAATACGGTATGTGCTGCCGGAACAGGTTCGTTTTTGGACCAGCAGGCGGCAAGACTCAATATCCCAATTGCTCAGTTTGGTGAACTTGCCTTAACATCAACTACGCCGGTGCGGATTGCCGGCCGGTGTGCCGTATTTGCAGAATCGGACATGATTCATAAGCAGCAGACCGGACATTCAGCGGCCGATATCTTACATGGCCTCTGTCAGGCTTTGGTAAGAAACTATCTGAGTAATGTTGGTAAAGGTAAGTCAATACTTGAACCAGTAGTGTTTCAGGGCGGTGTAGCGGCCAATAAAGGAATGCACCGGGCTTTTGAAGATGCGCTAAAGTGTTCTGTGCATGTGCCGCCATATTTTAACGTTATGGGAGCCATTGGGGCAGCGTTGTCTGCCAAAGAAGAAATGGTGGTTAAACGTGTTTCAGGATTTAAGGGATTTGACGCGCTTAAAGCTACTTATACAACCCGTAGCTTTGAATGCGGCGGCTGTGCCAACGTATGTGAAATTATTGAGCTTAGCGCCAACGGGAGTCTCCTAGGGCGTTGGGGTGACCGTTGCGGCAAGTGGACACAAAGTTTACCAGCGGTAGGTGAGAAGGCGTGTGAAACGGCATGAGCATCAGGGTAGGATTGCCGCAAGGGCTAATGCTTTTTCAGCATGGGAAGGTATTGGAACATTTTTTTTCTGAACTTGGGGCCGAGGTAGTGTTATCAGGGAAAACTACCCGGCAGACTCTGGATTGTGGCGGTGCTTTGGATGAAATGTGTTTGCCCTCTAAAGTATTTTACGGCCATGTGTGTCAATTAAAGGATAAAGTGGATTATTTGTTTATGCCCAGGCTTGTTAGTGTCTGTCAGGGACGGTATACTTGTCCGAAGATTATGGGTATGCCTGATGTTGTTAAGAACAACGCCGGCAATCTACCGCCGATGATTGATATTAAAGTGGATATGCGCCGGCAAAGCCGCCAGTTATATCAGGCAATTATTACAGTTGGCCGGCTATTTGGGCAGAATATGTTTGGCAGCTTATATGCCTGGTACAAAGCGTGCCAGTTGAGTAGCAGGCCGCAGCCGCCGGAATGGGTTTATGACGGTCGGCCCCGGATTGCTGTAATCGGTCATCCTTATATTATTTACGACCGTCAGGTAAGTCTCGACATTCTGCGAAAACTGGACCAGTTAGGTATGCAGGTGGTAACTTCGCAGATGGTGCCCCAAGACGAAGTAGACAGAGCTGCGGCGGGCTTCGGCAAAAAAATCTACTGGTCAAGCAGCCATAACGTTTCTGGTGGGGCAATAGCCCTCATGCATGGTAATCGACCCTTAAGCGGTGTTATTTTTGTCACCTGTTTTGCCTGCGGTCCGGATGCTCTTACCGGTGAACTTATTAGTCGACAAGCCCAACGGCTGGATATTCCCTGTATGCAGCTATCTCTCGATGAGCACACAGCAGAAGCAGGTTTAGTTACCCGGCTGGAAGCTTTTACCGATATGGTCAAACGGAGGCACAGTATATGATTGTCACTTTTCCTCATATGGGGACACTTAGTCTTGTTCTTAAGACGTTATTTACTAAACTGGATTGTCAGGTAGTGGTTCCGCCGCCTATAACCAAATATACAATGGAACTTGGTGCTCAATTATCTCCGGAAACAGTATGCCTGCCGTTTAAAATTACCTTGGGAAATTTTATAGAAGCGTTAGAAGAGGGAGCCGACACAATTGTAACTTGCGGCGGTGATGGTCCCTGTCGGCTAGGTTATTATGCTGCTGTCCAGCAAGCTATACTTGAACAACTAGGCTATAAATTTACCATGCTTGTTGTTGAGCCTAATATTGTAGATATTTACAAACAGTTGAAGTATATTGCTCCCCGTAAAAACTGGATTTCTATATATAAAGCCTTTCAGCTATCAGGCGCAAAGATGAATCTTTTGGATGATATTCTGCGGGAACTTAGCCGCATCAGGCCTCATACGGCTGACGGCAGAAAGGTGGAGCAGATTTGGCTGCAAGCGCTTCAAGCGGTTGATATGGCGGAAACTTATTCAGCGGTAAAAGAAGTTAAACAAAACATATTCAAAACTATCAATGAGCTGCCGGTGATCAAAGGTCCAGCTCCTCTCAGGGTGGCGGTGGTAGGTGAAATTTATGTTATGCAGGAGCCTTTCGTCAATCAACGTCTAGACCGTCGGTTAGGAGAAATGGGTGTTGAAGTTGTCCGGACGATGTGCTTAAGCGATTATGTGCGCGGGCATCTCTTGCGGCGCCGCAATTATCTGGAGTTATATCAGCAGTTGAATTCATTGGCCAAGCCATACCTTGGTCACTATGTTGGCGGCCATGGGCTGGAGAGCATTGCTTATACTATTTTAAAAAAACACCAGGGCTATGATGGTATAATTCAGGTTTATCCATTTACATGTATGCCTGAGGTGGTAGCAAAAAATATTTTGCCGAAAGTGAGTACGGATGTTAACATGCCGGTATTAACACTGGCATATGATGAACAGACAGGCGAGGCCGGGATGATTACAAGGTTGGAGGCCTTTGTCGATTTGTTAAAGTACCGTAAAAACAAAGAAAACGTGCCGCCGGTATCCGGTCAGGGAATCGGTTTGTAATTATTTGCTCTTTTGGTAAAAGGTCTGGCATAGTTACTGTTCTCATACATTTTGCAGAAAAATTGGCAGAATTACTACCCGGCAGGAAAATTTGGGTTTTGGCGCGAATTGACAACTAAAACGGCTGCAACGGGGGTATATATGCAAATCCTGTTGGAACAAATCTTGGACATAACTATTTTAGCCGGTGAAATTATGCTTAAGAATGGTGCCGAAACCAGCCGGGTGGAGGAGACAATGTTTCATGTAGCCCGGGCTCTAGGCGCAGTTAAGATTGAGAGTTTTGTTATTCCTACCGGAGTATTTTTAACTGCTACTGATTATAGCGGGAGAACAAGCACTATTATGCGGCGTGTGCATGACCGGACGATTAACCTTGACCGTATTGCCAAAGTCAATGAATTATCACGCCGGCTTGCTGATCGGCGTATTGACTACGAAACGGCTTATGCGCATTTTGAACGGATAGCCCGCGAACGCACCGGATTTTCGCTTGTTCCGTCAATGGCAGCGTCCGGTGTGGTTGGTGGTTCGGCAGCTGTTTTGCTTAATGCCGGTATTTATGAAGTTATGGCTGCTTTTGCTACCGCGCTGTTTGTACGGTATCTTGCGCATGTTATCTCCCGTCTGCATGGCGTTAAGTTTACGTTTGAGTTTTTCGGTGGTATGACGGCTGCCTTTGGTGGTATGATGCTTCGGTATATCTGGCCGGAAATTAGTCCGGAATATGTTATTATTGGCGGTATAATGCCACTGGTTCCGGGAGTCGCAATTACTAACTCCATTCGTGATGTTATCGCCGGGGATTTATTGAGTGGCTTATCGCGTGGCCTTGATGCTGCGCTTACTGCTACTGCGGTATCTATGGGTGTTGTGATAATTTTGGCGGTTAGCGCGTAAAGGCGGAATGGATATGCTGGTAATTAAAGTGATAGCTGTTTTTGCCATGGGTATAGCTATCGGCGTATTATACCGTATTCCCCGCAGTCTGCTTGTTTATGCCAGCGGCACAGGGGTTGTAGGCTGGCTTGTCATGTATTGTGTGGTGGCAAACGGTGTTAGTACGATTATGGCAAACTTTCTTGGCAGTATGGTTGTTGGATTGCTTTCCGAACTTTTAGCTAGATTTTTAAAGAAACCGGCGACCATATTTACCATCCCGGGTTTTATACCGTTAGTGCCGGGCAGAGAGGCATACACCACCATGCGTTTTATGGTCGAAGGCCAGTATAGTGAGGGTGTGGCTATGGGTATGCTGACGCTTTTAACAGGAGGGGCCATTGCATTTGGTATTTTTGTAAGTTCAACTTTGTATCGCTTGACACGGGCGCGCAAAGACTATGAAGTAGAGGGCCGAGGCTAGGATATGCTTGACAAGGTAAAGAACTGGGCGAACAATCATAATATTTTTATGGCAGGCAGTCGTATTTTAGCCGCTTGTTCGGGCGGACCGGACTCCTTGGCGCTGGTACATCTTCTAAATACGCTTAAAGAAGAATATTCGTTCGGCTTAGCGGTTGCCCATGTAAATCATCAGTTTAGGCCGGAAGCGGCCGAAGAAGCGGAGTTTGTAGCGGCCTTTTCGGCAGAGCTTGGATTAACTTGTCATGTGACCAGTATTGATGTTCCGGCTTATGCGAAGGCCAACAGGCTGTCGCCGGAAGAAGCTGGCAGGCTGCTTAGATATCAGTATTTGCGCCGTATTGCGGCCGAATGGGGCGGGGCGCGCATTGCGACGGGACACCATCGTGACGACCAAGTGGAAACTGTACTCATTCATTTTCTTCGTGGCGCCGGTAGTGGCGGGTTACGCGGCATGCGGGCAGTAAACGGCGATATTTTGCGGCCGCTGCTCGCCGTTAGTCGCCAAGAAATTGAGGCGTACTGTACTCTTCACCAGTTACAGCCATGCCAGGACAGCTCAAATTTTACAACAGACTACTTGCGAAACAGAATTCGGCTTGAGCTGCTGCCGGAGCTGGAGAAAAGTTATAATCCGGCGCTGCGTGACGCAATATGGCGGCTGGCCGTTCTTGCCGGGGATGAAAATGAGTATATTAAGGGACAGGCTGCCAAGCTATGGGGGACAATTGCTACAGAAGATAAATCCATAACAATTGACAGCCAAGGGTTAGCTAGACAACATAAAGCGGTGCAGCGTGAAATAATTAGGCAAGCAATTGAGAAAAAACGTGGAGCACTGACAGGAATAAGCTTTGAGCATGTGGAAAAATTACTTACTATGGTATTATCGGCAACGGTTGGTTCACTATATCCTCTGCCAGGCGGGCTGGTCGCCCGAAAAACATATACTGGACTTGAATTAGGAGAAAAATCAGAGTTTCTTAAGCCGGTTTTCCTTAATGCCTCGGGGCCAGTAATGCTTGCTATTCCCGGAGCTACCGCTTATGCGGGCCGCCAAATCATGGCTGAGATATTGTCAGAAATGCCGAAAACACGGCGAGCGAATACGGCAATATTTGACCTTGAACAGCTTTCGCTGCCACTTACCGTAAGGACACGGCTGCCTGGTGACAGGTTCCGGCCGCTGGGGCTTAACGGCAGTAAGAAGCTTAAGGAGTTCTTTATTGATAATAAAGTGCCTGAGACCGAAAGAGATCAGGTACTGCTAATAACCGACAGCCAGGAAATTATTTGGGTAAGTGGTCAACGCCAGAGTCAACATGGACGAATTACCGATAAAAGTAAAAAAATCTTGCAGCTTAGCATTACTAAACGGGAGGAATTTTGAATATGAGTAATAATATGATGGATGACGTGGAGAAGATATTATTTAGTGAGACAGAATTGGCTGCCCGTATTAAGGAACTTGGTCAGACTATTACCGCCGATTACGCGGGCAAGGAAATACTCATGATTGGGATTTTGCGCGGCGCGGTAATCTTTATGTCTGATTTGGCACGGGCGATTGACTTGCCGGTAGCCATCGATTTCATGGCAGTTTCCAGCTATGGTGCCTCTACAACATCCAGTGGTGTTGTTCGGATTTTAAAAGATCTTGACGAGGATGTCGAAAATAAACATGTTTTAATTGTGGAGGACATTATCGACTCAGGGTTGACCTTGAATTATCTGATGGATAATCTTTGGTCCCGCAAGCCGGCAAGTATTAAAATCTGCACGCTCTTAAACAAGCCGGAGCGGCGCAAAGTGGAGGTGCCTATCGCCTATAACGGTTTTACCATTCCCGATCATTTTGTTGTCGGCTATGGTTTGGATTTTGCTGAAAAATATCGTAATTTGCCATTTATTGGAGTTCTTAAACCGGAAGCCTATCAGGGCTAATACTTTTCCTTAATTGTCAATTCTTACTTAGTATGCTATAATTATGCGATATGAATGGTAACATGTTTCTAACGCCGTTTTTGTGGTCCAGCGAGAGGAGGGCTACTTGTTGAACAAATTTTTCAGGAACGTAAGTTTCTACTTGTTGATTATCATTATAGCCATTTCGATAATCGACTACTATTCGTCACGGACGACGCCTAAGCAAGAAATTAGTTATACGCAATTTTTAAAGCAAGTCGAGGAGCAAAAGGTCGAGCGGGTGACTATTGTCGATAATACCATTCGCGGAAAACTCAAAGACGGGCAAGAATTTGCTACCATTGCTCCGAACGATCCTACACTCATCAACCAGCTTAGAGACAAAGGCGTAGACATTAAGGCTGAACAACCGCCGCAGCCACCTTGGTGGACAACGATTTTCTCATCTATTCTGCCGATGCTGCTGTTAATTGGGGTATGGTTCTTTATCATGCAACAGACGCAGGGGGGCGGCAACCGGGTAATGTCTTTTGGAAAATCCCGAGCCAAACTGCATGGTGAGGATAAGACAAAGGTTACCTTTACTGATGTAGCCGGAGCCGATGAAGCTAAGCAGGAGCTAGAAGAAGTTGTTGAATTTTTAAAGCACCCGAAAAAGTTTAACGACTTAGGGGCACGTATACCCAAAGGCGTGCTTTTATTTGGTCCTCCGGGTACAGGTAAAACTTTGCTGGCCAGGGCGGTAGCAGGGGAAGCCGGAGTGCCGTTTTTCAGCATCAGCGGTTCTGACTTCGTAGAGATGTTTGTTGGTGTTGGTGCTTCACGGGTACGTGATTTGTTTGAACAGGCCAAAAAGAATGCTCCCTGCATTGTGTTTATAGACGAAATTGATGCTGTTGGCCGGCAGCGGGGTGCAGGTCTTGGCGGCGGCCATGATGAACGTGAGCAAACTTTAAATCAGTTGTTGGTTGAAATGGATGGCTTTGGTGTCAATGAAGGTATTATTATCATTGCCGCTACTAACCGTCCAGATATTCTCGATCCGGCGTTATTGCGTCCAGGTCGTTTTGACCGGCAGATCGTAGTGGATCGTCCTGACGTTAAAGGTCGTCTGGAAATACTCAAAGTACATACTAAAGGAAAACCTGTTGGGCAAGAAGTTGACCTTGATGTACTGGCGCGGCGTACTCCCGGTTTTACCGGCGCTGACCTGAGCAACTTAGTCAATGAAGCCGCTTTGTTAGCCGCTCGCCGTAATAAACGGCGCATTGAGATGCCGGAGCTCGAAGAAGCCGTTGAACGTGTGGTAGCCGGGCCCGAAAGAAAGTCCAGAGTTATCAGCGACAAGGAGAAAAAACTCACGGCATACCACGAAGCCGGTCATGCGCTTATCGGCATGCTGCTTACTCATACTGACCCTGTACACAAAGTATCGATCATTCCCCGCGGGCGGGCTGGCGGTTATACGCTCATGCTGCCTAAGGAGGATCGTTACTACGCTACCAGGACAGAACTCTTAGAGCAGCTTAAAACGCTATTGGGCGGACGCGTTGCTGAAGCCGTTATACTCGGTGAAATCAGCACAGGCGCTCAGAACGATTTGGAACGCGCGACTGAATTGGTACGTAAAATGATTACTGAATACGGCATGAGCGAAGTATTGGGGCCGATTACTTTCGGCCGTCGTCAGGAACAGGTTTTCTTAGGACGCGATATTTCCCGTGACCGTAACTACAGTGAAGAAGTTGCCTACTCGATCGATAAGGAAGTTCGGCGGTTAATCGAGGAAGCATATGCTAAGACTGAAGAGCTGATAAGAAACAACTTAGAGAAGCTGCATCTTATCGCCAATGCCCTCTTAGAACGCGAAACACTAGAGGCCGATGAACTGGAGCAGCTATTAAGTCAAGGCAAAATAACTGAAAAAGAGCAAGATAGTGACGATAATCCGCCACCAGCCGATGTGCCGCCGGTTAATGCCCAGCCGGGTTCGGACTCTGGTACTGGCCCCAAGATAGTATATAGTTTTGGGTTGGCTGAATCGCGATATTAATGCGTAACTAAAACGGCAGGTATATTACCTGCCGTTTGTTTTATTATTAGATTATTTTTTACTTGAAAACAATGTCCTGATTTTCGCTCTTGCCAATGGCTTGCCGCAGCCATGTTTTTTTTATTGCAAGATATTTTAAGGTGAGCTAATATGAAGATAGTTCAGATAGGGGGTATATTTTGAAAAAGCTGTTGTTGTTTTTACTGCTGACACTGGTACTATCTACAGGAATAGTTCAGGGGGCATCAGAGGCCGCGCCAATAGAATACGAAAAGGGAGTAGTAGTATTTGTCGGACCATTGGATCAGTCTATGCAGAAACAATACCAAATGGTCAAAGGAGAACTTGTAAGCATTCAACTGACAAGCGGTCCGGAAGCAGGCAAGGTGGTTGACACGTTCAATTTTGTGTCTGAGCGTTCAGTATATGAAATTAAAGTTAAACAAGGTGACAAGGTTATCGTTGCGGTTACTCGCGATTTAGGGAAGACAAGTTATCATGTTAGCGATTTTGACCGGTTTGACTATGTATACATACTTGGCGGCTTATTTATATTACTGCTTATCGTGTTCGGGGGCTTTATTGGCGCAAAGTCGGTAATGGTAATCGGCTTTTCTATGTTTCTAATTTTTAAATTCTTTGTTGGGCAGGTATTGGCTAATCAGTATAGCCTGACACTTTTAACGCTACTAGTTGCTGCAGCCATTGCGGTAGCAACACAAGTTGTTGTATGTGGATTGTCCAAGAAGACACTGGCTGCTGTACTGGGAACTATCGGCGGTGTGGTGGTAGCCGGAATACTTTCGGTATTGTCAATTAAATTTATGCATTTAACTGGTCTGGATAGCGAAGAGGCGATGTTGCTTAAAGCATTTACACTATCACATATTAACTTTCAGGATGTGCTGTTTGCCGGTATGGTATTTGGGGCGTTAGGCGCGGTTATGGATGTTACGATTTCGATTGCTTCGGCTGTTTACGAGGTTAAATGTGTGCAGCCTGCTATTGGTTTTAAGGAACTGGTCAGAGCAGGGATGAATGTTGGACGAGACATTATGGGGACAATGTCCAATACCTTGATTTTAGCGTATGCGGGCAGTTCGCTGCCGCTTATGCTGCTTATTGCTTCACAGGATAACGTTTCTATGCTGAGAATTGCCAACTTGAATATGATTGTAACCGAGTTTGCCCGTGCGTTCACTGGCAGTATCGGTTTGATTTGTGCCATACCATTAACGGCAGTCATTACCGCAATATTGCTTAAAAATGACTAATAATGGGAAGGAGTGAAAAAGTATGAGCTGGCTTAAACCGTGCCGGGCGACCGGGATTGGAAGTCTGCCTCATCAGAGTGAGCCTGAGGCGCTTGCAGTAATTGCCAAAGCTATGCCACATTGGCCGCATTGGCCACAGCTGCCTGGCAAAATGCCTGAACAGGGGTTTGTAGTGCAATATGTTCAGCCGCTGCTTAGACTGGGTGTGCTGAAGGTTGCGGCACTAAAGGACCCGGTTTTCCCCAGATTGGAAGATGGCTGGGAGGAAAAGGCCGCAGAATTCTATGAACGGTATTTGGCGTTTATGAATGGGGATTCCGGTGCTGAGCAGGTTTTTGCGTTAGCAGGGGAAGCTTTTGCCGGTCTGGACGCGTTTATCAAAAACTTTGCTTACTACTTCCCGCAGGCTGAAGGGGTGAAAGGTCATGTCAGCGGGCCGCTAACCGTTGGTCTGCAGATTAAGGATGAACGTGGTCGCGCTTGTTTTTACGATGATACGCTAAGAGAGATATTGGTACGGTGCTTGATCGTAGAGGCCGTACTGGAGGCAAGGAAGCTAAAAACCTTAGGTTTACCTGTTCTCATTTTTATTGATGATCCGGGTTTGTTCCTTATAGGCACTTCCACGCATATCACGTTGACCAGAGAAGTGGCCACAGATGCTTTGAACACAATTATCCGCGCCCTCAAGGCTGAAGGAGTTAAAGTAGGAGTGCACGCTTGCGCGGGTATCGATTGGTCCATTTTATTTGATTTGCCGCTTGATGTAATAAGTTTTGACGCGTATCACTACTTCACCGGTATGGCTTTAAAAGCCCAGGGGTTGGCCGGATTTCTTGCACAGGGTGGCAAATTGGCCTGGGGTCTAATACCTACTTCGGAAGAAGCGTGGCAAGAGACGCCGGCGTCTATCCAGGAACGGTTTGAGGAGCAATGCCGCGAACTGGCTGGCCGGGGTGTTGATGTGGCCCTGCTGCGGCAAAATATAATCTGGACGCCTAGTTGTGGAACCGGTGCGCTCCCTATTGATTTAGCCGAGCATATTTACGGTTTACTTGCAGGAGTAGTGGCAAAGGTGCAGTTAGCCAAAGACGGTTATTGTCAATGAGACAATAACTGTCTTTATTAATTAAGCATTTTCTTGAGTTTTATGGGATTGCTTCATTTCCTGCTTTAAAGCTTTAAGGTCAACACCTAGCTCCTTGGAAACGTCTTGCCAAGTGTTATTAATTTTTTTCATTCCTAACACATCTGAAAGTGATTTGTTGCTGTGGTTGGCAAGTAATCCGGCCATGGCAATATCACGCTGGTGATAGCCCTGATTAAAGAGTGCTTGAATATCGTTTTGCGGGATATTCAGGCGTTGTGATAAATGTTTGGCAGCCATTTCCTGACGAACGGCTTTGAGTTTAGTTTTGTCGACGCCTAAGGTGTTCGCTACATCTTGCCAAGTGTTATTATCTGTTTTGAGGGTAATTACTGATTCGAAAGACTTGTCACTGGCTTTGGCAAGAAAAGCCGCCCGAACTAAATCTTTGGTCGTTTTGCCTTGGTTTTGATATTTTACAATTACCGATTGGTCAATGCCAAATTCTTTGGCAAGTCTTTTAGCTACTTGTTCGGGCTTAACCTGATGACGTTGATGGTAGGCCGGACGATCATTAACTGTCGGTGCAGCCTGAACGGCTAAAGGTCCGGCAACTCCAGCGAGAATAAAGGCTCCTGCGACTAGGGCTGCAACAGTTTTACGTGATTGTTTAGATAACATGTGAATCCCTCCACTTTGTCATACTGATCTATAATAACAGCGCTGCTGCTGTTGTGTATAGAATAACAAAGAAATATGACAAAAATATGACAGAGGCGGTGATATTAGGAATTTGCTTTGACCGGCAAAGTGAAGGTAAAGGTTGTAGTCTTACCTGGCGTACTGTTCACGCTAACGGTACCGCCCATGGCTTCGACTAATTTTTTCGTAATCGCCAAGCCCAGTCCGGTACCGCCTTCCACTCGCGAACGGGCCTTATCTACCCGATAAAATCGCTGCCAGATATGCGGCAGGTGTTCGGGTTCGATGCCTGAGCCAATATTTTTTATATCCACGGCTATTTGCTGCTGAAAAGTCCGGGCCGTTATACTAATGACCGAACCGGGTACGGCATGTCGGATGGCATTGGTCAGGAGGTTGGTAAGCACTTGTTTGAGTCGGTCCGAATCGGCAGTAGCTAACGGCAGCGTAGACGGAATATTGGTGTTGATAGCTAGTTCTTTATCCTCGAGGAAGGGCGTTAGTTTAGCCGTTTGGCTGGCAATGAAGTCAGATAGGGAAATCGGCTGGCCGGTAATAGTAAGCTCGCCGGCTTCCAGTTGGGATAAGTCAAGTAAATCGCCAACTAGTCGTCCGATACGTTTGGTTTCGTCCACAATGTTTGCGAGGTAACGGGTACGCTGTTCGGCGGTAGTGACTAAGCCGTCCAGCATTGCTTCGGCCATCACTTGGATGGAAGCCACCGGTGACTTGAGTTCGTGGGAAACATCGGACAAAAACTCGCGCCGGTTTTGCTCTATTTGGGCCAGTTCTGTGGCCATGCTGTTAAAGGTGCGTCCCAAATCACCGATTTCGTCACGTTGCGTTGCTAGTGTTCGGCTGTTGTAGTCGCCTTGGGCAAAAGCGGCGGCAGCCCGGCTGATGTCATGCAGCGGGCGGGTGAGGCTGCGGGCTGTTAAGAGCCCTACTAAAATGGCAGCGACGATACTGGCGGCCAGCGAATACAAGAGTAGCCGTTCGAGTGCTTCGGCGGTGCGGGCAACGCCGGTAACCGGCGCGAAGAGAAAGAGGGCGGCAGGCACAGCGTCTGCGTTTTGCCGGGGCAGAAGCAGTGCGGCAATAATCGACGGATCACCCCGGCGACGCGGTTTGAGTACCCGTCCATCTTGCCAGTCTGCTTGCTCCCATAAATCGGACATTCGTCCTAGACGTTTGCCGCTCCAGCCGGCGGGAGGCTGACCGGCCAGCACCTGGCCATTTTTGTCCATAAGCCAAATATCGCCACCGGCCATTTCGCTCATGGCGTCAAGCAAGTCAGCGGAAGGTTTTTGACCGCTGGCTAAAAGCGGGGCAACAATAGTTACCGCAGCACTGCCTTTGGCCAGAAGGTCGCGGCGTTTGGTTTCAATAACATGATCGCGAACCAAATAGGACATAAATAGTCCTAAGGTCAGCACGCTGACCAAAATGATGGCGATATGCGATACCAGCAGTTTACCGAAAATCGACCGGATCATTTGGCGGTCACCTCGAATTTGTAGCCTATACCCCATACCGTGTGGATATAGCTGTATTCGGGGTTGTCAATTTTGTGGCGAAGCCGCTTAATGGTAGCATCAACGGTACGGTCAGCACCGTCAAAATCATAACCCCAAACATTGGTTAGCAACTGATCTCGCGAAAATGCCATTTTGGTGTGGCGGGACATAAACACTAACAGTTCGAATTCTTTAGGAGATAACTGCGCTTTTTCGTTGCCTGAATATACGGTTTGGGCAGTTAGATCAATGGAAAGTCCGGGAACCTCGATGCGGGAACCCGGTTCGGCAAGCAAGCCACTGCGGCGAAGTACGGCCTTAACACGGGCGATCACTTCGCGTGGACTGAATGGTTTGGTAATATAGTCGTCAGCTCCTAGGGAAAATCCGGTGAGTTTGTCGGCCTCCGCGCTTTTGGCGGTTAAAAAAATGATAGGGACTTTGCGTTTCACGGCTTCGCAGAGTTCCCAGCCTGTACGTTTAGGCAGCATGATATCAAGAAGCAGCAGATCTGGTTTTTGCGCTTCTTCGATTTCCCAGGCTGCCTGGCCGTCAGCCGCGGTATAAACTATAAAACCTTCGCGTTCCAGATACAACTGCAATACTTCGACGATAGCAGGTTCGTCATCGGCGAGTAAAATCTTAATTTGTTCCATAAGCATCACCTTGTTTTTTTAATTAGTGTATGTGTTATTTAAAATGATATCATACGAATGACTAAACTATAAAGTAGACTTAACCGTTCGCCTGTGCCCATAGGGTAAAACTCCCACTTTTAGAATATGGGAGTTTTAGAGCGGGTTAGTCACAGGATAAATGAGAACGGAGACCAGATTGACAATGGTTAACCAATAATTTAATATAAGGATAACAATACAAAGTTTTGGAGTGAATCAATGATGAGGGCAGCCATACTTGAACTTTTAAAGCATAATTCCGGCCAGTATATTTCAGGCGAAGATATTTCCCACACTCTTAAGGTGTCAAGAACTGCGGTGTGGAAACACATTCAGGCGCTTAAACAGGCTGGATATGAAATTGAAGCCCACCCCCGGCTGGGTTATTCATTAAGGCAGACGACAGGCAGGTTATTGCCTGACGAAATAAAAGCACAGTTAATCAGTACCGTACTGGGGCAGGAAATTCACTACTTTAATGAAGTGGATTCTACCAATAATGAAGCGAAAAAACTGGCTGCTAACGGTTGTCCGGAAGGTACAATTGTTGTAGCAGAATCGCAGGTCGGCGGCCGCGGCCGTCTGGCAAGAGGCTGGTTTTCTCCTCCCGGTAAAGGAATTTGGCTGTCAGTAGTACTGAGACCACCTTTCAGTCCTATGGATGCTGCTAAATGCACGCTTATGGCGGCCGTTGGTGTGACCAGAGCGATTAATTCAGTGACAGGTATAGGCTGCGGGATAAAATGGCCTAACGATATCTTGTGGCAAGGCCGTAAGGTTGTGGGAATTCTTACGGAGATGAGTGCCGAGATGGACGCGATAAATTTTGTTGTAATCGGTATGGGGATTAATGTAAATGTTAATCAAGAAGATTTCCCCAGTGAAATTGCCTCAGTAGCTACCTCTCTGGCAGTAGCCGCCGGCTGTGAAATTTCCAGAATCAAATTATTGACGGCCATTTTGTCAGAGCTGGAGGCCGTTTATGTGTTGGCTAAAAATTCTGGGTTTGCGCCGGTGCTGGAAGAGTGGAAAAAGAATTCGATAACACTTGGTCAGCAGGTTGATGTATATGGTATCGACCGGAATTTTAGCGGCCAAGCTTTTGACATTGATGCCGATGGCGCGCTTTTAATAAAAACTTCCCAGGGTATTGAACGTGTGCTTGCTGGAGATGTATCGATCAGACCATCTGCGAAAGGGGATAAGTAATGCAAGCCCGTTCTATGGTAATGACAAGTTTGTTCGCCGCACTGCTTGCTGTAAGTTCTCAAATTTCCATTCCTATTGGACCTGTGCCGATCACTATGCAGGTTTTGCTTGTCCTATTATTAGGTATGGTGCTAGGCAGTCGGCTCGGACCTGCCAGCCTGGCTGTCTGGGTACTGTTGGGCGTCTTCGGTTTGCCCGTATTTGCTCAGGGTAAAGCGGGCGCGGCAGTTTTGATAGGTCCTACGGGGGGATACATTTTTGGATATTTTATCTGTGCGTATATTGTTGGTTACGTTGCGGAACACTTTGAATTAACATACAAAAACACAGCTATTGCGATGTTCTTTGGGCTGGTGGTTATTTATGTTATAGGACTAGGCGGTTTTATGTTTTCGTTTGAGTACATGCTAAACAAGCCTATGACACTGGAGAGAGCCTTACAACTGTCGGTATTGCCATTTCTGCCTCTGGATATTATGAAAGCTATAGCCGCTGTGTATTTGGGCGTACGAGTGCGCCGATCTTTAATTAAGGCCGGGTTGCTAACTAATGAACAGTAAGTTAATCCTGTGACTAATCCGCTCTAAGACTCCCATCTTCTACAAGTGGGAGTTATACCCCTACGGGCACAGGCGAGCGGCTAAGTCCCTGGATAAGGGCGACTAACCTTCAGATGGGGTTAAAACCCCATCTGAAGCTAAGTCTACTTTATGTTGTATCATTGTACGCCTTATATTTACAATTTCCCCGCTTTTAAGGTACAATTATAGCTACTAACGATTAAGACTGTTTTAATGGTCAGTCTACCGCTCAAACAGGGGGATTTTAAGCAATGTTACTTGTGTTTGATGTTGGCAATACCAACATCGTTTTGGGAGTCTACGAGGGAGATCAACTAAATTATCATTGGCGGATATCTACTGATAAGCAGAAAACCGGCGATGAGTATGGAGTACTGATTTACAATCTGTTTACTTATCGTGGACTAAAGATGGAAGAAATTGAGGCAATTGTAATTTCTTCAGTTGTGCCGCCGTTGATTGTACCTTTAACAAGAATGTGCCAGCGGTATTTTAATGTCGATCCGCTAGTGGTCGGACCTGGAGTTAAAACTGGGATTTGTATTAAATATGAAAATCCGCGCGAAGTCGGAGCCGACCGAATCGTAAACGCTATTGCCGCCTATGCTAAATATGGCGGACCATTAATCGTTGTTGACTTTGGAACAGCAACTACTTTCTGTGCCTTGGCGGAAAATGGCGATTATTTAGGCGGTGCCATTGCACCAGGTATAGGTATCTCAACGGAAGCTTTATTCCAACGTGCAGCCAAACTACCACGGATTGAGCTGAGTAAACCAAAAACCGTTATTTGTCGTAACACCATTACCAGTATGCAATCGGGCATCATCTATGGTTTTGTTGGACAAGTCGATGAAATTGTCCGGCGTATGCGCGCAGAATTGGGTCAGCATGCGACTGTTGTGGCCACAGGCGGCTTAGCGAACCTGATTGCGCAGGAATCGCATACCATTGATAAGGTGGATACCTTCCTAACACTGGAAGGACTAAGACTAATTCATGAACGGAATCGGTAAAGTTATTTCGTTTATCTGATGACTGCTAACCCACTCTATGACTTCCTTTTCTCCAAGCGAGGGTTAAACCCCTATGGGTACAGGCGAGCGGACAAGTCTCTAGATAATGGCGACTAACCTTCAGGTGGGTTTAAATACCATCTAAGCTAAATCTATCTTATTACGGCGGCCATGCGTTGGCCGCCTTTTTGCCCTAATAAAAGTTACTTTTTATTAAGGCAATATCGGCTTTCCTTCGTTGCCTGAAAGTCGTGTCTTCATTACCCTAACTCCGGCTCTGTAAAATTTGACTAGCCGCATTCATTAGGAGGATACATGCAGATTGGAAAACTAACGCTCACCAATCCGGTTATTCTTGCGCCAATGGCAGGCGTGACTGACCTGCCGTTTCGCCTGTTAGCAAAAGAAATGGGCTGCGGCTTGGTATATTCGGAAATGGTAAGTGATAAAGGTCTTATTTATGACAATGTACATACGAAAAAATTGCTGGCCATTGATGAACGTGAACGTCCGGTAGCTTTGCAGATATTTGGTTCAGATCCTGAAAGTATGGGGAGGGCAGCTAAAATTGTTGCTGCTGCCGGCGCAGACATAATTGATATTAATATGGGGTGCCCTACACCCAAGATTGTCAAAAACGGTGAGGGCTCGGCACTTATGAAAAAACCGGAAATGGCATATAGGATAATAGCTTCGGTGGTAGAGTCTGCCGGCGGTGTTCCTGTAACCGTCAAATTTCGCAAAGGCTGGGATGATAAATCGGTAAATGCCGTCGAAATTGCATTAATAGCCGAAAAGGCTGGTGCAGCCGCAGTCAGCGTTCACGGACGCACCCGGGAGCAATTCTATTCGGGTCAGGCCGATTGGAAAATTATCAGGGAAGTAAAGCAAGCGGTTAAAATACCTGTTACCGGCAATGGTGATATCCGTACCCCGCAGGATGCCAAGCGTATGTTGACGGAGACCGGCTGTGATGGCATAATGATAGGGCGGGGCGCCCAAGGAAATCCATGGATATTCCGCCAAGTAGTTCACTACTTAGCGACAGGCGAGCTGCTACCGCTACCAACACTTTCAGAGCGGATTGACATGCTCCTAAGACATCTCGA
>CAZCEN010000037.1:0-16107 GCA_964497205.1 uncultured Sporomusaceae bacterium
TGCTGTATTACTATATTCCTTTCGCAAGATTGATGCCAATTTTTATTCACTATAATAAAAAAACTGCAACTACTAGCAAGAAGTTGCAGTTAGCCTTACAATTTAGCCTTCTAAACCTGGTTCTGCGTACTCTTTTAGTTTTCGATACAAAGTGGCTTTACTGATTCCTAAGGCTTCAGCTGCCTTGGCTTTGCCTTCGAGCGTGGTTCCAAACTTTGTAAGCGCCGTTTGAATTAACCGGCGTTCAGCCTGGGCGATAGGCATGATATCCAAGGATATGGTTTTGCCGCGCTGAATACGCCGGGAAACATTCTGCCGGGAAATGGTTGCTCCTGTTTCTGTACTGACAAGATACTCGATAACATTCTCCAACTCCCGCACATTGCCCGGCCAGTCGTAGTCCACTAACAGGGCATAGGCATCATCGTCAATACCGGTTATTTCTTTGGCGTACATGACTTGATATCTGTCTAAGAAATCCTTTATCAGTTCAGGTAAATCATCTTTCCGCTCCCGCAGCGGCGGGATTGTAACCGGAAATACATTAATCCGGTAGTAAAGGTCCTGCCGGAATTGTCCATTTTTGATCATCTCTTCTATATTCTTATGGGTTGCCGAAATAATTCGTACATCAACAGGCTGCGATTGTGTAGCACCTACCCGTTCGATTCGTTTTTCCTGTAAAACTCTCAGGATTTTAGCCTGCAGTTGCATCGGCATATCCCCAATTTCATCAAGAAACAGTGTACCGCCATTGGCCAGTTCAAATTTTCCCGGCTTACCGCCGCGGCGGGCACCGGTAAAAGCGCCTTCTTCATATCCGAATAACTCAGACTCCAGCAGGTTATCAGGAATGGCCGCACAGTTTATTGCAATAAATGGCTGCTGTTTGCGTTGGCTGCTGCAATGCAATAGTCTGGCAAACAATTCTTTGCCTGTTCCGCTTTCGCCCCGGATGCAAACGGATGCATTGGTGCGCGACGCCATGGTAATAGCTTCTTTAACTGTTTTCATGCCCGCACTGTTCCCCAGAATGCGGTTGCCACTGCAGTCTATTTCCAAACCATAACGTGATACAATTTTCTTAACCTTAGCCATCTCCTGTAACGTGGCCACGATGCCTTTTATCCCACCCGAATCAACCCAGACATTCACCGTCATTATACAATGCAGCTGACGGCCGGCAATCCAGCAGGAAATCTCTCTGTTGGCCTTTTCTTTGGCATGGCGCAATAATGTTTCAGCTGAAAGATCTACAAACACTTGGCCGACATTCATACCCATAATCTTGTCAGCAGGTATTCCGATCATTTTCTGGCCAGCAGCATTAAAATCGACAATGCATCCGTTGCAGTCGATAGCAATAATGCCTTCGTGAACGGTATTTAATACTGTCTCCAATTGTATTTTGGTATCTTCCAATTGTGTCAGCTGTTCTTGCTCAATTACTTTACTTGCTAATAAATCAGCCATTTTGTCTAAAAAACCAAACAAACTCTGCTGCTGGCCTAATAAGGTCTCTTTTTGCTTGGCAGTGAAAGCAACTAACGCAATAACCCCAACGGTTTGCTTTTCAACCACTATCGGGCAGCATACCTGCGCCATTTCCGAACAATATTGCTGCGCTTCACAGGCTAAGCAAACACTGTTTTTGCCCGGATTGTCAATAATAACGCCTTTACCGGACTGTAAGACCTGGTCAAAGATAGTCGCCTTTATGGGCATATTGCTAACATCCCCGGCATACCGCCCAGTACCTGCTATACGACGCAGCTCACTATCAACAACTGTAACCTCAACACCTAACACACTGGCAATAGCTTCAACAACCTGCTGAACACTTTCTTTAATGTTAAACAATTTAGACATATTCTGCTCCTGATAATAGCAAAATTTAAGCTGTTTAAAACTTAAGAGTGCCCCATAGAAGCACTCTTTGTTTGTACAGCTTAATTATAACATCAAGTCCGATGTTTTTTTTACTTGTCTGCGAATTATTTTATTCATGCTTGCATTTTTCCCTGCAGTCTACAGGACAGGCACCAAAACCATTATCGTAATAGTCGCATGGTTCTAAATGGATGATAACATCACAGGGCTCGAACCGCTTTTTAATCAAGACTTCAATTTCATCACACACAGCATGCGCTTTATCCAGATGCATATCTTTCCGCAGGATCAAGTGCATGTCAATTAACCGGAAACTGCCTGACCGTCTGGTTCTAAGTTGGTGAAAATCAATCACCGCCGGGTGACTGTGAACAATCTCCCTGATCTCTTCTTCCTCCACCTCAGGTAAAGTAACGTCTGTCAATTCATAAACACTTTTCATTGTCATATTAAAACCTGCTTTAAAGACGATGACGGCAACCGCAATTGCAATTACCGGATCAAGCCAATATAAACCGGTTATTTTTATAACAACTAACCCTATAAAAACACCCACACTGGTCCAAATATCGGCTTTAAGGTGAAGTGCATCAGCCTCTAAGGCATGTGAACCCGTCAGACGCGCTACAGTATATAATTTATTGGATACCCAGTAGTTTACGACAACAGATAAGGCCATTACTGCCAGACCGTATTCAAGAAACTCCGGAGCATGCGGACTATTTATTTTTTGTACTGACTCATACACAATCCATAAAGCAGCCACTACAATAAGCACTGCTTCAAAGGCAGCCGAAAGGTTTTCGATTTTTCCATGCCCATACGCATGCTGGCTGTCAGGTGGTTTACTAGACTTTTTTACAGCAAAATAAGCCACAAGGGCAGCTATCAAATCAACAGCGGAATGAGCAGCCTCAGAAACAATACTAACAGCACCTGTTGCTATGCCGACAAACAATTTCAGCACAACAAGCAATGTATTCGATAGTACCGACAGGCGTGCGGTTTGTTGCTTTAGCTTACTATACTTTGTCTCCAAGCCTCTCCCCCCATTTTTAAGTCAAAGAAAATACGACTTGCGCCGAACCTCGACAAAAGCGGAAATCAATATTGCCCTTATTCAGGTAAGGTTATCCATTTTATTGGATAAGAAAAAACTTGGCTTGTGCCAAGTCCTTCCAGACTACAGCATAAGCCACTTGTTCTTAACCATTATCAGAAAAAACTCTTCTTCCTGATAACGAAAATAAGCCTGCAGGACGATAGGTCCGCAGGCTTACCTGCTGCGTATCCGGCTGCGCCTATTTGCTCTAAGGCCGCCTGTTCCTACGCTTATTATATTAGCATATCAAACAAAATGTGTAAAATCCAGGAAGATTTTTTATTAGCCACCCAAATAAGCTTTGCGTACTTCTTCGCTTTCCGCCAATTCTTTGGCTTCGCCGGACAGGATAATCCGGCCGGTTTCCAGTACATAGGCTTTATTGGCAATTGACAAGGCCATATGCGCATTCTGCTCAACAAGCAAAACGGTTGTGCCTGTTTCATTAATATCTTTAATAATTGAGAATATCTCTTTTACCAGTAATGGCGCCAACCCCATCGACGGCTCGTCTAACAGCAAAATACGCGGACGGCTCATGAGCGCCCGGCCCATTGCCAGCATTTGCTGTTCGCCGCCCGAAAGGGTACCGGCAAGTTGGCTACGGCGTTCTGATAGTCTTGGGAAACGAGTAAATATTTTGTCCATATCTTCTTTAATTTCTTTGGTATCAGAACGTAGATACGCACCCAGTTCCAGGTTCTCTAGCACCGACATATTGGCAAACACCCGGCGTCCTTCAGGAACCTGGGATATTCCCAGTTTAACAATATTCTGAGCCGCCATACCGGCAATATTTTGGCTTTCAAAGGTAATTTGCCCACTTTTTGGTTTGAGTAAACCCGAGATAGTGCGCAATGTAGTGCTTTTGCCGGCGCCATTAGCGCCGATCAAAGTGACAATTTGTCCCTGACTTACTTCAACACTGATTCCTTTAAGAGCATGAATGGCACCGTAATATACGTTTATATTATCAACTTTTAGCATTGTCATGATCTAAATCTCCTCACCGAGGTAGGCCTCGATAACCCGTGGATTATTTTTAATTTCTTGCGGCGTTCCCTGGGCAATTATACTGCCATAGTCCAGCACATAAATGCGTTCACACACACCCATAACCAGACTCATGTCGTGTTCAATCAAAAGAATAGTCAGGTTAAACTCTTTTTTAATCCAACGGATCATCTCCATGAGCTGCTGCGTTTCCTGGGGGTTCATTCCGGCAGCCGGTTCATCCAGTAATAATAATTTAGGCTGAGCCGCCAGCGCTCTGGCTATTTCCAGGCGGCGCTGTTCGCCATACGGCAGGTTTTTGGCAATTTCATCTTTTTTATCAGCAAGCTGAAATATCTCCAAAAGTTTTATGGCTTTGGCTTCGATTTCAGCCTCTTCGCCATGATAGCGGCCCATATGGAGCATAGCTTCGAACAAACCGTATTTGACATGAAAATGATAAGCAATTTTAACATTATCCAGAACGCTAAGATCGGCAAACAGCCGGATATTCTGGAAGGTACGGGCAATGCCGCGCTGGGTAATCTGATAAGGCTTAAGTCCGACAATGCTGGTATCGTCAAATTCAATTTGCCCTTCTGTCGGCTCATATACACCGGTTAATAGGTTAAAGGCCGTGGTTTTACCGGCGCCGTTTGGACCTATCAAACCAATAAGCTCGCCGGGAGCAATATCTACTTCAAAATTGGAAACCGCCTTAAGACCGCCGAAGACTTTGGATAATTTAGTTGCTTTGAGTAGTGCCATGTTTCTTACCTCCTGTCAAGCGGCTGAATACCTTTAGGCTTAACTCCTTATTGCCAAACAAGCCTTGCGGCCGATACAGCATTAATACAATCAATAACACCGAGTAAATAATCATCCGCCACTCAGGATAGCTAGCCAAGGCGGCCGAGACAAAGGTTAACAGTATCGCGGCAGTGATACTGCCGGTAATGCTTCCTAAACCGCCTAAAACTACCATTGTCAGAATGTCGAAGGATTTCATAAAGGTAAAGGACGCCGGGTGGGCAATGTAAAAGTAGTGGGAAAACAATGCCCCGGCTACTCCGGCGAAAGCCGCCCCGATGGTAAATGCCAATACTTTGTATTTCGTAGTATCAACACCCATGGCCTCGGCGGCAATCTCATTTTCGCGTATAGAGATACAAGCCCGGCCATGTGTTGAATCAATAAAGTTTTTAATAATAAACACCGTTAATACAGCAAGCCCAAATACCCAGGTAAAGTCGGTATAACGAGGAATCCCCATAAAACCAGAAGCACCGCCGACATACTGGATATTAAGGATACAGATACGGATAATCTCTCCCAGACCCAGAGTTGCGATTGCGAGATAATCGCCGTTTAACCGCAAGGTTGGTAGTCCAATCGCAAAACCCAAAAAACCGGCGCCGAGTGCCCCGCCGATAATGGCTGCAATAAAGGGAAGCTGCATCTTTACGGTAAGTACAGCGCTTAAATAAGCGCCAACGGCCATAAAGCCGGCATGACCAATAGAAAACTGGCCGGTAAAACCATTAATCAAGTTAAGGCTTACCGCCAAAATAATATTAATACCAATCAGGATAATATTAAGCGACCAGAAAGGATCGATAACATCGGCAATCATTAACCCTTGAACGGCGGCATATACAACAACACAGGCCATCAACGCCATAATGTCAGTCTTAGTTTTTCCATGAAAATTCATGCCCTGTCACCTACACTTTCTCCCGGACGTTTTTGCCCAAGAGGCCGGCCGGTCTAAACAACAAGATTATAATCAAGATGGCAAAGGCTGCTGCGTCCCGGAAGGTAGAAGACCAGAAGCCGCTGACAAGAGCTTCGATAACACCTAAAATGGTGCCACCAAGCATGGCGCCCGGAATATTGCCAATACCGCCGAGTACGGCGGCAACGAAGGCCTTAAGGCCTGGCATAATTCCCATAAGCGGATCAATTGAGTTATAGTAAACGCCAACAAGCACACCGGCCGCCGCCGCTAACGCGGAGCCGATACCAAAGGTAAAGGAAATTACCTTGTCAACATCGATACCCATAAGCCGGGCAGCGTCGGTATCAAAGGCTACAGCCCGCATGGCCTTGCCCATTTTTGTACGGTGTACGACATAGGTCAGAATGACCATCAAAAGCAGGGAAACCGCTAATATGAGGATTTGCTGGCTATTGATTACCATACCGCCAAAAGTATATACATCGGCAGCGAATATTGCCGGGAAAGTACGCGGCTGAGGCGTTACTAGAAGCATCCCACCGTATTCCAAAAGCAAGGATACACCAATCGCCGTAATTAATATGGCGATTTTCGGCGCATTTCTAAGCGGCCGGTAGGCAGCCCGTTCAATAATCATCCCCATAATACCAGCAACTGCCATAGAAAAAATCAGTGCGGGAATAAAGGAAAATTTAAACACCGACGTAGCAAAAAACCCTGCATAGGCACCCACCATATAAATGTCGCCGTGGGCGAAGTTGATCAGCCTGATTATACCGTAAACCATAGTATAACCTAGAGCAATGAGCGCATAAATGCTGCCCAGGGATATACCGTTAATTAGCTGTTGTCCTAGCTGTATAATTACGTGTGACGAATCCACTGCGCTCTCCCCTCTCCATTGTCAAAAAATAGTATTAGAAATATGAAGGGCCGGTTGGTCCGGAGACCGGGACTTTCCGCCCCGGTCATAGGGAACGCAACTCGCCCTCAATTAAGGATTTACTCTCTCTCTAAACGTTTGTTTGCCGTCTTTCATTTCGATGATTACGGCACTCTTAACAGGGTCGTGGTTAGCATCAAAGCTGATTAAGCCGGATACTGCTTGATAGTCTTTGGTTTTAGCCAATTCATCTTTAATTTTAACCGGATCAGCGCTGTTAGCACGTTTCATGGCTTCAATAACCATCATAGTAACGTCATAGGATAATGCAGCGAATGCATCCGGAGTTTGGCCATATTCTTTTTTATAAGCCTCAACAAAAGTTTTTACTGCCGGGCTGTTGTCATCAGGCGAATAGTGGTTGCTGAAGAAGGTATTGTTCAGCGCTGCAGCACCGCCGATTTCCGGGAGCTTAGCGGAATCCCAGCCGTCACCACCAAGTATAGGTACGTTTAGGCCCAGTTCACGTGCCTGTTTTACAATCATGCCCACTTCTTGATAGTAACCAGGAACAAAAATTACGTCAGGATTTTGTGCCTTAACTTTTGTCAGCGTTGCTTTGAAATCAGTATCTTTAGCTAAGTAAGCTTCGTTAGATACGATTGTGCCGCCATTTTTCTCAAAGGTTTCTTTAAAGAATTGCCCTAACCCCTTAGCATAATCACTGGAGTTGTCTATGTATATAGCAGCCGTTTTGGCTTTTAGCGACTTTTGTGCGAATGTCGCCATTACTGAGCCTTGGAACGGATCAATAAAGGCTCCCCGGAAGTTGAATTCACGAACCTTGCCGGTGTTAGGATCTACGGTAACTTTAGGGTTAGATGCTGTCGGGCTGATTGACAACACTTTGTTATCGGCATTAACCTGAGCTGCTGCAATAACGCTGGAAGAAGCAATTGGTGCAATAACAGCTACTACCTTGTCTTGGGTAACTAATTTTTGCATGGCATTAGCTGCTTCGGCAGCTTCGCTCTTGTTATCGGCAACCACCAGCGTTAGCTGTTTACCAAGGACTCCACCCTTCGCATTTACTTCTTTAATGGCCAATTTAGCTCCGTTGGTGGCTGATTGGCCGAAGGTAGCATTGCCACCCGTCATTTCAAGGTCGGCACCGAGTTTAATTACATCCGACTGGGAGCCACCGCTGCCGCCACAACCGGCAACAAGGCTTGCTACCATAAGTACACTGATCATAACACTTACTAGTTTTGCAAATTTTCTCTTTCCCATGGTTTTCCCTCCAATTGTCATTCTCCCGTTTACTGATAGCGCTGTTTCCGCTCGGCACTATCCATTCGTACCGTTACCGAGAATCACGGGCAATTTCGACCGTAAATCCTCCGTCCTTAGTACTTTGTGTCCACCATCAACATATAGATGTATGCCATACAGTGTAATTATATGTGCCTTGTCTATCTCTGTCAATACTTCCAGTATAGTACATCTCACTTTTTGTCTATTCACAAAGGACACCAGCTTACTATTTTGCGAAAAACCTAATAAAATACATGCCGCCAGTTTTGGAGGCATGTATTTTATTTACACATTATTTATAGAAGCGAATCGGCTCGTCATTAGAGTCCATATTCCAGATGCCGCAGGGGCAGATCCCGGCACAAATACCGCAGCCGATACACTTAGCAGGATCGGAAACATACTCAGTACCATTTTCTTGAACTATACGGGCAATTGCATTTTCCGGACATGATTTCAAGCACATATGGCAATCACGGCAAGTACCACAGCTAATACACCGGGTATAATCGCTATTAGCCTCAGGCACATCACAGCTATGACACTTTTTAAAGTAGGCGGTACTCATTCGCTTTGCCGGAATTTTGTTTTTTGGTGCCGGATGATAGCTTCCTCCATCTAGATAGGCATTGACAGCCATAGCGGCTTGGCCGCCGGCGCCGATTGCGTCTACGAGACGGCCTGGTCGAACAATATCACCGGCAACAAAAATTCCCGGTGCTACACTATAGTCGCTGGCAGGTTTTAAGCAGCCGCGTTCAACTTCTAATGGTTCAGGCAAAAAAGTAAGGTCAGGGATTTCACCAATTGCAATTATTACCGTATCAGCCTTAATCAGGTTTCCTTCCTGGGTAATAACGCCTTGCTTCGTAATCTCTTTAGTGAGAACTGGCCAGAGTATTTTCCCCCCCAGACCTTTGACATGTTCCATTTCTTCCGCAAAAGCGGCCGGCTGCTGAACGTCAATACAGGTAACTTGTTCAGCCCCGGCGCCATAGGCGCCTACAGCCACATCCATGCCGGAATTTCCGCAGCCAATAACAACTACTTGTTTCCCAACGACAGGCTTCTCCCCACGGTTAACGGCTTTAAGGAAATCCAGTCCTTTAGTTATCCCTTCGCAGCCCGGCCAGGGAATAACTTTGGTGATATGAGCGCCGGTCGCGAGAACTACTGCATCATGGTTATTTTTTATGGAGACAAACAGTTCTTTATCTACAACAACACCATTTTTAAAACTTACTCCCATTGCAGCAATTCTTTCTATTTCTTTACGCAGTGTCTCTTGCGGCAATCGCGACCGTGGAATAACCTGCTCCATTTTGCCGCCAGCTTTTTCATGGGCTTCAAATACTGTTACTTCATGTCCCAACCGGGCCAACTGCCAAGCCGCTGTAAGACCTGCCGCACCACCACCGATGACAGCCACGTGTTTTCCTGTTTTTATCTGAGCCTTAGGCAGTTCAATATCTGTCGAGTATCTGCCCAGCTTACCAATTTGGGCGGAAATATCAACTGTTTTGCGGGTACATTCATCCATACACAGATTGGGACATACCGCACCACATACCGAACCAGGAAACGGTGTATACTCAAGTACTAGCTTATAAGCTTCTTCTATCTTACCTTCCCGCAGCAAATTAAAGCGCCGTTGGGAAGGGATTGAGGCAGTGCAGTTGAACTCGCAAGGAGCGCTGTATCTTCCGTTTTCCCAGAGGGGAACACGCCGCCGGTATACGCCGGTGGCGATGGCGCCAATGACGGAAAAATCATCGTCACAAACATCACTGAAAATGCTGTCAGGCACCCATGTTTTAGTACGGAAAGAGTATATATCTGTATTCGCTTTTTTCGGTCTTTCCTCATAGGAGAGCGGTACGGCTTTTCGCCATTCCCGCCAGTTGGAGAGGAGACCTCTCAGCTCCGGCCGGCCAATGGCGGTAAGGAAATCTTCCATTTTGCCGTCCAAATAAGCGATATCCGTATCTGTAAGCTGCAGAATTTTTGTATCTTTAGCCGAGATACCGCCGGCCTTACCGCGGAAGTAGACGATTCCGCCTACCATACCCGTACAGGCGCGGTCCCCCAGTACCGATTCAAACTGTTCACTGTCATAGCCGCATACTACCGCAATACCGCCGCCCATAAATTCAAAGGCAAAGCTGCCGGCATTTTTTAATACCCAGAATTCCGGTGCTTCATAGAGTGGATCGTGCTTCATGAGCGAACCCGAACGTGTTCCGGCGCGCCCGCCAACATAGATTGTACCGGCAGCCGCACAATGAGCCGTCGTATCGCCGCCGTCGCCCTTAACTACAATCCGTCCTCCGGCGTTGAGCCAGCCAACATCGGCGGAAGCAGACCCTTCTACGATTATTTCTGTGCCAGGTAAGCACATCGCACCCACCCGCTGGCCGGCATTCGTTACATGAAATGTAAGTGATTTACCTTCCGGGTGCCATAACGGCCCACCGATGTCATGCTGCCCGGATGCTTCTATATAAAACTCGGTTTCACCCTGTGCCAACGCTGCATTAATACTTTCCAGAAGGTCCTGCGTTGACATCCGGTTATTGCCATCAATTGTATTTATTTTAAACATGCGCAGTTCCTCCTAACACACATATTGGATAGCCAACTTGTCAGCTATGGCTTTATCGGTAGTAATTAACGCATCGGACCGCCCGACAGGCAGTGAGCTATTGCCGACAGGAGCCATAAGCTTTCTAAACTCACTGTCTAAGGCCAGCATATAATCAACTATGTTTTGCGCTGCTTTGTCTATATCTAGACGTTTTACCAGCCGCGGGTTCTGCGTACAGATTCCCGCCGGACAGTTACCGGTATTGCAAGCATTGCAGCGTCCGTGTTCATTGCCGACACAACCGCATAATTGAATAAGCAATTTACCTATAAACACACCGTTGGCCCCAAGACATATCAATTTAAAGGCGTCGGCTGCCGCATTACCGGTCAGTCCGACACCACCACCCGCCCACAGCGGAATTTGTCCCTGGCGACCTTGTTTAACTGCCGCCAGGTAACACTCCCGGGTTTTAGAAACAACCGGGTGGCCGGTATGATCCAGTGACACTTCGTTAGCGGCCCCAGTACCGCCTTGTATCCCGTCAATGAAAAATCCGCCGCAAATTTTATACGGATCGCGCAGCAAATTATTATATACCGATACCGAAGTAGCCGAAGCCGCACATTTAATCGCTACAGGCACGCGGAATTTAAAGGCTGCATTCATTGACATAAACATTTTTTGTACTGATTCTTCGATCGAATACAACCCCTGGTGGTTAGGCGGCGATAACAGGTCGGCCTTTGGTACCCCCCGGATGGCTTGCACCGGCTTTGATACTTTAGCTGCCGGCAATAACCCTCCGTCACCCGGTTTAGCTCCTTGACCGATTTTAATTAAGATACCGGCCGGGTCTACCTTCATATGAGGCATAGCCTGGATGATACGGTTCCAGCCAAAGTGGCCTGAAGCTATTTGCAGGATCATATATTTCAAAAATTCGGATTGCAACAGCCTTTTAGGCATGCCTCCTTCACCAGAACACATACGGACAGGCATTTTATGCTTTTCATTTAGATAGGCGGTTGCTAAGGCTACAGCCTCCCAAGCTCGGGTCGACAGCGCACCGATCGACATATCACTGAATATAACCGGATAAATCCAGTTTACCGGCGGTGTAGGGCCTGTTAATCTGAGATCATGACCGTTTGATGCAATCGGCAGTTCATGGGGCAGCAACACCCGGCCAAATGGGGCCAAGATATCGAAGGTGTGGCGCTCTGAATCTAAAGACGGGTCGGTCATCTGAGAAATCCGTCCGACAACGATTTTATCCAGGGTTCGTTCATTGGCAATAAGGTTATTTCTTCCCCCGCGTTTAACCGTCGCACCACCACTGCGATTTAAGCTGTTTATCCGGCAATCAACGTTGCGAACTGGCTTTATGGCGTTATTGGGGCAAACTTTTTCGCACATACCACAGCCAACACACGCGTTAGAGACAGATGTTTTTTGTTTAATAACAGGCACTGCCATATGGCGCTGGCTCGGCTCCGGCTGATGGCCCGTCGATACCGTGACCGACCGCCGTTCCATTGTTGCCTCAATTGCCTGAAATGTGCAGGCAGCAACACAACTGCCGCACATCGTACAGCGTTCACTGCTATATTGAATTTTCCAAGGTAAGTCAGTTACGCTGACATCTTGTACTTTTACTGCTTCCATCGTTCTACCTCCAATTCCCGGGTAATAACTACAACTTCCCGTTCATTCGGATATATATCAAGCTCCTGATTACGGTGGGGCAGGATGTGGTTAATACCGCAAACCTCGGAAGATATGGCAATAGTAGTACCGTCACCGCCTACAACAACCGGCCGTAATTTTTTCGAGTCACAGCAAGTCATCATCCGGCCGTCCGGCAGCATCGCAATGATGGTATTAGGACCGTTTATCTCGAGGTGTCCCAATGATTGGCGAATTGCCGTCAGTTCCTGTTTGTCGATCCGCTCAGAAATCTCACCAAACGGCAGCGGCGTAATAACATGCTTGTAATATTTTATTGGCCACTTAAGTACCTTAAGTACGTAATGCAAAGTATAGAGGAAGTTTTGCGAATCTGATTCAAAACCGATATAACCACGGTGTAAAGATTTTTGATATTCTTTGTTTTTGGTATAGAAAGTGTTTTCCCCGTTAGCGCATAAGGTATATCCTTGCATAAAGAAAGGATGGGCTGCATAGCGCACGATTTCATAGTTGGTATTTTGTCGGCATTGCACAACAACATTTTTAGCCATTAAGTCGCCGTTATTGTCCCAAAGTTTAAAATAAACGGCAATATCGCGAGGATCGCCAATCTCTTTCAGGGTCAAAACATCAGGCCAAAACGAATACACAAATCCCTGCTCATCTTTTTCCAGCAAAGCTCTTAATGCCAACCGTGTATCAAGTAATAGCTCCTCCTTGGCTTCCTGGGTAGCCGTCCGGTAGTACTCCGGATAGTCATATGCCCGAAATATATAATAAGGCATAGCTTTAATATCCAGACCTTCCTGACGTACCCCCCGGGGAATCCATTCATATAAGGGAGTAAAGTTGTTGGTCTCCATAAAATGTTCTACCATAGCCGCCCCCTTTTGCGTACACGCCAAAGATAGCAGCGGTTTATCCTTGTATTTGGCAAAAACCCCCTCGAGATCTTGCATGACCATGGCAAACCCTGAATTATCATGACCTTCCTGCTGGGGCAGCATTAAATGCAGTGCCCGCGATGGATGAAATGCGACTTTGCTTTTTATAGCCCCTATTCTACACATCCTACTCTCCCCACCCTTTCAAACTTATCAAAAACTAATAGACAGAAGATAAAAAATGAATAAAAAAGCAAAAAAAGACCTAGCAAAAGATCCCCCATTAGCTGGGACCTTCCGCCGGGTCTTTTATACCCACGGTGTAGTACTGCACCATGGCAGTACCTGTGTCGCTTGGTCCAGACCACTTTGTCAGCGCGGAACCCTAGACACACTCCCTTAAAACAGTTGTGCGTATACAATGTACCGATATATACACATTACTGCTTTAAGTTTTATTATAAAAACGATTTGTTTTGTTGTCAATATACATTTTCGAGTAATTTTATTCTGGTAAATCCTGAACTTTCTTGGTTGGACGCCTTACGTCCCCCTCTCTTATTGTATATTTATTCATATCGAGATATTCCATAACCGGCAAAGCAATTTTGCGTGAAGTGTTCAAAATGTCTCGTAACTCCGCAACTGTTAATGTTTCTTTTTCCTGAAAATGTTTATGAATAAGCTGTACAATGTACTGCATTGTTTTGCGGTATACATACATGTCGCTAAGCTTTACAAGTACTCCGGTCCGTACTAATGCCTCATGAGCAGCCTTTACTTTTTCTGGTGGCAGCGTTAATTTCTCGGCTAGATAACCTTGGTCAACATTGGTTAATCCAACTTGAGCTAAAGCAGCATCAGCCTTAGCAATAATGTCCTGCTGCCAGCCGCCGTGCCGTTCGGCATGACTTTTAAGCGCAAGCAAACCACCGCTAATTGTCACCTTATTGTCTTGCAACCACTGTGCCAGCATGGTATCAAAGCTTTTTTCATCGACTGCCAGCTTTTGCCGGATTATTTCTTTCGCCAATCCAGCCTTATCGGGCTGACTTTTATGGTATTCACGCAAAGCAGTAGACATCTTATGAGTTAGCCGCTCAAATATGCTTGATACAATATATAGTTTATCAAAACATTGCAATTTTTTAGCAGCCATCATATTATTTACTGCTTGGTCTACTACTTTATCAGGCAAGTAACCGCTTAACCGTTTAATTTCATCCTTTGCCTGCATTCGCTGGATTTCACTAAGGCGATGATACAATACCTCAGTCCCCTCATTTTGGGCAACTGCATCGGCCAACGCCGCCCGTTCAGGTTTTAGCCGCCGGGTATTACGGCCTGGGGCAATCAGGGTAACCCCTCCCAACAATTGCTGCGGTGAATATAACCTAATTATTCCTCGGTCACAGGTCCCCGCAGCTAACGGTTCTTCTAAAATTAATCGCATGTATCTGTTGTCCGTGTCTTTAAAGGAGTAAATCCGTCCCAAAAACTCGCCTGTTCCCAAGTGCAGCCGGACACGCAAACCGCTTTCGATCTCTTTCCGCCAGTCACCTATGATATCCCACACTGCGCTAATTTCGCCGCGCCCTGAAGCGCTAAGCACCATTCCCCGTAAAACATTTTCCATATCTACGCCGGCCAAATTAATGGCCGCCCGCTGCCCGGCCATTATCTCGTTGACCTTTTCGCCATGTCGTTCCACTCCCCGTATCCTAACCACAGAATCGGCCGGATATAGCTGTACACTATCGCCGATTTTAGCACGTCCGCTAAGCACCGAGCCGGTAACAACTACCCCGTGACCTTTAATAGTAAACACCCTGTCAATCCATAGGCGAAAAGGTGCACTGCTGTCCCGCGCGGGTATACTGCCCGCAAGCTTTATTAAGGCAGTTTTCAGTTCATCAATACCTGCCCCTGTAGCTGCAGATACCCGGCAAACTGGAGCATTTTTTAGGAAAGTCTTGCTAATGCACTCCTGAATTTCCTCTTGAATCAAGTCCAGCCACTCTTGATCTACTTTGTCGATTTTGTTAATAACTACAAGACCGTATTTAATTCCGTATAGTTCAAGCATGGCAAGGTGTTCCTGAGTCTGCGGCATAACTCCTTCATCAGCGGCAATTATCAGCATAGCCAAGTCAATACCACCTGTTCCTGCCAGCATGTTTTTTAAGAAACGCTCGTGGCCCGGTACATCGACAACCCCGGCTATTATTTTATCTCCGAGCGGTAAGGAGGCAAAACCTAAATCTATGGATATTCCGCGCTGCTTTTCTTCTTTAAGCCTATCTGTATCTATACCTGTCAGGGCTTTGATTATAGCCGATTTACCGTGATCAACATGACCGGCTGTGCCAATAATTACATGTTTCATAGCTCCAGCCTCCCTATCTCACAAAGCGCCGTCGCAATTTCAGCAAAATCCTGCTCCACTAAGCAGCGCACATCTAAAATTACTCTGTCTTCCTGAATTCGGGCTATAATAGGGATTTCCCGCTGCCTAAGGCCGCTTTCTACTTCTGCGGCCCTCCTACCAGCCAAATGCACAGCCACACCGTAGCCAGCCAGGACGGCTGCGGGCAAAGCTCCACCGCCGGCAGGCGAATTTACAGAGATAACTTCTGCAGCTAAACCAGGCAGATTTGTCTTTACCATTAGATTATTAAGAAGCTCAGCTCGTTCTCTCAGTTCATCTGCAGAGACACTCAGCATGGCCAAGACAGGAATATCACGAAGTGGTTGTCCCAGCGTATAATCCATTAAAGTTCCCTCCAAAGCCGCTAAAGACAATTTATCAATGCGGATAGCCCTGAGCAGCGGATGCTTCTTCATCTTGGCTATATATTCGGCTTTACCGGCAATAATGCCGGCTTGCGCGCCGCCAAGCAGCTTGTCACCGCTAAAAGTAACAATATCAAAACCCAGCGAAAGCCGTTCACTAACAGACGGCTCCGCTTGGCCGCCAACAACTAGCGGTAATAGTGTCCCACTCCCCAAATCCTCAATTACCGGTAA
>CAZCEN010000037.1:16207-17636 GCA_964497205.1 uncultured Sporomusaceae bacterium
ATAAGTTCTCCCCGGCTGACAATAACTTCCTGGCCTTTGGCCAGCACCGACAGCACCAACATGATAGCAGCGGCATTATTATTGACAACAATAGCATCTTCCGCCCCGGTCAGACGGCATATCTGCTGTACTACGTGGGAGTAACGGCTGCCACGGTTACCTGTATTAACATCGTATTCCAAGGTACTATAACCTGCCATAATTTCATTGACACAAATAACCGCACGGGGACTTAACGGAGCCCGTCCTAAGTTGGTATGAAGAACCACTCCTGTAGCATTGATTATACGCCTGAGACTTGGCTTGGTAAACCTTTTCAAAAGCAATTTAGCCATAGCCACAAGCGTATCTGCCTCTATGTCTGTATCAATCCCCTGCCGCAAAAGTTCTCTACTCCTTGCGGTAGCCTGCCGCAAACAATCTGTCACTAATTCGCGGGGATAACCACTAATTTCCGGATCATTAGCCGCAACCATCAAAAGACGGTCTATGGACGGTATAGCTTTAAACTTGTTTGCTACTTCCACTCTGAATTGCCTCCCATGTATGGATCGTAACATTATCTGGTAAACATTTCTTATATTATTCCTGTTTACCGCGAAAAATTCCTGCCATTATGTATATATTGTCAGTTTTTTACACATACTGGTAATAACAAATATGTAACAGGAGCTAAGTATGCTAAATAATATTTTGAATTTCCCTGTCCTCAACAAGCTTTCCCCGCTTAAACCATCAACTACACCCGAGCCTGCACGTGAACAGGTTCGCGAACAGAAATTCAACGTTAGTCAACCCAATGTTGTTTATGACTTAGCGACCTCTATCCGGACTTTAGTACAAACCGCCAAAACCAATAGAAATGAAATTATAATATTGTGTATCGGCACAGACCGCTCAACCGGAGACTCGCTTGGCCCATTGACTGGCACTAAGTTGAAAACCTTAAATTTGTTTCCCCATGTTTACGGTACACTTGATGACCCAGTTCATGCCACCAATTTAGAGTCTAAGTTGAAAATTATTACTGGGTCGTTTGCAAACCCGTTTGTTATTGCGGTAGATGCCTGTCTCGGGAAGCTTGAGAATGTTGGCTGCGTTACCTTAGGCAACGGCCCTGTTAAACCCGGGGCTGCCGTTAACAAAGACCTTCCGGCGGTCGGCAATGCCTACATTACCGGAATTGTGAATGTCGGCGGCTTTATGGAACACATGGTGCTGCAAAGTACCCGCCTGAACCTTGTCATGAAAATGGCAGATACAATTGCGCATGGGCTGACTTTTGGCATCGGCCGTACTCATAATAGCTCACATTAAGTAAACAAATAACATAAACCCCCAGGCTATTGATAAATATAGTCTGGGGGGTTTCCAATAGTTATCTATTTAGTTTCACTGGCTGATTTTTCAATAAGCATTTGACATGCTC
>CAZCEN010000038.1:0-1743 GCA_964497205.1 uncultured Sporomusaceae bacterium
GCAACCAAACCATTGCCTGAAAGCCACAAAGATAACGATGACAAATAAAGGGTCACTTTGAAGGGATTCCGGTAGCAAAACTGCTCAACTATTCATAGATTATAATATATACATCCTTACTTTATAGGAATGGGAGGCGCACATATGGGATTCGGTGGCTTTGGAGGTCGAGGCGGCTTTGGTGGTTGCTTTATAATAATTATCATTATCCTTTTGCTGTTCTTCTGCTGTGAAGATGAGTGTAGCCCGACCTGTTAAGTAATTTTGTCATACGCCAAAACCAAACGTAACATTCTGTTTATCTCCTTTATCAAAAAGCCGTTCATTGTGAACGGCTTTTCCCCATTCATTCCCTCTTTACACCAGCAAGTAGCCGCATCATCCGGGGTGCGGCCTTCCATTTATAGATTCAATTTAGAACTAACTAGATGAATGTTTTTGCTGTAGCAAAACTGCTCAACTATTCATAGATTATAATATATATACCCCTTACTTTATAGATAGGAGGCGCACATATGGGATTCGGTGGCTTTGGAGGTCGAGGTGGCTTTGGTGGTTGCTTTATAATAATTATCATTATTCTTTTGCTGTTCTGCTTCTGTGAAGATGAGTGTAGCCCGACCTGTTAATTAATTCTGACATACGCCAAAACCAAACGTAACATTCTGTTTATCTCCTTTATCAATTAGCCGTTCGCTGGGAACGGCTTTTCCCATTCTTCACACCAGCAAGTAGCCGCATCCTCTGCTATGCTACCCTTATTAGGACATGAAAAATAAAACCTAGCTTCTATTTTTTCTTTGTCCTCTTGGCGTGGGACACACCAGAAACCTGGGGGCATTTTTGTCACTTTACCATATTACATGACATATTATGTAAAAGGAGGTGTGGAATTGTGTCTGAAGAGAACCGTGATGTCATTGGTGCATTTAAAAAGCGGTTGGAAAGATTGGAAATTCAAATCGGAGAAATAGATCGAAATGTTAGCGAGATCCTCCGAATAGTTCGTAGAAGAGAAGAGGGAGAGAGACAAGAGGATTGATTGATGCCTTATTCACAGCCCTGCAACCGTGGGGCTTTTTTATTTTGTCATCAAATAACCTTACTTGTATAGTTACAAATATTGCCATATAATTAAATTGATGTTATTGTGATACTGAGGCGGTAACGTGGCTATGTGATCATTTGGAAAAAGCAGGAGGGGTGACTATGGATAGAAAGTTAAAAACAGCTCTGCAAGCAACGATAAACGATTATTATGCTCTTGATAAAGAAATCAATCATCCCAGCACGACACCGGCCAGGGGACTGCAGTTATTCGCGGCTAAGGAAGCTCTTAACCAGGTCTTGCAACACTTCAGGAATGCTGAATACATTGAATACATTAATGGTCGATGGCAGATTAAAACTATTGTGGTTGAATTCACTTCAAGCAAAGAATGAAAGAACCCTAGCAGTAGCCGGGGAGAGGGAAAATGATAATAAGGCCAGGCATAAATTCAAGACATTTTTGTAATAATCAAAGCAAGATTTTATGCCAATTTTTGTGTATAATTAGAAAAGACTTCCTGATATAATTGAAATATAAATTAAAGCATAAGAGTCAGAGAAATTATAAATCCTAATATGTTAGTAGCTTGCTAAGGACAAACTACCTGTTAACTCCCGGATTTAAAGGGTGATCCGGTTTTCCAAGCGTTAATGTTGTTCAAAACCCTGCCGGGTATCCGGCAGGGTTTTTAT
>CAZCEN010000038.1:1843-3821 GCA_964497205.1 uncultured Sporomusaceae bacterium
TTTCCAAGCGTTAATGTTGTTCAAAACCCTGCCGGGTATCCGGCAGGGTTTTTATATAAAATTAAATTCCTTTGGGAGGATGATTGCTATGCTAGAATTATTAAAGACAAGAAGAAGTACCCGGAAATATAAAGAATTGCCAGTAGACAAAACAGAACTTGATAAAATTCTAAAAGCAGCCTTGCTTGCCCCTTCCGGAAAAAATATAAAACCGTTCGAGTTTGTCGTTATTGAGGATAAGGAAACCCTGTTAAAACTAGAAACTTGTAAGCATCCTGGGGCAGTTGCGCTGAAAACAGCTCCCCTGGCCATTGTAGTTATTGGCGATCCTGGAAAAAGTGATACCTGGATAGAGGATGCCTCCATTGCTTCTATACTTATCCAGCTAGAAGCAGAAGCATTGGGTCTTGGCTCTTGCTGGATACAATGCAACAAAAGAAAAAGCAAAACTGGAGAAAATTCCGAAGACGCGGTTCGAAAAATATTGAGCATCCCCGCCCACTATGGGGTTTTAAGCATGGTAGCTATAGGTCATAAAGATGAGACCTTAAAAAATTATGACGAGTCGAATCTTGACTTTACGAAAGTTCATTATGCTAAATATTAAGTTCTAATTATACCTAAAACAGATAAGTCTCCGAAAGCGATTAGAGCACATATTGTTGGGTGAAACAAAAAGCCTCCTATGCTAGGTTAAGACTACCTACTATAAGAGGCTTTGTTATGCCCAAAAGCATATAGTTTTCATTCGTTTTTCTGTCATTAAATAATTAAAAAAAATCTCCCATAAACTAGCAGGATTTTTTCATCTAAGGCAGAATGCTAATTAATAATAAATATTAATACAATATTAGTATCACATAGAATGAGGAGCGGGTAGAATGCAGCTTAGCAGATCAAATGCCTGGAGCTGGAATGGTGAGCAGGTGGTATTTACAGAAGAAAAAGATGCTTTGTGGGGAGTTGTTGAACAAGCCAACGGCGCATGGGCAATTTTGGTGGATGCACCGGGTGGTGTTTTAACAGCCGACCAATTTGCTGTATTGTCGAATATAATGGCCGACGGTGGTGTTGCTGTTAAATTTACCAGACGTCAGCTGCCAATTTTGTTAGTGCCTAAGGACAAGGTGACAGGGGCATTGGAAAAATTGACGGCTGGCGGTTTAAAAGTGGCTAACGTTCATGGCAGTGTCAGGAACATTGTAGCTTGCCCGGGAAAAGGCCTGTGTGTTCATGGCCGCCAGGAGACCTTGGGACTGGCCAAAGAAATTAACGATACAGTGTATGGCACAAAACTGCCTTGGGATTTTAAAGTCGGCATTTCCAGCTGTCCGCGTAATTGTTCGGCGGCTTTGTGCCAGTGTATTGGCCTGATTGGCGAGCCACGGGGTAAGTTTACCATTGCCATAGGTGGCAAAGAAAGCGGTACAACTCCCATTCATGGGGAAGTATTGCCGGTCAAAGTCCCGCGGGAAAAAATGGTTCCGGTCATTGTTAGGATTATGGCACTGTATACGGACTTGACTGCTCAGCTTAAGGCTAGCGGCGAATTGCAGGAACATTCCCGACTATATCACGTAATTGCAAAAACAGGTATAGATAAGTTTATTTCTGCAGTAGAGGAGGAGGTAGAAGCATGAGTTTTTCTAAAGAAAGTGCATTCGTTGCGTTTGTTGGCACCAACAAAGCGTGCGGCAATTGTAAAAACTGTGCTAAAAGTCTCTGTCATGTGGGGATCGCTAAAGATACTTTAATGTATATGTCGCAGACGGGTACTAAATTTAATGATGAGATACCGGAAGATATTTTGGGCCTAATCCGCTCTTTGCCGATTGTTGATGGTCGGGTTGACCGGTTTAAAGCTCTGGCAGCTTATGACGCTGTCAGCAAGATTTGCGATAACTGCCGCTTGCAGGATCATGACGAATTCTGTGCAATCAACATTACCCTGACGGCGTTGGGTACACTAATTTATGGC
>CAZCEN010000038.1:3921-17242 GCA_964497205.1 uncultured Sporomusaceae bacterium
GATTGGGAGAGGTAATCTTGAAAAGGGCCATGAGTTAACGCAGTCTCTACTTTGCCAGTAATATCGGTGTTAATTTAGCATCCTGCGCTTGGGCCGGGCCGATATAACCGTTACGGGTCATGGCGGCAAGGACTACGGCCTGGCGCTGCTTGGCGGCCTCGAAACTAACGTATGGGGAGGTTAGAGAGGGCGCGTTGGGCAGACCTGCCAGCATCGCACATTCGGCTAGGTTAAGATGGAACGGCGGTTTGCCGAAATATATGTTTGATGCTTCACCGATACCATAGGCGCCAGAACCAAAGTAAATGGTGTTTAAGTACATTTCTAAAATTTCTTCTTTGGAATAATTCATTTCAATATCAATAGCCAGGATGAACTCTTCGGCTTTACGCCCGAGGGTGCGTTCTTGCGAAAGAAAAAGGTTCTTAATCAGCTGCTGACTAATTGTACTGCCGCCTTCGGCAAACGAACCTGTTTGCACATTTACTAAAGTAGCGCGTAAAATACCTTCAATATCGAAGCCGCTGTGCTGATAAAACCGGCTGTCTTCCACCGCAATGATGGCTTGCTGCATAGCCAGCGGAACATCCGATAAGCGGATATAGTTTTTTTTGTCAAGCTTGGCGTTAACGGCTTTTTTGAGAAAGATAATTCTATGTATCCGTTCCCAGGTACTGCTGACGGTTGTTACCGTAGTAACAGCTTCTGTTGGCACTTGAATCTTAGATGTATAAGAACGGAGTAACAATCCGCCGCCAGCCCACATAAAAGCTACAAGAAAAATTATTAGTAATAAGACTACAACCCGCCCTGTTCGTAAACGCATAGTTTTCAAGCAAATCACTCCTTAAAGCAAGGCTTTACGTATTAATTTTAGCATTTAATTGCGAAATAGAGAATACAGTTTAAATAGCAGTGGCAGACCGTTAATAAGAAGGCAGGGGATGAATGTGCGGGTATTGGCGGTACGGCGCCGGAAATTGTTCAGTGTAGTAATGGTTAGTATTGCGGTAGTGGTGCTAAATCTGCTTACATTGCGATATCTTGTGCTTGATGATATTGAAAAGGTCAATTTGGCCGTGCTTAATGGCAAGACGATAGCCATTGATGCCGGTCATGGTGGTATTGATGATGGAGCCAAATGGAATGGTCTGGACGAGAAAAATATTAATTTGGCTATTGCGCAAAAACTTGCCGAGATTTTGACAGTGAACGGGGCAACACCGGTAATGACTCGTGATGGTGATGTAGACTATTATACCAAAGGCAAAGGCGGCAAGAAAAATGATTTATTAAAACGCGTCGAAATTATTGATAATTCCGGAGCCAGTTTATTTGTCAGCATTCACTGCAATGCCATCAAAGGCAATAACTGGTCGGGGGCGCAGGTTTTTTACAATCCTAAAATAGAAGAAAATAAGCGACTGGCTGAAACTATGCAGCACGCTCTTAAAAATTTCCCCCCTGGCAACAAGCGGCAAGCCAAGCAGGATTCTGATATTATTGTCTTGAAATTTGTAAATGTTCCTGGTGTCCTTGTCGAAGCCGGGTTTATTAGCAATCCTGCTGAAGCCGCACGCTTAAACAGTCAAGACTACCAGCAGAAACTGGCCGAATACATAGCGAAAGCAATCGCGTATCATTTCAGCCAGAATGTGGGAAGATAAAGCGTAGTTAGTACGCACCACTAACTGAAGGGAGCGATTTCATGGACAATTTGGTTGGCTGTGCGCTTATGCCGCATCCGCCGATTATGGTCCCGGAAGTAGGCAAAAACGAACTTGATCAGGTTAAGGCTACTGTTTCAGCCGTTACCCAGGCGGCCGAACTTCTTAAAGAAGGCAACCCGCAAACGGTTGTTATCATCACACCGCATGGTCCGGTATTTGAAGATTCCGTAACTGTCAGTATTCATCCCCGCCTCAGAGGCAATATGGCACAGTTTGGTGCTCCGGATGTAACTCTCGGGTTTGAGACAGATAATTTATTAATTAAGCACATAATTCGGAGCTGTCAGCGTCTGGGAATAAATCTTCAAGAGTTAACGGATGATGTTGCCAAGAACTACCGGGTCACTTTACGATTGGATCACGGCGCCTTTGTGCCCTTGTATTATTTATCTAAGGCCGGGTTCAAGGGGCAAATTGTACATTTGACAATGGGGATGCTGCCCTACGAAGAGATGTATACCTTTGGTAAAGCCGTCCAAGCGGCGATTGGTAATGTGGACAAGCGGGTAGCCGTTATCGCTTCCGGTGATTTGTCACACCGTCTTATTCCGGGTGCACCGGCCGGTTACAGCCCGAAAGGGGCAGAATTTGACCGGCAGGTAGTAGAGGCACTTAAACGTATTGATGTCAAAGCCTTACTCAACATGGACAGAAACCTGATAGAGGAAGCCGGAGAATGTGGCCTCAGGCCAATTTTCTTCTTGCTGGGTGTAATGGGCGGGCTGGATGCCGAAACCATACTGTCTTCGTATGAAGGCCCGTTTGGAGTAGGCTATGCAGTTACTCTTTATAAAGTAAAAGGCAAGAAGTAGGGGGGAGCTTTACTTATGGGTGCATTAACACCAACATCGCTTGCCCGGGAGAGTCTTACATATTATTTAAAGCAGGGTGCTTTTCTTACTAAACCGGCAGAACTCCCGGAACCCTTACCTGAACGGGCAGGCGTATTTGTATCTTTTAAAAAGAACGGCGAGCTGCGCGGTTGTATTGGAACCTTTGCTCCTACCCAACCGACAATAGCCGAAGAAATCATTCGCAATGCCGTAAGCGCCGGCACAGAAGATCCGCGCTTTTGGCCAATCGAGTTGGATGAATTGCCGGACCTGGAAGTCTCGGTTGATGTGCTGGGCGCGCCTGAACAAATTGACAGCGTTAATGAACTTGATCCGAAAAAATACGGAGTCATTGTTCGTAAAGGGCGGCGTTCCGGACTGTTGTTGCCTGATCTCGAAGGGGTAGATACAATTGACGAACAGCTCAGTATTGCTATGCAAAAAGCCGGTATCCGGCCTGAGGAAGAGGTTGATTTGTATCGCTTTACGGTAACGCGGTATAAGTAAGCTAAAGCAGGTGACCAAGATGCATGAGGCACTCTACTACGAGCCGCAGGGACAAGCCGTCGTATGCGGGCTTTGCCCTAAAGGCTGCACTATTGCCGAAGGGCGGACCGGCTTTTGCCGGGTTCGCACCAACACGGGCGGGAAGCTGTATAGTTTAAATTATGCACAAGCTACCGCGCAGGCACTTGATCCTATCGAAAAGAAACCGTTATATCACTTTTACCCCGGCAGTGCCATCTTGTCGTTGGGGACTTGGGGCTGTAACTTTGCTTGCAAGTTTTGTCAGAACTGGCATATTGCGCAGGAACAGCCACAGACAGTTTTGCTTGAGCCCCAAGCGGCTGCCGACTTAGCAATACAACTTACCGGCCGTGGTAATGTGGGGATAGCCTATACCTATTCTGAGCCCAGTGTCTGGTACGAATATATTCTGGATACAGCTCGGCAGGTACAAGCCGCAGGCCTTAAAAATGTATTGGTTTCCAACGGATTTATCAATGAGAAGCCCTTAGCCGGTCTGCTTCCGTATATTGATGCCATGAACATTGATGTGAAGGCGTATAGCGATACCTTTTATCAAAACGTGTGTGCCGGACAACTGGAGCATGTCAAACGTACGGTGGAGCAAGCGGCCAAGCACTGCCATGTAGAGATAACTACGCTTGTTGTGCCGGGGCTTAATGACTCAGAAAGAGAGTTATCGGCCTTGGCCAAATGGCTGGCAAGTATTAACGCCGATATACCGTTGCACCTTTCCCGGTATTTCCCTAATTACAAAATGGATGAACCGCCGACTCCTGTAAGCACACTTACAATGGCTTATAACACAGCGCGAAAATATCTTCACTATGTATATATCGGTAATATCGGTGGTGAATTTAACAATACATACTGCCCTGAATGCGGGTATAAAATCATTGACCGTCTAAACGGCTACAGCTACTTAGCGGAGGACGCGGAAAATGGCTCCGGAAAAAACTGCCCCCAATGCGGGCGTAGTATATATATTATTGGAAAAGTTAATTTTTAAACAGAGGCTGTCGCTTATTATTTGTGGCCTCTCTTTTTCTTTTTTAGCCTGGTATATCCAATATATCCCACGGTATCCAAATCTTGCTCTGTATTTACCACACTATATGAAATACAATAAACATGGATTACATCCAACAAAAATTATGCATACATATGCACAAAAAATACTTGAATTATTATACAGTACTATTGTATAATTATTAAAAAAGGAGCGAGGTCCATGAAAATTAGCATTGTTGGAGCCACTGGTTATACTGGCGCAGAACTGCTCCGGATATTGGCGACTCATCCGGAAGCCGAGATTTTGTACATAACCTCTGAAAGTCAGCCGGGTACGGCTATTAATGAGATTTACCCTCATCTTACAAAATTCTATACCAATAAACTGGTAAGTATGGCCGATTTGGAAACAATAGCTGCAGAAAGCCAGGTTATTTTCATTGGCTTACCCCATGGACACGCGATGGAGGTGGGCCGTAAAGCCACAGCCATTAATCCGAAGGTTAAAATTATTGATCTTGGCGCCGATTACCGGTTCAAGAATCATGCCATCTACGAACAATGGTACAAACTGCCCCATACCCACAAGGAAGCGCAGGCAGTATACGGTCTGACCGAGTTAAACCGTACCAAAGTTAAAGAGGCTTCCATAATAGGTAATCCGGGCTGCTATACTACTGCAAGTATTTTAGCATTGGCGCCGTTAGTTAAGGAAAAATTAATTGACCTAACATCCATCATTATTGATGCCAAATCCGGGGTGTCCGGTGCCGGGCGGGGACTCAACCTGGGTTCGCATTTTACCGAGGTGTTTGAAAATATTAAGGCCTACAATGTGGCCGGTCACCGCCATACACCGGAAATCGAAAGCGTACTTGGCGAGCTGGCAGGTCAGGAACTTATCATAAACTTTACCCCTCATCTCATTCCGGTTGCCAGAGGCATATTAAGCACCTGCTACGCCAAACTAAAGGATGGGGTTAGTGCAGAGGCCGTTGACGAAGCCTATAACGACCTGTATGGCAAGGAATACTTTATCCGTCTGTTAGGGCGGGGCGGCTACCCGCTTACAAAAAACACCCGGGGCACCAACTTCTGTGATTTGGGATGGCATGTTGATAAGCGTACAGGCCGGGTAATTGCCATTTCGGCCATTGATAATCTGGTTAAGGGCGCATCAGGGCAGGCAGTTCAAAATATGAACGTAATGTTTAATATAGAGGAAAAGACAGGACTAGACAACGCACCACTATACCCATGATATACACGTAACCGTGACAACAGACAATGGTTAATACAAGTTATGGAGGAATCGCAATGCTAACCAAAATCGCAGGCGGTATTACCGCACCGCAAGGCTTTAAAGCCGCTGGTGTTCACGCCGGTATCAAAAAGAATGGCAACGAAGATGTAGGTCTTATATATAGTACAGTTCCGGCAGTCGGAGCGGCCATGTTTACAACGAATAAGATGGCAGCTGCACCGGTTCAGGTTTCGCGGCAAGCGATTGAGCAAGGCACTGCCCGTGCCATTATCGTCAATTCCGGTTGTGCCAATGCTTGTACCGGCGAACAGGGCTTAAAGGATGCTCAGGTCATGGCGTTGGAGACCGCCAAAGCGCTAAATATTGACGCCTGCGAAGTGCTGGTGGCCTCAACCGGAGTAATTGGCGTCAACTTGCCAATGGATAAAGTCAAGGCAGGTATTACTCAGGCGGCAGCCGCTCTCTCTGCAAACGGGCACGAGTCTGTACTTGCAGCTATTATGACAACAGATACTTTTAAAAAATCCTGCGCCTATGAATTTAAGCTAGGTGGCAAGACTTGCAAAATTGCCGGAATTGCCAAAGGGGCGGGAATGATACACCCCAATATGGCGACAATGCTCAGTTTTATTACTACCGATGCCGCCATCACACCTGCCATACTCAATCAAGCGCTTAGCGAAACGGTTGAATTATCCTTTAACATGATTTCAGTAGATGGCGATACCAGTACCAATGACATGGTGACTGTGTTAGCCAACGGTCAGGCCGGCAATGAACTCATTTCTTCGACTGACAGCCCGGCTTATCAGGAATTTTATGCAGCTTTAAAAGTTGTGTGCACTGAGCTGGCACAGCTCATTGTCCGTGATGGCGAAGGCGCGACCAAGTTCCTTGAGATTAACGTTACCGGCGCGGGTTCGTTTGCTGATGCCAAGCTGGCGGCTATGGCGATTGCGAAATCACCGCTTGTTAAGACAGCCTTCTTCGGTCAGGACCCTAACTGGGGTCGCATACTGTGTGCTGTTGGTTATTCCGGTGCGAAATCTGAGCCGGAAAAAACCTCCTTGGATATCGGCGGCTTGACAATCGTAAGTAACGGACAGGGCGCAGCCGGCTTCGATACCGATAAGCTTAAAGAAGTCATGGCAGCCAAAGATATAGCAATAACAGTTTCCTTAGGAATGGGCGAAGCTTCGGCCACTGTTTGGACTTGTGATTTTTCGTATGAGTATGTCAAGATTAACGGCGAATATACCACCTGATAGGTGATCAATACAGAATTTCATGTGGGAAGGGATGATTGTATGACTAATTCAGTAGAAAAAGCGGCAGTATTGATTCAGGCATTGCCTTATCTGCAGCGCTTTTCCGGTAACACTGTTGTTATTAAATACGGCGGCAACGCTATGCTTAACGATGAACTCAAAAAAAGCGTTATACAAGATATTATTTTTCTTAAATATGCCGGTATTAGACCGGTAGTTGTTCATGGTGGCGGGCCGGAAATTACCGGTATGCTCAAAAAACTTGGCAAACAATCGTCGTTTGTCAGCGGCCTCAGAGTGACCGACGAGGAGACCGTAGAAATTGCTGAAATGGTGCTTGTCGGTAAGATCAACAGCGAGATTGTTAAGTTCTTAAACTTCCTTGGCGCTAAAGCGATAGGATTGAGTGGCAAAGATGCCGACCTTATTATTGCTTCCAAACATCTGGCCAAGGTTCGCGAAAATGGCGAAATTAAAGAAGTGGATATCGGCTTTGTCGGCGACGTTCTCAAAATCAACACCGGCATTGTCGAAAAGCTGTTGGACGAAGGGTACATTCCTGTTATTGCACCAATTGGCGTAGGCAAAGACGGTGCCACCTACAACATTAATGCCGATTATGTGGCCGGTGAAGTAGCCGCAGCCCTGGGAGCTGAAAAACTGGCACTTATTACTGACGTGGAAGGCATTTACCGCGACTACAACGATAAGAGTACTTTTGTTTCTACTCTTTCTTTGGCCGAAGCCCAGGATATGATCAAAGAAGGCACCATCGACGGAGGTATGATTCCGAAAGTCGAGGCTTGCGTTAAGGCATTGGCTGCCGGGGTGGCCAAAACTCATATCATTGACGGACGTAAACCCCATTCCTTGCTGTTAGAAATCTTTACTACCGAAGGCATTGGCACTGAAGTGGTTAAATATAGGAGGTATATCGGTGGATAAACAAACTGTAATTAATCTTGATCAGGAAAACTACTTGCCGGTCTTTGCACGGTACTCGATTGTTCTGACCCATGGAGAAGGCCCTTATATCTATGACAATGAAGGCAAAAAATATATAGATTTCCTAGCCGGTATTGCCGTTAACGTGCTGGGCCACGCTCATCCTGCGCTGGTTAAAGCTGTATCCGAGCAAGCCGCGAAAATAATTCACTGCTCTAATCTATATTACACCGAGGAACAGGCTACTTTGGCCAAAACTCTGGCCGGGCTTAGCGGCCTCAACCGGGTATTTATTGCCAACAGCGGTGCAGAGGCCAATGAAGGCGCTATCAAACTTGCCCGGAAATATGGCAAAACCATTGCCGCCGACAAATTTGAAATTATTACTGCTCATGATTCCTTCCATGGCCGGACCTTAGCCACTTTAACGGCTACCGCCCAGCCAAAATACCAAAAAGGGTATGAGCCTTTGCCTGGCGGCTTCAGCTATGTTCCTTTCAACGATATTGCCGCTCTGGAAAACGCCATATCTGACAAGACTTGTGCCGTAATGCTTGAACCAATTCAAGGGGAAGGCGGCGTTAATGTTCCAGACCAGGACTATCTGGCCAAAGTTAAAGCTTTATGCGAGAAGCACGGGGCGCTGCTAATTCTGGATGAAATCCAATCCGGAATTGGCCGCACAGGCAAAATGTTTGCCTATGAGCATTTCGGCGTAAAGCCTGATATTGTTACGCTGGCTAAAGGGTTGGCCGGCGGTGTGCCAATCGGTGCTTTTATAACCTCAGAGAAGATCGCTGCCGCGTTCCACGCCGGCGACCACGGCTCAACCTTTGGTGGCAACCCGCTGGCTTGTGCCGCTGCCAATGCCGTTCTAAAAGCCATGGAAGACGAGAAGCTGCTTGACAATGCACAAGTTGTTGGCGAATATCTTATCGCTAAACTCGGAGAGCTTAAGAATAAATATCCCTCACTGATCAGCAATGTACGTGGTAAAGGTCTTATGGTTGGTGCCAAACTGACTCAGCCGGGACGTGACATTGTTAACGAATGCATGAATCAAGGCGCCATTATTAACTGCACGGCCGGCGATGTACTCCGGTTTGTGCCGCCGCTTATCGTTACCAAAGAGAATGTGGATGAGATGATCGCAATACTGGATAAAACGCTTGCGGCCGTGCCCTGTGACTAAGACGCTCTAAGACCCCCATCTTTTATAAGTGGGAGTTATACCCCTACGGGCACAGGCGAGCGGCTAAGTCCCTGGATAAGGGCGACTAACCTTCAGATGGGGTTAAAACCCCACCTGAAGCTAAGTCTACTTTATAACTTTACTTATGGGGGAGTGTTAGGGAATGAGTCTTAAAGGAAAAGACTTTCTATCAATACATGATTTAAGTGTTGATGAAATATATCAGATTTTAGACTTTACCAAAATCTTAAAAGCAAAACAAAAAGCGGGCGAACCACATCAACTCCTGAAAGGAAAAACATTGGGTATGATTTTTCAAAAATCCTCTACCCGCACGAGAGTATCCTTTGAAGTGGGGATGTACCAGCTTGGTGGTTCGGCCTTGTTCTTATCCTCTAATGACCTGCAGATCGGGCGGGGCGAACCTGTCAAAGATACAGGGCGGGTACTATCCCGGTATCTTGACGGTATTATGATTCGGACGTTTTCCCATCTGGAAGTGGAGGAACTGGCAGAGTATTCCTCAATTCCGGTTATTAATGCCCTGACAGACCTCTTGCACCCCTGTCAGGCGATGGCTGATATATTTACTGCCGTTGAGTATAAAGGTGATTTAAAAGGCCGCAAACTATGCTACATCGGTGACGGTAACAATATGGTCAACTCCCTGCTGCACATTTGCGCTAAAGTCGGTATGGATATTAGTGTTGCTACACCGCTAAACTATGCGCCAGATGCTACTATTGTCGAGCAGGCAGCTGCCGCTGCTAAGACGTCCGGCAGCAAGATAAGCATTCTGGATGACCCGTTTGCCGCTGCCAAAGATGCCGATGTGCTATATACCGATGTATGGGCAAGCATGGGCAAGGAAGGCGAACAAGCAATCCGGAAACAGGCCTTTGCCGGCTTCCAGATTAACAGCGCTATTATGCAAGTGGCTAAGAAGGATGCCATTGTTATGCATTGTCTGCCGGCCCACCGCGGCGAGGAAATTACTGAGGATGTTCTTGAGGGACCAAATTCAGTAGTGTTTGATGAGGCAGAGAATCGGCTGCACATCCAAAAGGCCATCATGGCTCTGTTAATGGCAGACTAGTGCAATAGAACTTGTTATAAACGCCCATCTACTTCGTTTCTCCTGCGGGGGCTTGCTAACGTACGGATGTACGCCGCGCTGCGCCTCCTCATCGTGCCTCGTATCTGGACATTTCTAACAAGTTCCGGCAGTTCGTGACTTTTTGGGTTACGGAGTAGCGGAGTTGGGAGTGACGGGAGTATGGAGTACGAAGTGCGAGAATTGTTAGAGCGTGATTCATCGCTCATATGCAGATTTTTGCAGGAAAAACTTGTTAGTGGGCGAATAGGTATAAGTATCCATTGTTTTGGTATTTTTATTAGTTATTTAATTTAAGGAGGAAATATATAATGAGTGACATTAAAAAAGTTGTCCTGGCCTATTCTGGCGGCCTCGACACCTCGGTTATTATTCCTTGGCTTAAGGAAAACTACGGTTGTGAAGTTATTGCTATGTGCGCTGATGTTGGTCAGGGCGATGAGCTGGCTCCTGTACGGGAAAAGGCGATTAAATCAGGCGCTAGCAAGGTATATATTGAAGATTTAACCGCTGAGTTTGTGGAAGGCTATGTTTGGCCGACACTTAAAGCCGGCGCTGTTTATGAAGGCAAATACCTGCTAGGTACTTCCTTTGCCCGGCCGATTATTGCCAAAGCGCTTGTTGATATTGCTCTTAAAGAAGGTGCAGACGCTATTTGTCATGGCGCTACCGGCAAAGGCAATGACCAGGTTCGCTTTGAACTTACCGTTAAGGCGTTGGCTCCTCACCTCAAAATTATTGCTCCCTGGCGGGTGTGGAATATCCGTTCCCGGGAAGATGCCATTGACTATGCCGAAAAGCATGGTATCCCTGTACCGGTAACTAAATCCCGTCCGTACAGCATGGACCGCAACATCTGGCACTTGAGCCATGAAGGTGCTGACCTGGAGAACCCGGCTAATGCGCCAAAAGATGACGTTTATATGATTACAACTCCGCCGGAGAAAGCTCCCGACGCTCCGCTATACATCGAAGTTGGCTTTGAAAAAGGTATTCCTGTATCGGTTGATGGCGTAAAAATGGATGCTGTATCCTTGTTAACCAAGCTTAACGACATTGGCGCCGCTTACGGTATTGGTATTGCCGATATTGTTGAAAACCGGCTTGTGGGTATGAAATCCCGCGGCGTGTACGAAAATCCTGGTGGAGCTATCCTGTATTACGCTCACCGTGAGCTGGAGTATTTGACCCTTGACCGCGCTACCTTACATTATAAAGAACAAGTAGCTATTAAATATGCCGAGTTAGTATATGATGGTATGTGGTTTGCTCCACTCAGAGAAGCACTTGATGCTTTTGTTAACTCCACGCAAGAGAATGTTACCGGTACTGTCCGTTTGAAACTGTATAAAGGCAACATCATGAGTGCAGGTTCCCAATCCCCATACTCCCTCTACAACGAAAAAATCGTAACCTTTGGTGACAGTGAAGAATTATATAACCATGGCGACGCGGAGGGCTTTATCAACCTGTTTGGTCTGCCGCTCAAAGTACGTGCCATGATGAAAGCCGAGGCCAAGAAAAACAATGACTAAACTGTGGGGCGGACGTTTCGCCAAAAGCACGGATGTAATGGTGGAGGAGTTTACCTCCTCCATTTCTTTTGATAATCGCATGTACCGCCAGGATATTGCCGGCAGCATTGCCCATGCCAAGATGCTTGCCAAGTGCGGTATTATCAGCCAGGAAGATGCTAAACTGATAACAGGCGGCCTCGAAGGAATTTTAGCTGACATTGAGGCCGGCAACTTTAGCTTTGAAGTGTCCCTGGAAGATATTCATATGAATATTGAAAAACGCCTGACTGAGCGCATCGGCCCAGCCGGCGGGCGGCTGCATACGGCCCGCAGCCGTAATGACCAGGTAGCTCTTGATACCCATATGTATGTTAGAGAGCAGGTAGCCGAGATCGGCAAACTGCTGTATGACCTGGAACAGGCTGTACTTGATACTGTGAACAAATATCCTGATGTCATTATGCCTGGCTATACTCACCTGCAGCGGGCTCAGCCCATTCTCTTTTCCCACCATATGATGACCTACTTCTTCATGTTGGAACGTGATTTCCGCCGGTTGGGCGGGGTATGGGAGTCTGCCGATATTATGCCGCTCGGGGCGGGCGCGTTAGCCGGTACGACTTTCCCGATCGACCGGGAGTTTGTGGCCCATGAATTGAAGTTTGGCCGTATCTATGAAAATAGTCTGGACGCTGTCAGCGACCGCGACTACATTTTGGAGTTTCTGTCCTTTGCGTCTATTCTCATGATGCATTTAAGCCGTCTAAGTGAAGAAATCATTCTCTGGTCATCCACCGAGTTTTCTTTTATTGAACTTGATGATGCCCATTGCACCGGCTCCAGCATAATGCCGCAAAAGAAAAACCCGGATGTTGCCGAACTGGTACGGGGTAAGACCGGCAGAGTATTTGGCCACCTGATGGCCATGTTGACTGTCGCCAAGGGCTTGCCACTTGCTTATAACAAAGACTTGCAGGAAGATAAGGAAGGTCTGTTTGACACCATCGACACTGTGAAATTCAGTCTGACAGTATACGCAGCCATGCTGCGCGGTATGAAGGTGAATGCCGGCGCCATGCGCCAGGCGCTTAAAACTGATTTTTCCAATGCCACCGATATGGCCGATTATCTTGTGAAAAAAGGTTTGCCGTTCCGCCAGGCGCATGAAGTTGTCGGAAAATGTGTAGCCTATTGTTTAAGTGAGCAAAAAACCTTAGCTGAGTTAAGTTTAAATGAGTTTAAAGAATTTTCACAGTTGTTCGATAGCGATATCCTTGATGCCATTACTATCGAAACGTGTGTAGCTGCCCGTAACTCTCTGGGTGGAACTTCGCCCACTCAGGTTGGACAATCAGTGAATATTGCTAGGTCAATTCTAGAAAAACAACAAAAACGCCTTGACATGTATACAAAAAGCAAACTATAATAACCATAAATATACAATCCAAGGAGGCCTGTTAACATGACTGACATTGCGGTTACACTGGCTGAAAAACGAGGCACACTAACGGCAGAAGACAAACTGGGTTTTGGTAAAATTTTTACTGACCACATGTTTGTCATGGACTATGTTAGCGGTAAAGGCTGGCATAATGCCCGTATAGTTCCGTACGGCGATTTTGACCTTTCACCGGCGGCCATGGTTTTACATTATGGACAAGCAATTTTTGAAGGTATGAAAGCGTTCTGTACAGACGATAACAGAATTGTAGTGTATCGCCCAATGGATCACTGGAAACGGTTTAACATTTCGGCAGACATTTTGTCGATTCCGCAAATGGATCCCGAAGTACTAAATGCTGGTTTGAACAAACTGATCGAAATTGATAAGCATTGGGTACCAAAATCCTTGGGCACTTCTCTTTATATTCGTCCGTTTGTAATTTCAACAGATCCGTATGTTGGCGTTAAAGTAGCCG
>CAZCEN010000039.1:0-10765 GCA_964497205.1 uncultured Sporomusaceae bacterium
CAGGCTGAAATTTACCTCGTCGAAGGTGATAGCGCCGGTGGTTCGGCTAAACAAGGCCGTGACCGTCGTTTTCAGGCTATTCTCCCCTTACGCGGTAAAATTCTCAATGTAGAAAAAGCCCGGATGGACAAAGTTCTTAATAACGAAGAAATTAGAGCCATGATTACCGCATTTGGTAATGGTTTTGGTGAAGAATTTGATATTGAGAAACGCCGTTATGGTAAAATTATTATCATGACAGATGCTGACGTCGACGGATCTCATATTCGTACCTTACTGCTGACTTTCTTCTACCGCCATATGCAGCCGTTAATTACCGGTGGCCATGTTTATATTGCTCAACCGCCGTTGTATCTTGTTAAAAAAGGCAGAGAGAGTTGGTATCTCTATAGTGATGCCGAAATGGACAGCTTACTTGAAAAAATAGGCCGCGAAGGCATCAATGTTCAGCGGTACAAAGGCTTAGGTGAAATGAATCCTGAGCAGTTATGGGAAACAACAATGAACCCTGAGACAAGAACAGTCCTCAGAGTTGAGCTGGAAGATGCCATGGCTGCTGATGAAATATTCTCAGTGCTTATGGGAGATAAAGTAGAGCCAAGACGTAAGTTTATCGAGGAAAACGCCAGTAAAGTAAGAAATTTGGATATATAAAATAAAAACACGGCTATATAGCCGTGTTTTTTGCATAAAACGACTTTTTTTTAGTAAATTAGGGTGTTTTAAATATATAGACAAGGTTGTCGATTAATAGTAATATAATGGATATATATAATATCTATAGTTAATAACTATGAATAAATTACCGATATAAATAATTAGAGACCAGCATTTCTGGTCTTTTTAAATTAGTAATTCTGTTTGGGAAGGAGGATAATATGGATTTCGGTAGATAATTTACGTATAAGACAGCGGCCATATGTATTTTACTGGTAGCAACGCCGTTATTACTTATCCCCAATATTAGAATAAACTTCTTTTATACAATTAGGAGGTAACAGGTGCTAAACGAAATAAGATTTACTATAGGTAAAAAAATAGTAGCCACTGTATTATTTGTTGCAATTGCTTTTAGTAGTTTATGTGGGTATACTTTCTGGCAGCTTACTGAAATAGAAGATGGTTACGATTCCCTTCTGTCTCGCAGTGTTCCATTGGTTTTTGAGGTCAAAGATATGACCCTGGAGCTTAGAACACAAGGGTATTATGCCAGAGGATTTCTTTTGACTGGGGATAAAGCATACATAGCCAAATATCAGGATTCAAAACAAAAAATGCAGCAGCTTTTCAATAGTTTGGAAAAGAAATTAACTACTCCGGAAGGTAAGCAAAAAATTTCTGAGTTGAAAGTAGTTGTTGCGAAATATCAGGAAGCTACCGAAAAGACACTTGAGATAAAAACGCAAAAAGGAACCGAAGAGTCTTTAGCTTATATGAGTGCGGCAGGGGCAATTAGCAAAGAGACGCAAGAAAAAATGGATGATTTTGTTACTTTTCTAACAGAAAGAATGGATTTAAGAGTCCAGCAAAATCATGAGAATCAAAATAAAATCGAAAAATTAATCAATATTTTAGATATTATTATTATTGTTTTCGCTGTTATTATTGCTTTATGGCTTTCCCGCAAAATTGCGACGCCGGTCAATATGATATTAAAAGAAGCTAATAAAATAGCCGGTGGCGATTTAACAAAATCTAATTTAGTATATAAAGGTAATGACGAAATCGGGGATATGGTAAAGGCCTTTAGCCATATGGGAGTTAGTTTACGGGATCTCATTCAGAAAACAACAGCAGCATCCAGCCATGTAGCAAACTCTTCGGTTAATCTAACAGAGGGAGCCCATCAATCGGCCCAGGCATCGGTACAGGTTGCTGAAGCAATCACTCAAGTATCTATGGGAGCAGATCAGCAGGTAAGGGCGGTTGCCGGAGCTGTAACCATTGTAGAAGATATGTCTGTCAGCATTAATCAAGTCGTTGAAAATGCTAACACCGTCTCAGAAACATCGCGAAAAGCATCCGATACCGCAACACACGGTGAACAGGTTATTGATCAAGCTGTAAGGCAGATGGCGAACGCCGAAAAGACGGTATTGGATTCTGCTGAAGTAATAGCCGAATTAGGTGCCAGATCGCAGGAAATAGGTCAGATTGTGGAGACCATCTCTGGTATTGCCGGTCAAACCAACCTATTGGCGTTAAATGCCGCCATCGAAGCAGCCCGTGCCGGAGAGCAGGGACGTGGTTTTGCCGTTGTTGCCGAGGAAGTACGGAAATTGGCGGAACAGTCACAGGAAGCGGCGAAAAAGATATCCGAAATGATAGCCAGGATTCAAGGCGATACAGACCGGGCAGTGCAAGTTATGAATAGAGGTAAACAAGAAGTAGAAAGCGGTGCTGGTTTAGTGCAAAATGCCGGAAGCGCTTTTAAAGATATCAGGGAATCTGTTGATATTGTCTCGTTGCAAGTCAATGACATATCTTCTTCTATCCAGCATTTGGTCGAAGGCAGTGAAAAAATTATAGAAGCAGTTCATCAAATTGAAGTTGTGAGTAAGGAAACGGCGTCACAAGCTCAATCTGTTTCGGCGGCCACAGAGGAGCAGTCGGCCTCTATGGAAGAAATATCGGCTTCTAGCCACGCTTTACGGCAGATGGCTGATCAATTAAGTGATGAAGTGAACCGGTTTAGATTATAAATGGATACAAAAAGCCCGCTATTAGGTTTTATAGCCTGATAGCGGGCTATGTTTTTTATTTTACATTAATAATTTTACCCTGAGTAATTGTTGCTAATTGATCGGGGGTAAGACAGAATACATCAAAAGGTGTGCCGGCAGCAGCCCATACCTCTTTAAACCGGAAAAGGTCGGCATCAATAAAGCAAGGCATTTTTGTAGTATGGCCAACAGGGGGAATTCCGCCGATAGCAAATCCGGTTGTCTCCTGAACATAGTTAGCATCCGGCCTGGTGACAGCTTCGCCTAGATATTCTTTCATTTTTTTTTCGTTTATGCGATTATCGCCGCTCGCTACAATTAGTACAGGTGTGCCACTGGTTTTGCCGCGGAAGACTAAAGATTTTACAATTTGTCCAACTTCGCAGCCGATTGTATTGGCTGCTTCAACACAGGTTCGGGTGGAATCCTGCATTGTTACTACTTTGAGACTCAGATTATATTTATTAAGTTCTTCTTGGATTTTAAGAGCACTTTTTCCTAAGGTTTCAGCCATAATTTCAGATCCTCCTACTGATTAATGAATAATTATGTATTATTATACAACCTTTCCCATAAAAGTGAAGTGCTTTTAGCATTTACTTTATAGAGGGCATATAATACATAAACATAATGTCAGAAAGGAAGAGGAAAAATGATAGATAGAAAAAATGAAAAAGGTCAAGGCTGCTGTCAGTTGAATTTTACTATATTGCCGGCAAACAGGCCACCCGCTATTGATGCCGGATTTTGGGTACAGGCTACAGCAAGTGGTGAAGTATGTGGATTTGATGACAGCGGTAGTATATCAATATCGGCAGAAGGATTAATTCCTCTGGGGGTTTATACTGCTTGGTTTGTTACTGACAGGGGATTAAGGCCAGCCGCTCCCACTGATGCCGTTTATACCGCAGATGGTTATGATCCTAACCGGTTAGTAGTGAATGGTGACGGGATACTTAATTATTATGTTGCGCCTCTTGATTTTAATCCATTTCGGGGCATACCAACGCCAGGGGGAAAGACTACAGCTTTTATTCAGGGAGTAGTTATTGGTTTTCATAGTAACCGTACTACAAACGGTACTGTGCCGGGAACTTTTAATGTAAATTTTTGGGAGCAACTAATGGCCAATATACGTTCAAATCGTAATGAAAATGAGTAGAATTTAAGGTTCAATAATAACCGGGGTGCCTATGCTGACTTTGCTGGCCAGCTCAAGCGCATCCCGGTTGTACATACGAATGCAGCCTTTGGATACAGCACCGCCAATGGAGGAAGGGTTATTGGTACCATGTATTCCATAATGGGGTTGACTTAGTCCCATCCATATTGCACCAAAGGGACCACCTGGGTTAGGAACTTTGCTAACAATATAATATCTGCCAGTCGGAGTACTGGTAGCGCTTTTACCGACACCGACAGGATAACTCCGGACTATAGTATTATTGTTTATTAAAAATAAAGTTCGGCTTGATAGCTTAATTTTAATCGAATAAGCCATTATTTTTCACCTCCGATACTATACTATGCCGAAGCCGGATGAGAGTGATGAAGAAAATAATTAGGATTTCTTCAGTAATAGCGCCCTATAGTTGGAGGAATTGACAGAAATTTCATGAATATATTTTTTAATATAGTATTGGGGTGGTATGATCTTTTTTTAAGGGAGTGATCTTGGATAATGGTGCACACATCGAAGTGGTCCAAAGGAATCAGGGGTAAGTTGGCCTTATGCTTATTTTTTACCGGATTAGCCCCGTTAGGGGGAATTTTGCTTTTATTGAGTATTTTGTCGACCTCAAAGTTTCAAGGATTTATTTTTACTTATACCATTTTATCTGTGCTGATTTTGCTATTATGGTCTGTGATTGTTTCTCAAAAAATTGCTAAACCGATATACCAGTTACTAATTAATTTAAAAGAAATGGCAGCCGGGGGCGGCGATTTAAAGAAAAAAATTACGATTACATCCGCCGATGAGATTGGTGAATTAGCCCACAATACTAATAATGTCATGGAAAAAATATCTGACTTAATTGGAGAAATTACCCAAATAGGTGGTAAGGTTTCAGAAGCCAGCAAGTATTTATCAGATTACTCGGAGCAAACAACGGAAGCTATGCGGCAGACTACAGGGAATATAGGAGAAATAGCTGCCGGGTCGTCACAGCAGGTTCATGATTTGGAAGCCTGCAGTCGGTCTACTATACATGCCAGTTCCCAAATTCATGATACTAACAAATTAGCCGGGCAAACTGCCCAATTAGCTCAGGAAGCCAGTGCCAGCGCAGTAGAAGGCGCATCTCAGGTTAAAGAAGCTATTGTGACGATGACCGGGCTAAAAAATCAGATGGATGTGTCTGCTAAAGCAATTCATGGTCTGGCAGGCCGAATTAATCAGATTGGTCAAATTGTTGAAGTAATTACTGAAATTGCGTCTCAAACCAACCTGTTGGCTTTAAACGCCGCCATCGAAGCAGCCCGGGCAGGGGAACAAGGCCGGGGTTTTGCCGTAGTCGCCGATGAAGTTCGTAAACTAGCTGAGAGCTCCCGGCAGTCGGCTGAGGAAATTACCAAGCTGGTTATGGGGGTTCGTCAGGAAACAGAGGATACTGTTGATGCTATTGAAACAGCACTTAATCAAGCACATCGCGGCGCAGAGATGGCCAGTAGCTCGGAAGCGGCATTAAATCGGATAATTACTATCAGTCAATCGCTTAATGAACAAGTAAACTTAATGGCAAAAAACACAGCAGGAGTGACTGATGACATTAAAAATATTACGGCGAATGTAAGGGAAATTACTGATATTTCCCGTCATTTCTCTGGTGCCAGCCAGGAAATTAATGCTGCCAGTGAAGAAGTTTTTGCTACTATTGAGAAAATCACGAAATCGGCCTATGAATTGAATGGTATGGCTCAGAGTATGGAAGAAATGACAGCCCAGTTTGTGACCGTTGATGAAGTTACCAGAAAACGAATTAAGGATAAATTGAATAAAGCGCGGGAGTTGCTCTATACATATGGTCTAATTCATATAAATAGCAGAAATCAATTGATGGTAGGGGATATCATCATCAATAATAATGATCAATTAGTTGATGAAATATCCCGTAAAGTGGGAGCGGCTTTTACTGTATTTCAGGGTAATACAAGGATTGCCACAACGGTTACTACAAAGACCGGCCGGAGAGCGACCGGTACTCCTGCAGCTAATTATGTAGAAAAAGCCGTTTTAAAACGGGATACTGAATATATCGGCAGAGCAACCGTTATGCGGCAGTGGTATATCGTAAATTATGAGACACTAAAAGATAAACATGGGCAGATTATCGGAATGCTGTTTGTGGGTGAAAAACAAGTCCATTAAAAACGAACAATGGTAAAGCGCAATAGATGGTTCTAAGCTGTCTATTGCGCTTTTTTTATTTGAGACAGGCCCACTTTCTCCAACATGATAATAAATTAGTAAAAAGGCAGAGATTGCTTTTATGACATAACAAGTATGAAATTGATTAAAATCGAAATATTCAAGGGGTCCTCAGAATAAGAAAAGGAGGCAAGAACTATGGCTTATGATTTTGAAAAACTAATTAAAAAAGACCGCGACGAACATAAACAATATAAGTTTGATGGTACGTTACTTGATTATTTGTCAATTGTAAAAGAAAATCCCAGTATTGCTGTATTAGCCCATCAGCGTATGTATGATCTGCTGGTTAAATCCGGCGTAGAAACACTTAAGACCGAAGAAGTTACCCGCTTAAAACGAATTTATGGCAATGATACACTCAAACGCTATAGTTTCTTCCAAGACAAATTTTTTGGTATCGATAAGAGTATAATGAAAATTATGCGTTACTTTCATTCGGCGGCAATGAAAGGGGAAGAATCCCGCCAGGTGCTGTATTTGGTCGGGCCGGTAGGAGCAGGAAAATCTTCGATAATGGAATCATTAAAGCAGGCGCTGGAGATGAGTCTGCCTATCTATGTACTCAAAGACTGTCCAATGAGGGAAGAGCCGTTGCACTTAATTCCCAAGCATTTACGGCCGCAATTTGAAGAGTTATTAGGAGTTAAAATTGAAGGCGATTTGTGCCCAATTTGCCGCTACCGGCTGAAACATGAATATAATGGCGAATTCGAGCGATTCCCAGTTACTACGTCCGAGTTTTCTATCAGGTCCCGCAAGGGCATTGGTGTTGTACCGCCAGTTGACCCGAATAACCAGGATACATCCGTGCTGTCAGGTTCTGTTGATATATCTAAGCTCGACTTATATCCTGAGGATGATCCCAGAGTACTTTCCTTAAACGGTGCTTTTAATGTTGGTAACCGGGGTGTGGTTGAGTTTATTGAAGTATTTAAAAACGATGTTGAATATCTCCATACCATGATAACCGCCACCCAGGAAAAATCTATTCCGTCGCCGGGTAAAGGGGCGATGATATACTTTGATGGTATTATCTTGGCTCATTCTAATGAAGCCGAGTGGAATAAGTTTAAATCAGATCATACCAACGAAGCTATTCTTGACCGTATTGTCAAAGTAGAAGTACCTTATTGCCTGGAACTTGATGAAGAGGTCAAAATTTATCGCAAGGTACTGAAGAATAGCAGTTTCAATGCTCATATTGCGCCCCATACCATCGAAGTGGCCTCCATGTTTGCTATTCTTACCCGTTTAGCACCGTCGTCCAAAGTTGATCAATTAACAAAGCTGAAAATCTATAACGGCGAAGAAATCGTAGAGCAAGGTTCAACCAAGAAGATCGATGTCTTTGAGCTTCGGGAAGAAGCGCCGCGTGAAGGAATGACAGGAATATCCACTCGCTTTATTATGAAAGCATTGGATACCACTTTATCCGAATCTGAATTCAACTGCATTAATCCAATTGCGGTTATTGATACAATGGTTAAGTCGGTTAAAGATCTTGCTATTGCCGAAGACGAAAAGAAACGGTATCTTGGTTTTCTGCAAGATACAATTAAGAAAGAATATAACAAAATACTAGAAAAGGAAGTGACCAAAGCCTTTATTCACGGCTACCAGGAGCAGGCCGAGAGTTTGTTTAATAACTATCTCGATCATGCCGAGGCTTTTGTAAATTCCACAAAACTAAAAGATAAGAATACTGGAGAGGAGCTGGAACCTGATATCAAATTCCTGCAGTCCATAGAAGAGCAAATTGGTATTTCCGGTACAGCAGCCCAAGGTTTCCGTCAAGACGTCACATCCTATATGTTTACTGTTATGCGTAATGGCGGAAAGATTGAATATAAGAGTTATGAACCACTTAAGGAGGCTATTGAAAAGAAACTAACTGCTTCGGTCAAAGAGCTTTCACGGATTATTACCCAGGCCAGAGTGCGTGATAAAGAGCAGGAAAGTAAATTTAATGCCATGGTCGAAGCTATGAAAGAAAATGGTTATTGTCCGCATTGCTGCAATGTAGTGTTAAAATATGCAGCCAACAATTTGTGGAAGGATTAGTGTAGGAACGGAGGTGGACGTATGGCAATATTTAAAGAAGGACGTATCGGCCAGTCTGACCGTTCGCAATATGATCGAAAACGCCATCGGGAGCTTGTTGAAGATGCGATAAAACGCAATCTGGGTGATATTATTGCCGAAGAGAGTATAATTGGTCAAAGCAAAAATAAAAAAATTAAGATACCTATTCGTGGTGTCAAAGAATATCAATTTATTTACGGTAAAAATAACGGCGGTGCAGCTAGCGGCACAGGTGAAGAAGAACGCGGGCGAGTTGTTGGCCGTACCAACAATCAGCAGGAGAAAGGCTTGGGGCAGGCCGGTAATGAACAGGGAGAAGATATTTACGAAACCGAAATAACTATGGACGAAATCGTAAGCTATATGTTTGACGATATCAATCTGCCTGATCTGGAACGGAAAAAATTTGCTCTGCAGGAAGCGGTGTATAAATTTAAAAAGTCGGGCTACCAACGTAAAGGTATCCCGCCAAGATTAGCTAAAAAACGCACAATGGTAGAAAAAATTAAACGTCAACAAGGCCTTGTCCGTGAAAAGGTATGTACAGAGGCTAAAGTGTCTGATGATGGTCAAATCATACGGGAACGGGTGCCTTTTCGCGAAGACGATTTACGGTATTTTAGAGTCAAGGAAGATATCAGAAGGCATTCGAATGCCGTAGTTTTCTGCATTATGGATGTGTCTGGTTCGATGGATCAAAGTAAAAAATATCTGGCTCGAACTTTTTATTTTCTTCTATATCAGTTTCTGTTATGGAAGTACGAACAGGTTGAAGTTGTGTTTATTGCCCACACAACTGAGGCTAAAGAAGTCAATGAGCGTGAGTTTTTCCACCATGGTGAGTCGGGGGGAACAATGATTTCGAGCGGTTATGTCAAGGCTTTGGAGATAATTGATCAGCGGTATAACCCAACAGTTTGGAATATCTATGCTTTTCATTGTACTGACGGTGATAACTGGACGGAGGATAACCCGCGGACAATAGAAAAGGCTATAGAATTAACGAGTGTCAGCAATTTAGTAGGGTACGTAGAGATATTGGCTAACTACGGATATGGAATTACCATTCGCCGTGAGCTCGAACAAAAAATTAAGGATAAAAATTTTATTACGGTGTCTATGGGACGTAAAGAAGATGTTTGGCCGGCACTTAAGAGGATATTGGAAAAAGAAACAGAAAATAGTGAACCCGGTATGGGGACAGACGCCGGGGGTGATAACTAGTGGCGGCAGATTATATAATCAAAGACCTGGAATTGTGGAGCCAAAACATTGAGCAGCTTGTTAGCAAAAATGGACTTGACTGTTATGAACAGCAGTTTGAGATTTGCAGTTACGAAGATATGCTGTGTTATGAAGCTTACGTAGGTATGCCGTCCCATTATCCGCATTGGAGTTATGGTAAAGCTTATGAGCGGCAAAAGACTTTTTATAGTTATAATTTAACCGGACTACCTTATGAAATGGTAATAAACTCCGACCCTTGTATTGCCTATCTCATGAGGGATAACACTTTACTCCTGCAAATACTGACAATTGCCCATGTATACGGACATAATGACTTTTTCAAAAATAATCGCATGTTTAAAGAAAATACCCGGGCGGAACTTACTGTGGAGATGTTCAAAACCCATGCCAGCAGAGTGCGTGATTATATTGCCGATCCCAGTATAGGTGCTCAAAAAGTAGAACGAATACTTGACGCGGCCCATTCTCTGCGGTTCCAGGTTAGACGCCAGGGCGAAGGTAAACCCCCTACCAAACAGGATCTGGCAAAAGAAAGACCTGAGGAAATACCTGATAGACTGAAGTCCGACCTGTTATGGTTCTTGAGTGAACGTGGTAAGTTAGCCAATTGGGAACGAGATTTGATTAATATTGTCAGAGAAGAAACCTTTTATTTTATGCCTCAGGTGGAAACAAAGATTATGAATGAAGGATGGGCCAGCTATTGGCATTATACTCTGCTTAATGAACTAAACTTGCCGCAAGGTTTGCATTTTGAATTTTTGCAGCGTCATAATCTGGTTGTCCGGCCGCATGAGGGGAGGATTAATCCGTATTTTATCGGTTTTAAAATGTTTGAGTATCTTGATAAAAAATACGGGCGGGATAAAATATTTGAAATAAGGTCGCAAGAAAGGGATGCTTCCTTCTTAAGGAGGTATATAAACCAGGAATTATGCGAAGAAATGAATCTATTTACCTACAAAGTTCGTGGAATTGACATTGTAGTGGATGAGGTTGCCGACGAAGACGGCTGGAGGGCTATCCGGGATGAATTGGCAAATGCGGCGGGTTTAGGGATGGTACCGGAAATAAAGCCGTTAAGTGTAGAAAATGGTGTGCTTATCTTAGAGCATGTCTATGATGGGCGGGAACTGGAAATGAATTATGCCAAAGAAACTATTAAATACGTTGCCGAACTGTGGGGAGGCAAAATAGATTTGAAGACCAAGCTTAATAATAAAGATAAGATAATCCGTTGTACAGAAGATAAAATTGTATCTGTATGGGATGAGTAGTT
>CAZCEN010000039.1:10865-15045 GCA_964497205.1 uncultured Sporomusaceae bacterium
CCATATTACTTATATTCTTTCGCCGCTTCCTCGCCGGTAAGTACGCGATACGCGCCTTCGGCCAGGGCTTGTAATTCATTTTCGCCGGGAAGAACAGTAACAGGAGCAATAAAACCAACATATTCTTTGAGCTTAGCGGTAAGTTTTTCAGAGTAAGCAATACCGCCAGTAAGAATAATATAATCTACTTTTCCGCAGACGGGTACAGCAGCAGCTGCAATACTCTTAGCCACTGTATAGATCATAGCTTCATAAATAAGTTCAGTCTTTTTATCGCCGGCAGCGACACGACGTTCTACTTCACGCACATCATTGGTGTCAAGATGGGCGACAAGTCCGCCTTTACCTGCTAACATTTTGGAAACAGAGCGGCAATCTATTTTTTCATTGAGAATTGCTTCAGCAAACTGTCCGGCCGGAATTGTACCGGCACGTTCCGGTGAAAATGGACCTTCGCCGTCCAAGGCATTATTAACGTCAACAACATCACCCATGGTATGGCAGCCAACAGAAATGCCGCCGCCTAAGTGGGCAATAATCAGGTTGAGGCTGTCGTAGGGACGGTTGATACTTTTGGCAAACCTTTTGGCAACTGCTTTTTGGTTAAGAGCATGAAAGATACTTCTGCGGGTAATTTCCGGACGGCCGGTAATCCGTGCTACCGGAGCTAATTCGTCAACAACTACCGGATCGACAATGTAAGCAGGACAGTCATTTGGTTTGGCAATTAAGTCGGCAAGAATAGCGCCAAGGTTACTGGCATGAGCACCATAACGGCTATTTTTTAAATCATCAATCATAGTCTCATTAATTTGATAAGTGCCACTGACCATGGGTTTTAATAATCCGCCGCGACCGACTACCGCTGACAAATCGGTTGCTGCAACATTCTTTTCCGCTAAAATTTCATTGATCTTTTCCAGGCGGTATTCAAATTGGTCGATGATACTACTAAATTTAGCAATATCTTCGGAACTATGGCTAATGTTTTGAGCAAAAACTTCGTCAGTATCCTGGTATAAACCAATCTTTGTGGATGTTGATCCAGGATTAATAGTTAAGATTTTATATGGCATGGTTGACCTCCATTTTGTTTTAGTTATTCTTATTGTAGTATTATTAACCAATTTTGTTAAGTCCTAGAAATAAAAAAGAAAAAAGCGTCATTTTGCCAGACGCTTGCGACTATAAAAAAATTTTGGACAAGTATTAGCCTAACCGGATTAATCCAAGGAGGATTAACAATGTTCCAGGAAGATAGGGGAAGCGCTTTTTCAGCTTTTCGGGAAAGAATTTTTGTGAAGAGTAGTAACCGCTCGCAATACATACCATATGTATTATTCCTATAGCTATGGGTGTGTAGAGAGGCAGCGGCCCCATTAGCGCGGCAGCAAAGGTACCTACCATCGCATCGGCGCCTACCGCCAGCCCTAGGAATATGGCTTCGAGTGAACTGATATATCCTAATCTGTCAACATCAGCCGTTTCCGGTTTAGCCATTATGCTGATAACTAAACGGCCTAAAGAAAACGTTAAATTCCGGGCGGTAACCTCACCATTAATTTCATAGGATGCAACATCCTTGGTAAAATACTGCTGAAATAAACTCCAGATGCCCAGCATAATCAATAAAAAAGCTCCAATACCGATAGCGATAGCTGTATTAATAAATTGACCTATCATATAGGCCATAGCCAGAGCTATAGCAGTGCAAATACTGGCAACAACTCCGACAATGCACAGAGAAGCAAAAGGCATGCGGATGTTTTTAAGGCCATAAGCTATACCTGCGACAAAGCCGTCGATACTGACTGCTAAGCCGAGTAACAATACATAAAAAATACTCATGAACCGAACGCCTCCTGTATAATAGTAAAACTAATTTGGTCTTTCGCCTAATAGAAAGGCATGTTTTTTTGAAAAGATACTAGCAATGACTTTTTTTAGCTAAGGGATTGACACAACTCATGTTTTCTATAGTAGTATATGGTTAGTGGTAAAATTCGGTTACAGGCAGAGTTATATAGATAGTTTTTAGATATAAGTGGTTACAATGCAGGATTTTTTTGCTTAAGTGGGGAAAATATAGTAGAATGTCGAATTATTGAGGTGGTTTTGTGCAAGATGGTTTGGATTTTGGGTTAGGTAAAGTCTTACCAATCAAAATTGAAGACGAAATGAGAAATTCATATATCGATTATGCTATGAGCGTAATTGTTATGCGGGCATTACCAGATGTCCGAGATGGTTTGAAACCTGTTCATCGGCGGATACTTTATGCTATGCATGAAGCCGGGATGGCTGCCAATAAGCCCTATAAAAAATCGGCGCGTATTGTCGGCGAAGTTTTAGGTAAATATCATCCTCACGGTGATAGTTCGGTTTACGATGCTATAGTGAGAATGGCCCAGAACTTTTCCAGCCGCTACATGCTGGCGGACGGGCACGGAAACTTTGGTTCAGTTGACGGCGACTCGGCGGCAGCTATGCGTTATACTGAAGTCAGGATGTCGCGTATTGCTGAAGAAATGCTGGCCGATATCGAAAAAGATACTGTTAATTTTGTTCCCAACTATGATGAATCATTAAAAGAGCCGTCTGTATTGCCGGCAAAAATACCTAACCTGTTAGTTAACGGTTCCTCAGGTATCGCAGTTGGTATGGCAACCAATATTCCCCCACATAATCTTGGGGAAGTTGTAGATGGCGTTATTATGATGATTGATAATCCGGAGGTAACTATTCCGGAATTAATGATGGCCATTAAGGGTCCGGACTTTCCGACAGGAGCTCTAATTTTGGGACGGGAAGGTATTAGACAAGCCTATACTACCGGACGGGGCAGCGTAAAAATGCGGGCTCAAGCCAGAATTGAAAGCATGTCCAGTGGGAAACAGCGGATTTTAGTTACAGAAATACCCTATCAGGTTAACAAAGCAAGATTAGTTGAAAACATTGCTACCCTTGTCAAAGATAAAGTAATTGACGGGATCACTGACCTCAGGGATGAGAGTGACCGTACAGGCATGCGAATAGTTGTTGAGCTTAGACGTGATGCCAATGCTGATATTATTTTGAATCAGCTCTATAAGCACACCCAAATGCAAGAAACTTTCGGGGTTAACATGCTGGCGTTAGTTCACGGCAAACCCCGGGTGCTTAATCTGCAGGAAGTGCTGTGCCATTACATTGAACATCAAAAAGATGTTATTGTCCGCCGTACTAAGTTTGAATTAGATAAAGCGCGGGCGCGGGCGCATATTTTAGAAGGTTTAAAAATTGCGCTTGATCATCTGGATGCGGTTATCAGCACAATCAGACAATCGCAAACTCCTGAGATAGCCAAGAATGCTTTAATTGATAAATTCGACTTAAGTGATAAACAATCGCAAGCCATCCTGGATATGCGTCTGCAGCGCCTGACCGGTCTGGAACGTGAAAAAATCGAGATGGAATATAAAGATATCATGGAAACCATTGAATGGTTGGAAAGTGTACTGGCAGACGAAGGCAAAGTTCTAAACATCATTAAAGAGGAACTTCAAGATGTTAAGAAACGGTTTGCTGACGAACGCCGTACCATTATTACCAGCGATGTGTCCAAGATGGATATGGAAGATCTTATTGCTGAAGAAGATATCGTAATCACCTTGACTCACCAAGGTTATATCAAACGCTTACCTGTTGATACATATCGCAGTCAGCGGCGCGGTGGCAAGGGTGTTACCGGTATGGGAACAAAAGAGGAAGACTTTGTTGAGCATTTATTTGTGGCCACAACGCATCATAACCTCTTGTTCTTTACTACCAGGGGCCGGGTGTACCGGTTAAAGGGCTATGAAATACCGGAAGCCAGCCGGACGGCAAAAGGCACAGCCATCGTTAATCTGCTGCAGGTGGAAAAAGACGAAAAAATTACGGCTGTTATTCCGATAAAAGAGTTTACCGGCAAACGCTACTTATTTATGGCTACCCAAAAGGGTACCGTTAAAAAATCAGAGTTACTTGACTTTGATACTGCCCGCAAAGGCGGCTTAATCGCCATCTCCTTGGATGAAGATGATGATTTAATTGGTGTTAAGCTGACGAATGGTGAACTTGATGTAATTATGGGAACCCGGGAAGGCAAAGCCATCGTTTTCCATGAATCCGATGTAAGGGTAATGGGACGTACAGCTCA
>CAZCEN010000039.1:15145-17181 GCA_964497205.1 uncultured Sporomusaceae bacterium
TCTGTAAGGTACTCTGTAAGGTACTCTGTAAGGTACTCTGTAAGGTACTCTGTAATATTTCGCTGCTCATTATAGATGAGTAAAAACTAATTTGGAGGTACCGCGATGTTGGGGTCATTAAAGCAGGTCATGGACGCTCTCGATATAGAGACGTTCTTCATCTGCCATAGTGAGCAGGAAGGGCGAAAATTGATGCTGATGCTACTAAAAAGTATGGGTTTCGAAGATGTTGATATTGTGTTTGCACAATTTGCAGGCCCAGGCGTTCGCGTTAGAGGAAGGGCATATGTGCATCGGCCTGCGGATGAATACGGTTGGCTATCGGCTGATGGCAGATTGGAAGGAAAATAGTATGAAACGAAAAGTACTACTTATCCCTATTGATCCAGTACATGATATTGGACTAAAAATGATTGCCAGAGGTTTGGAAAAGGAAGGGCATCAAGCTATCCTTCTGCCTCCGGATTTAACTTCAGAAGAAATTGTTGAACAAGCGCTTGCAATTCCGGATGTAGATACACTGCTGATGAGCCGGACGTTAGGCTATGGTGTGGGGGATGTACTGGCTCGTTTTATTGACCTTGCTGACGCAACCGGTATACGGGAAAGAGTCAGGATTGGCATCGGGGGGATGGCTATCCGTCCTGAGCTGGCGGCTGAACTGGGGTTTGATAAAGGGTTTGGTCCGGGAACAACAGTAGAAGAAGCTGTCTGTTTTGTTGAAGAGCGGGAATATAAACCAGACCCTATGCGGACGCAAAAGGCTAAGCGGGATATGACGGATGGATATGATTACGCTTATCTTAATAAGGACATTGGCAACAAACTTAAGCTCATTACAGGTATGATCTTGGACTGGGTACAGGATAAGACTTCTCCCGGGGTTGAGAGGGCCAAAGTGCGGGAAGAGCTTTGGGATGTGGAAAGATGGCGCAATCGCCAAGGTAACCCTGAGTTTGAAATGGTGTATGCAGAGTTATGTGGTGATATTCCCCGTAAATATTACCAGTTAGGCGAATTGCATCCCAAGACCCGGCGGTTCAGAGTTGATGAAGTGCGTGGATTTGAGAAATATCTGGAAGAGATAAAAGCCCAGATGTCAGTGATGAAGCTCCAACACACCGGAAAGAAGCCGTTGATATTTAACCAATATGGTACAGGATGTCCTTTTATGGATGTCGGTCATGTTGTGACAAGTGAAGCCTGGGGCGCTGATGGTGTAGTTCATTTTGACCCTTCATGGGGTGCCAGGACCGAAGGCTTTCTCGACGGATTTTTAACTCATCAGGAAGATGGAACCGTTATTACTCCAGCTAATCTTAACCGTATACATATGGGACTGGAAAAGTCTACTTTATGGCAGGTCCGGGCGCATAGGGGGCTCAATACACCAGAGACAGTAGTGTTGGCGGGAAAAATAGGTGCTGACCTAACAAAGATCAATATATGTTATGGAGCGCTAGGAGCCGGCACCGATCCTGAACGGATGATTGTCGATGGCTGCCATTCCATACTATATGCTGCAAAATATGGTATGCCTTTTGATATTGTAACAAATGAAGAACTAGCCGGAGTCCCTGCGTACAAGGCCTTTGCCGGTATGCTGATCGTTGCCGATTTGGCAATAAGACTTGGTGCCCGCCCTATATTGCAGCCACTCTTCGCCTATTCTCCGGAAGTTATGATACAGGAATATATGGAGGACAACTATATAGATTTTAATGCTGGAAAAGTGTTTGCGTTGCGTAGTATCATCAATGCGCCAATTTGGCCGGGAGCACCAATTGGTTTTTTGACACATACCGAAGATCGGGTGCAGTCAGCCATGACAACAGCCTTACATACTTGTTTGGCAGCATCGTTAGGCGTGGATGCCGTTTCTATAGCCTCGACCGATGAGGCATATTCCGGCGGGCCGATTACCATTCCTGCTAAAATAGACACTTTACGCGCAGTTGCAGAAAGTTTCCGCTTTTTTGGGCAGGCCCGTGTTAAAGAGACAGAACAAGCACAGGTATATGCTGACCGCATTGTTG
>CAZCEN010000040.1:0-17079 GCA_964497205.1 uncultured Sporomusaceae bacterium
TTGGTGTTCAAATTATTTGTGGGCGGTTAACTATCGGAGAGAAAGGGTCGAAGGCAATGTTGATTCAAATGAAAGTTAACGATTTTCTTGAAGAACTGGCGTCCAACTCACCAGCACCGGGAGGCGGCAGTATTTCTGCTTTGGCAGGTTCGCTGGGCGGAGCCCTGGCGGCAATGGTATGCCGTCTGACGATTGGCAATAGTAAGTATGCGGAAGTTCAGAGCGAAGTTGAGGCTATTTTAACCGAAGCTGATCAGCTCAGAGGCGAATTGGCAAAATGTGTAGACGCAGATACCGAGGCTTTTAATAAGGTTATGGATGCCTATAAATTGCCTAAAGCAACTGATGAGGAGAAAGCCGCGAGAAGCAAAGCCATCCAACAAGCAATGCAGCATGCTGCTAATTTGCCGCTAGGTGTGGCCGAATCTTCTTTAAAGGTGCTTAAACTGGCCGGACGGGTGCTCTCTATTGGTAACTCTAATGCTGCCAGTGATGCTGCAGTAGCCGGACTTATGGCGCATGCCGGTTTACATGGCGCACTATATAATGTAAAAATCAATTTAGGCAGTATTAAAGATGAAGCATACATAACTGCCACACAAGCTAAGGTAAAAGGGATCATTGAACAAGACAACAAACTGCACGCAGAGCTTTTAGCAACTGCTGCAAAAGTGATTGGCTAATAACGAAATCCTCCGGTCATCGACCGGAGTTTTTTTTATTTGAAGGACAATAAATCATAATGTAGAAGTTACTATTTAGGTTAATTTTATGCAACTTGTTAATAATTTTGTTATGTTAACGAAGTTAATGCCTTTTGACGAGGGATAAAAGTGTGCGGAGGTGAGTTCGATGGCAAAGGTTAGCGTATTTAGTGAAAAGTGTAAAAGCTGTGGTCTGTGCATTGCAGTATGCCCGCAAAAAGTGTTAGCTATTGGTGATAAAGCTAATTCCAGGGGATACTATACAATAGTTGCCGCAGAGGAAGAGAAATGTGTGGGGTGCTCCTTGTGTGCCCTCATGTGTCCTGACGTTGCGCTGGAAATTTATAAGGAATCATAAGGATTCGTAAGGAAAGGAGCGACTTCTATGGATAAAAAACTGATCAAAGGGAATGAAGCTATTGCTGAAGCAGCTATACAGGCTGGCTGTAAGTTGTTTTTTGGTTATCCTATCACTCCATCAACCGAGATTGTCGAATATCTGTCCAAACATTTGCCCAAAGCCGGAGGAACAGTGCTGCAAGGTGAAGATGAAATTGCTTCCATTAATATGTGCTATGGAGCCGCCTGTACCGGTACAAGAGTAATGACCGCTTCCTCAAGCCCCGGATACAGTCTTAAGCAGGAAGGCTTGTCATACATCGCGGCAGCTGAACTGCCTGTTGTTGTAGTAAATATTAATCGAGCAGGCCCCGGTCTCGGCGGTCTGGGACCAACGCAATCCGATTATTTTCAATGTACTAAAGGCGGCGGACATGGGGACTACCGTCTAATTGTGCTTGCACCATCTAAAGGACAGGAAATGTATGACTACACCATGAAGGCGTTTGATCTTGCTGATAAATATAGAAACCCGGTGCTTATTCTTGCCGACGGTTTTTTGGGGCAAATGATGGAACCGGTGGAAGTGAAAGACAAGCCGGTTGCTATATTGCCGGAAAAAGACTGGATAACTGACGGCTGTCGAGGCAGGGCAAAACGTAAGATTGCCAGCTATTCACTGACAAATGAAATTGGCGAGCTCAATAATCTTTATTGGGAAGAAAAATATAAAAGTATTAGAGAAGCAGAACAACAATGGGAAGAATTCCATACTGAGGATGCTGAATACCTCATTGCCGCCTATGGCACTTGCGCACGGATTGCTAAAACTGTTGTGAACAAGGCCCGCAAACAAGGAATAAAGCTTGGGCTTATTCGCCCAATTACACTATGGCCGTTCCCGGAAAAAGCTTTTTTACCCTATAGAAATAGTGTTAAGGGTGTGCTGACTATTGAGCTAAATACCGGCCAAATGATTGAAGATGTTAAACTTGCGCTGGAATGCAGTGTACCCGTAAAACTTCACCGGCGTTTAGGCGGCATGCTGCCGCATGAGGATGAAATATTAGCGGATCTTATCAAACAATTTGATATTCCCGCAGTTCGGGAGGTGTAGCTGTGAAGAAGATTTTTAGTAAAACAACAGGGTTAACAGATATCCCCTTTCACTATTGTCCTGGCTGTACCCATGGTATTATTCACCGCTTAATAGGTGAAGCCATGGAAGAACTTGATATTATCGATAAAACAATTGGGGTAGCGCCGGTAGGCTGTGCCGGTTTTTCCCTGGATTTTTTTAGCTGTGATTTCGTTGGTGCTGCTCACGGACGGGCACAGGCTGTAGCAACAGGCATCAAGCGGGCACTGCCGGACAGGCTTGTCTTTACTTATCAGGGCGATGGCGATATTGCCGCCATTGGTACGGCACATGCTATTCATGTAGCGGCTAGAGGCGAAAAGATTACTTCTATCATGGTAAACAACGCAGTTTTTGGGATGACAGGCGGACAAATGGCGCCAACTACCCTGGCGGGCCAAGTAACTACAACCAGCCCTTACGGACGTGATGCCATGCTAGTTGGTGCGCCCATTGACTTGCCGAAGACGATTGCCACCTTGAACGGCGCAGTATATGTAGCCGCCGTATCAGTAGATTCTCCTAAAAATATTATGCAGGCTAAAAAAGCCATTAAGCGGGCTTTCCAGGTACAGCAAATGGGATTAGGCTTTGCTTTTGTCAGCGTTTTATCCACTTGTCCGACTAACTGGGGATTATCCCCGGTGGATAGCCTCAAATGGCTGCAGGAAAACATGCTGCCTGTCTACGAAATGGGTGAACTAAAAGTTCCGGAGGAGGTGAAAGCCCTATGATGGATAAAATCCTTTTAGCCGGCTTTGGCGGTCAGGGAGTCATGTTTATCGGCAAGGTGCTGGCCTATTCCGGCATGCTTGGTGAGCGGGAGGTATGCTGGATTCCGTCCTATGGCCCGGAAATGCGGGGTGGAACAGCAAACTGTTCAGTAATTATTTCCGATGAAGAAATTAATTCTCCGGTTATTAATCAAGCCGACGCCGGAATTGTGCTTAATCAGCCGTCGTATGATAAGTTTTTAGACAGGATTAAACCCGGTGGAACACTGGTAGTTAACAGTTCTATTATCAATTTAACTAAGAAACGGGATGATATTAAGATTGTGGCTGTTTCGGCCACTGAACTGGCAAATGAAATCGGTAACTCCAGTTTGGCCAATATGGTTTGTCTGGGAGCCTTACTGCCAGCATTATCACTTATTAACATGGAAAGCATTACAAAGGCTATGGATGAGGTAGTCGGCAAGAAAAAGCCTGAACTGTACGAATTGAATGTTGCAGCAATTAAAAAGGGACTAGACCGGTAATAATCTTTTGCATGTGCACATAGTCTATTGGGTTTTATCTAAAAATCAATAGGTAAGATGTCAGCTAACAAAGGGACTGAACTCGGTAAGAGTTTCAGTCTCTTTCCTATCCTAATAAAAAGTAAACTTTCGCCAAAGGCTCAGCGCAAGCCGTGTTTTCTTATCAGAGATTGTAGCTTTCATTACTGATTTTAATGTAAAGTAAAATTTTTTTTATTTGAGAAAAATATATTTTGGTGTTATGCTGTAATGAAAGCCTCGACTTTCACAGCGATGTGTCAGTAGTAGGAGAGGGTGCCGATGGTAAAGCGAATCTTTTTTTTATTTTGGGGAGTATTTCTGTTTGCGTTAGGTATTGTTTTGACAGTGCAAAGTAATCTTGGAACAGCTCCATGGGATGTCATGCATTTAGGCCTCACCAACTATCTGCCGTTTACTATGGGGCAAGTATCTCAGATAACAGGCGTTATTGTTATAGCGCTAAGCTGGTTATTAGGGGTAAAACCGGGTTGGGGCAGTCTTGTTAACATGTACTTCATAGGCTTATTTATTGATATTATCATGGCTGGCGGCTGGGTTCCGGTGTTTGATAACTGGATGGCGAGGCTGGGGCTGCTGCTTGTAGGGATTTGGATAATAGGCTGGGCCAGTTACTTTTACTTATCGGCTGCTTTTGGTGCCGGGCCGCGGGATAGTTTAATGGTTGGAATCATAAAAAAAACAAATTGGCCGGTATGGAAAATACGAACGATTATTGAAACTCTAGTAGCTGCAATTGGCTATTTTTTCGGCGGTCCGATTGGAATTGGAACTATTATTATTGCTTTTACATTAGGGCCGTCCATACAATGGGCATTTAGCATTATGGGTAAACGAGTGGAAGATATTGAGCATGATCCGTTACTTTACTGGCGAAAACCGGTTACAGAAAGTAATGCCGATTAAAAGCACATAAATTAAGATGCAAACAAAGGCGGGGTAGTCTTGGAAGAACAAACTGAACAAGCCAAAGAACGGCTGCAAGGCATAATATCAGCCGTGGGAGCTTATCTTTTATGGGGAATACTGCCGGTATACTGGAAACAGCTAGCGTATGTTCCGGCTTATGAAATTTTAGCGCATCGCGTCATTTGGTCTTTTCTCTTTATGTTCGGAATTATTTTAGTGACACGCACGTTACGCCAGTTTCTGGCGGAAACGAGGGCCATTGTCCATGACCGAAAAAAACTTATTGGCTTAGTTATTGCTTCTTTGCTTATAAGTGTCAACTGGCTGACCTATATTTGGGCAGTAAATGAAAGCCGAATTGTGGAAACAAGTCTTGGTTATTATATCAATCCGCTTGTCAGCGTTGTACTAGGCATGCTTGTTTTAAAAGAAAAACTGTCGTTTTGGCAGAGTGTATCTTTTGTGCTGGCCGCTATTGGTGTGCTTAATATGGCCGTTAATTTCGGCGCTATCCCCTGGATATCGTTAGCATTGGCTGTTTCTTTTGCTTTCTATGGAATGTGCAAAAAGATTCTCAATATCGGTGCGGTTACTTCGACAACACTGGAGACGCTTATTGTGATGCCGGTAGCGGCGGGGTATATTCTGTACTTATCTTACGAGGGTGTTTCTGCCTTTAGTATCAGTGCCCCGGTGACAGCTGCCTTTCTATGGGGAGCTGGTGCGGTAACAGCCACGCCGCTCTTGTTATTTGCGGGAGGGGCGAATAGGCTGCCATTAAGCTTATTGGGCTTTATTCAATATTTATCGCCCACAATTTCTTTGATGGTAGGGCTATTGGTTTATCATGAAGCTTTTACGAACACGCACCTTGTTTCTTTTAGCTTTATCTGGCTGGCCTTAACAGTGTTTTCTTTAGCTAGAACTAAACCGTTTATCGGAGCTGAGGAATGGATAGCCGGTTTGTTGAAAAAAGAGCAAAGCCAGCAAGATGCCTCCTGACAAGCAAAGCAATACGATATTTCTATAACATTCAGCTAGACTGCCGGTGAAAGTGTTTTCCGGCAGTTTTCCTTTTACTTTAACATCTAGAAAATAACGGGTATAATAGTAACTAAATTTATTTTTTTTGAGAGGTTACCATGAGTAAAACAGTAGTGTTAGCAGAAAAGCCCTCGGTTGGGCGGGATTTAGCAAGGGTGTTGAATTGCAACACCAAAGGCAACGGGTATTTCGAAGGATCAAAATATATTGTTACTTGGGCGTTGGGGCACTTAGTAACTTTAGCCGACCCTGAAGCCTATGATGATAAATATAAGGCGTGGCGCTTGGAAGACTTGCCGATGCTGCCCAGGGATCTTAAACTTGTAGTGATTAAACAGACAGGCAAACAGTTTAACGCCGTTAAGGAACAACTCAACCGCAAGGATGTAAATGAAATTGTAATTGCCACCGATGCCGGGCGGGAAGGCGAGCTTGTAGCCCGTTGGATATTAGAAAAAACACATGTTAACAAACCTATTAAACGGCTATGGATTTCCTCGGTTACCGACAAGGCAATCCGTGACGGCTTTGCCAATCTTAGACCAGGCAAGAGCTATGAAAACTTATATGCCTCGGCTGTGGCCCGGGCCGAGGCCGATTGGGTGGTAGGCATTAATGCCACCCGGGCGTTAACCACAAAATACAATGCTCAGTTATCCTGCGGACGCGTACAAACTCCGACATTAGCCATCATTGCTGCCAGGGAGGCTGAGATAAAGAATTTTCAGCCCCGGATGTATTATGGAATCACGGCAGCTGCCGACCGCCTGAAGCTGAGTTGGCAAGATAGCAAAACGAAAGACTATAAGACGTTTGATAAAGAGATTTGTGACAAGATTATTAAGAATATTTCCGGGAAAAGGGCAGAAGTAATTGACGTACATAAAGTAAATAAAAAGAGCTTTTCGCCGGCTCTATATGATTTAACCGAATTACAGCGGGATGCTAACAAAATATTTGGGTTTTCCGCCAAGGAAACGTTAGCTGTCATGCAAAAACTTTATGAAACTCATAAAGCTTTGACTTATCCGCGTACTGATTCCCGGTATATTTCTACAGATATTGTTGAAACATTAAAAGACAGAGTAAAGGCGTGTGATACCGGTCTTTATTCTAAACAGATTCTAAAAATACTAAGGGGTACGATAAAAGCGGGCAGTCATTTTGTCGATAATAGCAAAGTTTCAGACCATCATGCTATTATTCCTACGGAGCAGCCGGTTGTAATAAGCACGCTGACGGACAAGGAGAAGAAAATTTATGATTTAGTTGTCAAGCGCTTCTTGGCAGTGCTTTGTCCGCCGTTTGAATACGCAGAGACAACGGTTAGAGCGCAAATTGGCAATGAAATCTTTATCGCTAAAGGCAAAACAATACTTTCCCTTGGCTGGAAGGAGTTATACAGTAATAATCATGATGAGGAGGAGGCGGTTGACGGCATAGTTGAGCAAGTGCTTCCTGGCTTAAACAAGGGAGATATTTTGCCTATTGCTGCTGTTTCGCTGACCAAAGGCGAAACTAAACCACCGGCTCCTTTTAATGAAGCAAGTTTGCTGTCGGCTATGGAGAATCCGGCAAAATATATGGCGGGTGAAAGTAAGGCGCTTAAGCAAATTATCGGCGAAACCGGCGGACTTGGTACTGTTGCTACCCGGGCCGATATTATCGAAAAGTTATTTAGCAGTTTTGTTATTGAAAAAAAAGGTAAAGATATTTTTATAACTTCCAAAGGCAAACAACTCTTGGAATTGGTGCCTGATGAACTGAAATCGCCGGCGTTAACCGCCTCCTGGGAACAGAAACTCAGCACTATTGCCAAAGGTCAATTGCAAAAACAGGCATTTATTACCGAGATAAAAGACTATGCCAAGTCAATTATTATTGAAATAAAAAATAGTCAGGAAAACTTCAAACACGATAACCTTACCCGTACCCGGTGTCCGGAATGTGGTAAGTACTTGCTTGAGGTTAACGGTAAACGCGGTAAAGCGCTTGTGTGCCAGGACCGGGAGTGCGGTTACCGGAAAAATGTAGCCCAAATAACTAATGCCCGCTGCCCTAACTGCCATAAGAAACTTGAACTTAAGGGTGAAGGAGAAGCCCGTACTTTTGCCTGTGCTTGCGGTTACCGGGAGAAACTTTCTGCATTTACTGAGCGGAAAAAGCAAGAAGGTACTACCAAGGTTTCCAAAAAAGAAGTTTCGAAATATCTAAAACAACAGTCCTCAGATACCCAGCCGTTTAATAACGCGCTGGCGGACGCGTTAGCTAAGCTTAAACTGAAGTAAAATCAGGCGGTTAAGATTGGTAAAGGCGGTAATTTATGAGCAGGGACATATTAATTATCAGATTAAGTTCTATTGGTGATGTTATCCACTGTACTCCGGTAGCAGAAGCGCTTAAAACCGCGTGGCCCGACTGTAAAATTACATGGCTTGTTGGTGAAGTTTGTGCCGACCTGATAAAATATAATCCCCATGTTGATGAAATAATAGTTTGGTCCCGGGAACGTTTTGATAAATACGTGAAGGCTTGTCAATTTACCCAAGCCTTTGCCGTATGGAAAGAGTTGAAGAGAGCGCTGGCCAACAGGTCTTTTTATGCTGCACTTGATATACATGGTTTGTTTTTGACGGCGATGATTGCAAAGCAGGTAAAGACTAACCGGCGGATCGGCATGAGTCAGGCAGGGGAGTGCAATCCCTGGTTTATGACAGAAACAGCCGCCCCTAGTGGTCACCATATTATTGACAGGTACTTGAGTGTACTTACTACCCTGGGCATTACTCCTTCTTCCCGGGAAATGACCTTGGTGGTGCCGGAAACAGCCAAAAAGTTTGCCAGGGATTACTTAGAGGCAGCTAATGTCTGTTCGCAGGATAAACTGGCAGTTTTGGTTCCCGGTACAACCTGGCCAACTAAGAATTGGCCGCCTGAATTATTTGCAGCAACAGCACTACAGCTCGCGAAAGACTTCAAAATATTGTTGTGCGGCGGCAAAAGTGAATTGCCTTTGGGGCAGGAAATTGTTGTAAAAGCTGGAGATATGCCGATAATTAATGCAATTGGGCATACCAACCTGTTAGAGATGGCAGCTCTCTTAGAACAGGCGTCAGTAGTTATTGCCGGCGATACCGGGCCGCTTTATATGGCGGCAGCTCTGGGGACACCTACTGTAGCCATATTTGGACCTACCAATCCGGAAACATATACTCCGCCAGGCAATAGCAATACTGCGGTATTTAACCAACAACCATGTGCCTACTGTCATAAGACCAAGTGCCCGAATGGCAATGCCGTTTGCACAAATAGCGTGACGCCTGATCAGGTAGTTAAGCAAGTATACTATGTATTAAAAAAATTGCGGTAACAACAATACTGATAATCTTCCTGTGAAAAAATGCAGGAAGATTATTCTTTTTATGGAGAAATGGATTTTCATGGTAGACAAGTGAGAGGAAAAATCTTATAATTAAATGTGCGTTTAAAATTATGATTTAAGGTATTGTCTTGCCTATGGGGGGGATATGTTGAGATTTGAGGTTGATGCCGAGAAGCCTACAGTAAATAAAATTATTGAAGCAGCAATACCTTTATTTGCTGCTAAAGGATTAGCTGCTGTTTCTGTAAAAGAACTAGCCGACGCTGCTGGTGTAAATGTCGCCTTGATTTCTTATTATTTCGGTGGAAAGGATAATTTGTATGCTTTTGTACTGAAAAAACAGCTGGCAATACTAGGCGATGCTATGAATAGTATTAGCGACGAAAAAATTTCGCCTGTTATGAAGCTGAGACGTTTTTGCGATATGCTGCTTGATGCAAATAAGAAGATTCCACATTTGGATCGTCTTTTTTTTCTTGAAATTATTAGCCCAACCAAGTATTTCAATACAATTGTGAAAGCTTCCGCTTTCCGGCTGCAGCTGTTTTTGCAGGAATGCATTAAAGAGGCCATCGCTATTGGTGAATTCAGGTCAAATATTCAACCGGAATTTGCCGCGTTATCTATGATGAAAATATTAAATTTGTCCTTTACCGCTCAGAATTTTTTCAAGGAACTGCTACCCGAAGCAGAGGATTTTACCGAACAGTACATGGCACATGCTCTGCAAATTTACTTATATGGGGTAACTGATAAAAGCTTAGATGAATCAAAATTGGGAGGAGAAAACGGAAAGTGAATCAAAAAAGTATTATTTGCTTAACTTTACTACTTTTGTTAGTAGTAACAGGCTGCGGTAAACAACAAGCTTCTCGTCCACCGCAAGAAGTTGCAGTCAAAGCAATGCAGGTTATGCAGCAAACCACGCCTGTTACATATGAGTTTGTCGGCGAAATTGTCGCAAAAGATGAAGTACCAATAAAGGCACAAGTATCTGGGAGTATTGCCAGGAAATTAGTAAAGGGTGGCGATACTGTCCGGGCGGGACAGCCATTGTTTGAAATTGATCAGCGTAAATATTTAGCTACCGTAGCCGATGCTCAGGCCCAGGTAGCACAAGCGCAAGCTTCCCTTAGCAATGTTAGCCGTGATGTACGGCGTTATCAAAAGCTGGCAGACCAAGGCGCTATCGCTAACCAAATGCTTGATACTTCTGAGTCGCAAGCTGAACAAATACAGGCCCAGGTGAATGCTTATCAGGCTAAACTTGATCAGGCCAGGAATGATTTAAATGATACACTGGTTGTGTCGCCGGTAGATGGCAAAATCGGCGTGAACGAGTTAAGTGCCGGTCAATATGTCCAGGCTGGCAGCACTGTAATCGCAACTGTTTCGACAGTTGACCCTGTTCAGGTTCGGTTCAGCATGAGTGAAAACGAATATTTAAAGTTTGCACGAATGGGCAATTCACCTGATGATTGGGGTAAAAATCTGAAGCTTATTCTTAGTGATGGCAGTGAATATCCGGTTGCCGGTCATTTGGATCAGATAGACCGTGGTTTGGCAAATCAGACGGGTACTCTGGCTATGAAAGCGTCTTTCAGTAATCCCAATCAACTGTTGGTACCTGGTATGTTTTCCAGAGTAGTGGCTGTTGGTGAAACAAGACAGGATGCCCTGCTTATTCCGCAACGGGCAGTTCAAGAAATGCTGGGTAAAACCTTTGTCACAGTTGTTGGACCTAATAGCGAAGCTATAAGTAAGCCGGTAAAACTAGGACCCAAAATAGGTAATTTGCAGATTGTAGAAGAAGGTCTTACAATCCAGGATGTGGTGGTTGTCGAAGGGTTTGCCAAAGCACAACCGGGAAGCCCGCTGAAAGTTACCATGATTGGCCTAAATGATTTAGCTATTCCGGTCGCGAAGTAGGGGGACGGTTCTATGGCAAAATTTTTTATAAACCGACCCATCTTCGCAATAGTCATATCTATCATAATTACGTTAGCGGGAAGTATTGCCGCCTTTAATCTGCCTGTTGCCCAATATCCGCAGATTACGCCGCCTCAAGTTAGTATCAGTACTTCCTATACCGGTGCTAACGCCGATGTAGTTGAAAAAACGGTAGCCCAAGTTATTGAGCAGCAGGTTAACGGGGTAGAAGGTGCGGTTGCGATGTCTTCAACCAGCGCCGACTCGGGCCGATATTCACTCAATGTTAAGTTTGAATTGGGACAAAACCCCGATATGGTAACAATGTATACCCAAAACCGGGTTGCTCAGGCTAATTCCGGACTGCCTCAGGATGTACAGCTGACAGGTGTTACTACGCGTAAGGTTTCACCGGATACGGCATTGTATTTCAGCTTAATTTCTCCTGATAACACCTATGATAGTGTATTTCTCAAGAACTATGGCAGTATCAACGTTATTGATGATATCCGCCGTGTCAAAGGTGTAGGTGATGTTTCTGAATATGGTACTGATTTTAGTATGCGTATTTGGCTCAAGCCGGATAAACTTGCCCAGCTTGGGATAACTGCCGCCGACATTTCGAATGCGATTAAAGAACAAAACATTCAAGCACCGGCTGGCACTATTGGTCAGCTTCCTTCTCCGGCAAAACAGGAATTTCAATACACGGCCAGTGTTCAAGGTCGTCTTGTGACCGAGGATGATTTCAAAAAAGTAATTATCCGTTCTCAGCCGGATGGTTCGGCGATTCATTTAGGTGATATTGCTACCGTTGAATTAAGTGCCAAAGATAATACCTTTAAAAGTAGCTTTAATGGAAACGATTCAGTAGTCTTTGCTGTTCAATTGACAACAGAAGCCAATGCATTAGAGACTATTGCCGGTGTTCATCAAGTTATTGAAGATGCGGCTAAACGTTTTCCTCCAGGCATGGAATATCGTATTCTTACTGATAATACCAAATATATCAGAGAATCTTTGGAGAAGGTAATTCACACCTTTTTTGAAGCGCTGGCACTGGTACTGGTAATTGTGTATCTATTCCTGCAAAATTGGCGCGCGACTCTGATTCCGATGCTGGCGGTGCCGGTTTCTCTCGTCGGAACCTTCGGTGCCTTTGTGTTGTTGGGATTTTCCATCAACACTCTGACAATGTTTGCCATGGTATTGGCAATTGGTCTGGTTGTAGACGATGCCATTGTTGTTGTTGAAGCAGTTGAGCATCATATGCGTCATTCAAAACTCGATCCGAAAGAAGCAACTATCCGGGCCATGGAAGAGGTATCCGGACCAGTTATCGCGATAGCCTTCGTGCTGGCATCCGTGTTTATTCCGGTAGCTTTTTTCGGAGGTACAACAGGGGTTTTGTATAAGCAGTTTGCGCTTACAATTGCTGTTTCGATGGCCCTGTCAGCAATAGTCGCTTTGTCGCTGACACCGGCGCTCTGCAGTCTTTTACTGCAGCCTTATACGGATGAAAAACCCACCGGTGTGTTGGGGAGATTTTTTGACCGGTTCAATATGTGGTTTGAACGGATAACCGAAAATTACTCTAATGGTGTAGCGCGTTCTATTCGTAAGGCACGTTTGTGGGGCGTAGGGTTGTTAGTAATCTTGGTTTTGTGTGTTGGATTGCTGCGCATGATTCCCTCCACATTTGTACCGAACGAAGATCAGGGTTTTATGCTATCAGTTGTTAGTTTGCCGGAAGCGGCCAACATGAACCGTACCCGCGCGGTTGCTACGCAGGTAGGTGATATTTACCGCTCCCTGCCCGGAGTAGAAAACACCATGGAAGTCGCCGGTTTTGATATTTTGGCCGGTGGTCAAAAGCCAAATGGCGCTATGGTAATTGCCGGTCTGAAACCGTGGTCTGAGCGCACAACGCCGGAAGCACAACTGAACGCAGTTATCGGGCAAGCCATGGGTAAAGTAAGTGGTATGCCTGAAGCTACTGTTTTCGCCTTTAACCCTCCTGCTTTACCGGGTATCGGCAGTGTTGGCGGTTTGACTTTTATGATTCAAGATCGCGGTGGTTCTTCTATGGAAGAAATAAATAATGTCTCGCAACAGTTTATTGCAGCCGCCCGGAAACGGCCAGAAATCAGTATGGTTCAGTCAAGTTTTCGCGCCAATACCCCTTCCTATAAATATGAGGTGGATAGGGAAAAAGCAAAAGCACTGGGCGTTCCGGTTCAGGATATATTCACAGCGTTGCAAACTTTCCTGGGTGGGGTTCAGGTCAACGATTTTAATAGATTCGGCCGTACCTATAAAGTTATGTTGCAAGCTGAACCAGAGTTCCGTTCTGATGTCGATGCAACCCGTTTCTTCTATGTACGTAGTTCTGCTGGTACTATGGTACCGCTTAATACCCTTGTTACCCCTGTTTCATCAAGCGGCCAGACCCTGATTAAACGTTTCAACGGGTATCCCGCCATGCAAATTAATGCCACTACGGCTCCAGGTTATAGTTCCGGCCAAGCTATGACTGCGCTGGAAGAAATAGCGGCTGAAGTATTACCTAAAACCTTTACCTACGAATGGGCTGATTTGAGCCGGGAAGAAAAGCTCTCCAGCGGACATACGCCGGTTATTTTTGGGCTGGCACTGTTGTTTGTATTCTTGTGCCTGGCGGCGTTGTATGAAAGCTGGAATATACCGTTTGCCGTATTATTATCGGTGCCTACAGGCATTTTAGGCTCAGCTCTCTTCATATATGCCCGGGGACTTGAAAATAGCATTTACATGCAAATCGGTCTGGTTATGCTTATCGGTTTGGCAGCTAAAAACGCTATTTTGATTGTAGAATATGCCAAGGTACGTACTGACAACGGCATGGAACCGGTGCAGGCAGCTATTGAGGCTTCCAAACTGAGGCTGCGCCCGATTCTGATGACATCACTTGCCTTTATCTTAGGTTGTATTCCGTTAGCGATATCAACAGGCGCCGGTGCTGCCGCGCGTACAGCGTTAGGCACAACTGTTGTCGGTGGTATGTTGGTTGCTACAGGCCTTGGAATCTTCCTGGTACCTGTACTATTCGTTGTTATCGAATATAGCCGGGCTAAAATAAAATCATTTAAAATAAGCCGTGCCGGTTGATATGTTAGGTAAAGCTGTTTGGAAAATATGATAATAAAAAAAAGGGATGCACTTTAGTGCATCCCACTTTTTTTTATTAACGCTGTTCTCTATTATTTCTGTTTTTAAATTTATCCCACAAATAGCGTCCCGCCATGAATATACCCGCTAGTATTATTACATTGAACAACATACCCATGAGCGTAGCGAACATGCCGGAGTTACCGAAACCGAACATGCCGCCAAGCATGCTGCCTAAGAGCATACCACCACCGAACAGACCCGCATTTCGCAGGAAACCACCGGTGTTCGATTGCTGGGCCGGCTGTTGTGCGGTATTCGGCTTGGCGGCAGCAGGTGCTTTTGCATCATAACTTTGGGCCGGAGCCGAAGGTTTATAGTTATTTGTAGTATCTTTTGCAGGAGTTGATTGGGTTGTTGGGGGCTTGGTGGACGGTGAGGAGGTTCTGGACTTGGAACCGCCGACAGCGGCAAAGCTAACTGTGTTAAGTGCGAACATAAATACAAAAGTAAACAATAAAACTTTTTTCATCTGTTTATTCCTCCTTATGCGTTTTTACATCTTCCGGGAATGGATATATTTCCGCTAGCGCAGGTAGTTCTCCTGACAAATAACGATCAATATCATGGACATCGATATAAAACGTGCAGGCTACTTCGAGGTAACCTTGCTCTTTTCCATGACTGAGGTCGCGTATGGCCATCAGGCGCTCACGAAGTGCTAAACAATCTTGATGGGATGCTGTTACATTTAGTGTTGCGAGCGGAATTCCATACTCCCGTAAAACATCTTGCAAGGTCATTCTTTCAGACATTGATCATCACCACTTTGTAAAATTTATCCTAAAAGCGAGGGCTTCGACACCACTAATGTAATATGAAAGTAAAAAAAAGTCAAGGTTAAGAGTTAAAAGGGTGACTGGGGCTCATAACCTTGCTATAATAGTAAAAACAAGAACTAATTTTACTGGTAAGTGAGGATAATATTTGTGCGTAATACTTTTAAAACCATCGAGAGTATAGTTACACCGCTTGAACCGCGCCGGGTTGAGATTTTGGGTGACGAATGTCTGATTCAGGTGCGGTTTGTGGAAAGTCACAGCCAAGCTGCCGGCTGGTTATATGAATATGAAGTGTCCGGAGAAATTGGTAAAGTTGAGAAGTTTCTCGTTAGATTAAAGGATATTGAAAAAAAGAGTTAAGCGTGTTTGAGTTGCTGTCTATGAATTAACCATCTGGTAACAGGAACACAAACTAGTAAAATAAACAACAGACGGAATAACTGGTAAGCAACAACTGTTGGCAGATCTGCATTTGCCGACATCGCAGTAAGCGCCATCTCTGACATGCCGCCAGGAGCCATACTGATAAAAGCTGTGATAAATGACATCGGAAATATGTGAGAAAAGGTATAGGCGGCGCCGAGTATGAAAAAAATAACGGACAAAACAGTAAGGAGGTTAACTAAAGCGATCGTTTTCCAATTGCCTAAGCTGCCAAAATCAACATCACTGCCCATTTTTATTCCGACAACGATTTGAGCCAAGGAAATAACCGGAGCTGGCAATGTCGGAGCATCTAAGCCAGCCAAAACCAAAGCCGCTGTGCCTAGTACCGGAATTAAAATATATATATTGGACAAACGTATCCGTTTGGCTATCTTTATTAGTACAATAAGGATAATTGCGATTAACACCAGTACCTGAAGCTGGTGCATTTCCAAAGGTTTTACCACACGGGCAGCCGGAGTTACGTGATCAGCTATTCCATGCAGTGCCAGTAAGGGCACCATAAATACGACAGTAATAACCCGCACGGTTTGCATAAGCGTAACCACCGAAATATTGGTTCCTTTTGTTTCCTCGCAGATAACCGACATCTGAGACAGGCCGCCAGGAATGCTGCCGATCAAACTGTTGGAGAGGCCTACACCGGTGTAGCGGCCGGATATATAACCTGTGACTAAGCAGATGGTTATTAATGTCAAGGTCATTGTCAGCATGAGTGGTAACTGTTGCAGGACTTGGCTGGCAACCGAGGGCGTAAAAGGACTTCCCATCATGTAACCTAAAACTACCATACCTATATTTCGTATTTTTTTTGGCCAAAATATGGGCTTTTTCAAAATTGTCTTCCAAAGAATAGCCATAACTAATGGACCTAACGTCCAGGGCAACGGTAGGTGCACTAGACTGAATAACAGGCCGTTAGCTGCGGCGAGCAAAAAGATAGCTAAATATTGTTTATGCATTTATGTCACCTTCATTAAAGTAATGACTATATCTTACCACTTATAAACAAATGTGAAAATACGACAGGCCTAAAACGCAGGCTCTGTCGTATTTTTACTTTACCAATATAGCAGTTTTCCTAGAATGGAATAATCCCAATTGCCAGCGAAAGTGCCAGCATAACAAGTGATGTTCCAATAGCCCACAGCAGGGTATATTTTTGGAAGTCACCGAATTCAACTCCACACAAACCTACCAGAAGATAGGTAGAAGCGACAAGTGGGCTTAAAAGATGAGCGCCTTGGCCGATCAATGAAGCGCGAGCAATTTCCGCAGGGGTTATACCATAGGTTGCGGCAGTTTTAACAAGAATAGGCACAACTCCAAAGTAGAAAGCATCATTTGTCAGGAAGAAGGTGAATGGCAGGCTGGCAAAAGCTGTGATTAGGGCTAGATGCGGCCCCATGGAAGGTGGAATAACAGATACCAGGGAATTAGCCATAGCGTCAACCATCTTAGTGCCGGACATGATACCCATGAATATACCGGCGGCAAATACCATTACAATAACCGGCAGTGCATTGGCGGCATGGGTTGCAATCCGAGCCTGCTGCTCTTTCAGCTTAGGATAGTTGATGATCAAAGCCAACGATGTTCCAAGCATAAAAAGTACGTTAAGAGGCAGTATCTCTTTGACTAAAGCAGCCATCAGTAAAACAGTCATGCCTAAGTTAACCCAGAATAAGTGCGGACGTTTGAGTTTTTCCGCTTCATCGTCGGCTAGCGTAGCGGTAGTGTCTGTAATAGCATCCTGAATGTGTAGCGTGCCTAGACGGGCGCGTTCTTTTAGACCAATACGGTATGCCACAAACATTACCCAGATTGTACCGGCGATCATTGCCGGAATCAAAGGAACAAACACTTCCGAAGCTTCTAAACTTAGGGCACTCATAACC
>CAZCEN010000041.1:0-16932 GCA_964497205.1 uncultured Sporomusaceae bacterium
TTTATGTGCTGTTTAAATTTAGGAGGAAAAGATTTTAATGAAGAACATTTTAAAATTAATATCTGTAAATAGTCTAAGGTTTCGCCTAATTTTTTTCTTTATACTTTTTGCATTAATACCTGTTTGTATGCTAGGCATTATTAATGCATATCAAAATATCGCAGATAAAAATGAAGCAATAGTAAAATCCAATAGAGTTCTTACCGCTCAACTTTCGAATCAAATTGAACAACTTTTAGATGACTCCCGCGCGTTGATTGTAGCAACAGCTACTACGATTGGTGCTCAAACTACCAATAAAACACTAGATGCTGAAGCTATCAAAATAGCATTGTTAGAAATGAAAAAACAAAATCCTGCATTTGAGCTAGCTATTGCTAATAATACAACAGGAATGCAAATTGCCCGAACTTCAGGAAATTTACGAGATCAAGCAGGAAAAGAAAATATTGTATCCGCCTTACAAGGAAAAACATTTTTTTCTGATGTTTATATCTCAGCTTCAACCCAAGTCCCCTGCGTGACAATTTATACACCTATTAAAGATAAATCAGGAGAAGTCATCGGATTACTTTCTGCTGATATTAGCCTTAGTTCCATTCAAGAAATTGTTAATAGTGCCACAATCGGCAATACTGGCTATATTGACGTTGTTGATAAACAAGGGGTACTAATTGCTCACCCTGATAAAGATAGGGTGCTGAAAAAAGAGAGTGTATCTGAACTAGGCTATATTGCTAAAGCTTTAAAAGGTGAATCAGGCAGTATAACAACCACTGCAACCAATGGCGTAGCAGCGTTAACTGTATTTTCACCTATTTCTAAGTATAACTGGGCGATTGCCGCGTATATGCCTACAAAAGAAATACAGAGTACAATTATAGCTTCACTCTGGGTGACTGTACTATTAAGCCTATTAGCTGTACTTGGTGCGGGAATTACTGCTTTCTTTATTGGTAGAAGTATTTCAAGACCATTGCAAGAACTTGCTAATAATGCTGGAAGTCTGGCTCAAGGTGACCTAACCGCCAAAATTACAGCGCAAGGCGCATTAGAAATTAATGAACTAGCAAAAGACCTTAATAAAATGCAGTCCAACTTTAAACAAATTATAAATAATATTGTTATTGCTGCCGAGCAGGTTGCCGCATCGTCTCAGCAATTAACGTCCGGAGCCGAGCAATCAGCCCAAGCGGTTGGTCAGGTAGCCGATTCCATTACCCAAGTTGCAGAAGCTACAGAACGGCAATTATCCGCAGTTGACCAAGCTAACTCAATTGTTACCAATATTTCGTCAAGTATTCAGCATATTGCGGAACAGGCTAACGCGGTTTCAGCCACGTCTGACAACACTGCCAGCATTGCCAAAGACGGAGATACGGCAGTTAATACCGCTATTGAACAAATGAATCATATTGAGAATACGGTCATCAATTCTGCCCAAGTTGTAACCTTATTGGGTGAGCGTTCTAAAGAAATTGGTCAGATTGTAGACACCATTGCAGGTATTGCAGGACAAACTAACCTTTTGGCTCTGAATGCTGCAATTGAAGCAGCACGGGCTGGAGAACAAGGTCGTGGATTTGCGGTAGTTGCTGATGAGGTACGCAAGTTAGCCGAGCAATCGCATGATGCCGCCAAGCAAATCGCTAATCTAATAAGTAACATTCAAGCGGAAACAGAGAAAGCTGTATTAGCTATGACTAGCGGAACACGAGAGGTAAAAATCGGAACTGAAGTTGTTAATAATGCAGGGCAAGCTTTCCGTAAAATTATTATGTCTATTGAAGAGATGTCAGGACAAGTGCATGAAATATCAGGTGCTATTCAACAAGTCGCCAGTGGCAGCCAGAAAATAGTTTCTACTATACAAGATATTGATAAAATTTGTAAAGATACTGCATTACAAGCTCAGACCGTTTCGGCATCCACTGAGGAGCAATCGGCATCTATGGAAGAAATTACTCACTCTAGTCAAATGCTGGCTAACATGGCCACAGAACTACAAAGTACCGTACATAAATTTAAGATGTAGTTAGGGGAAATTCGATCCCGGCAGAACACAGAACCGGATATTCTAACGGTAAATAAGCGAAGGTTGACAAAATATATATTATAGACACAGGTCGCATACACTAAAATATAAAGATGTTAAGCCCGCGAATTTCGCGGGCTTAACATCTTTATATAGTGAAGACTTGATTGCATTTCAATTTTTGTAGTTCGTTATGATTTATTAATAAGATAGATCGCGAATTTCAATAGATCATTACTACGGGGGATAGTTACACATTTTATAATCATTTATCCGTGAACAGGGTCTCGGATAAAACCTGGAAATACAGCAAATATTGACCATTTATCCGAATTTTTGTATGATACTTTCAGAAGATGATGAGAAAGAAGGTTTTTATCATACAGAACATTATATTTGACGTTGACGGTACCTTATGGGATACAACGGAAGTGGTGGCTCGCGCCTGGAACAAGGCAATTTCTGAAGTCGGCGGAACTGCGGCCGTGGTCAGTGCTGCTGTATTAAAGAAAGAGTTTGGTAAGACGATGAAGGTCATTGCCGATGATTTATTTTATGATGCCGATGAAAAGACGAAAGATTTACTCATGGAAAAGTGCTGTATATATGAACATGAGGAATTGGAAAAAAATACGGATAATCTGCTATTTCCCGATGTAGTAGAGACTATAAAAGGACTTTCTGCGAAATATAATTTATTCATTGTTAGTAATTGCCAAGTAGGTTATATTGAATTGTTTATGAAAAAGGCGGGGGTTGAACCATATATTAAGGATTGGGAATGCTTTGGCAACACTGGCAAAGTGAAAGGCGAAAGCATCCTGCTGCTAATGAAAAGAAACAAATTGACCGATGTCGTATATGTTGGTGATACTCAAGGAGACTATGAGGCAACACAAATAGCGCAGATTCCTTTTATCTTTGCAAAATATGGTTTTGGCCATGTGGAAAACTGTGAAAGGGCGATCAGCGGCATAAAAGAACTGCTGGATTTGTAGGAGATAGAAATAACATACTAATACCCCCAGTCATAGATTCTAGTATTCTATAACTGGGGGTATTTATCTGTTTCTTTTGGTTCCGTTTTTGTGGAGTGTTTTTTGCTTAGTTAGTTAGGCTTTTATTTCATCGCGGTTATTGAGGCCCGGGGGAGTGGGTAGTTTAATGAGGTTAAGCCAGCTGCGGCAGGAATCAATGAGGATGATAGCTACCAGGACAAGCAGCACAACAGACATTACGCCGTTGATGTTTCCCAGTGTATCATGGCGTTTGAAAAACAGTTCCACATTTAAGAAACCTGCCATGAACACGGTCACTGTCAGAAACGCCAGGGGTACAGCAGTAATCAGGGCATAAATCTTTTTCTTTCCAACTTTAAGGATAATGGAGGTGCCGATAGCCAGCGAGGCAACGGCCATGAGCTGATTGGCAACTCCGAACATCGGCCAGATAGAAGCTACGTCGCCACTGTACAATAGGTAGCCCCAGGCGAAGGAAATAAGAGTACCGGTAATAAGAATACCGGGTATCCAGTTTACATTCTTAAACGGCTCATATACATAAGTACCGAGAAAATCCTGAAGGATATAGCGTCCCACCCGGGTGAAGGCATCGATAGTGGTGAGGATGAACAGAGCTTCAAACATGATAGAGAATTGGTACCAATAACTCATAAGGTGTTTCATGCCACCAATGCTGGAAAAGATATGAGCCATACCCACAGCCAGCGATACGGCACCGCCGGGACGGTGCGCTACATCCATGCCGACAAGCTCGGACAATTGTTTAAGTTCCACGGTGGGCAGGTTGAGCTTGGCAAAGGCTGCCGCCGGGGTATTGATGGCAAAATAATCGCCAGGGGCCAGAACTACCGCGGCTATCAACGCCATTACGGCGACAACGGCTTCGACCAGCATACCGCCGTAGGCGATAGGGCGGGCATCGGTTTCCCTTTCCATCATCTTGGGCGTAGTACCGGAACTGATGAGGGAATGTGCGCCGGAGATAGCGCCGCAGGCGATGGTAATACAGACATACGGCCAAACGGGTCCGGGAATGATGGGGCCGCCGCCATGGATGAACTGGGTAGTAAACGGCATGGTAATATCAGGATGTACAATTAAGATCCCCAGGGCCAAAGCGGCCACTGTGCCTATTTTCATATAGGAACTTAAGTAATCACGCGGTGCCAGCAGCAGCCATACAGGCAAAACGGCGGCAATGAACCCATACAGCGGTAGAGCTATTGACAATTGTTGCTTGGTTAGCGTAAAGATACTGGCTAAGGGGGAGCCGGCAATATAGTTACCGGAAAATACGGCAAATAGTACTAACAGAAAACCGGCAATTGATCCGGAACGAATAGAGCCGGGAGCTATCTTAAACATATACAAGCCAATGATTATTGCGATGGGAATGGTCATAAACAGGGTATATGTACCCCAAGGATTTTGGAACAGGGCATTAACGACAACAATACCCAGACCGGCTAAGGCAACAATAACTACAAAAATAACGGCAAACGAGGTCGCCAAACCGGTAAGCGGACTGACTTCTTTTTTAGCGATAGTTACCATAGACTCGCCTTTATGGCGAAGTGAAGCAAACAGGATAATCAAATCCTGGACAGCTCCGGCAAAGACTGATGCCAGCAAAATCCACATATACGCCGGGCCCCAGCCGAACTGAGCGGCGAGGATAGGCCCGACCAAGGGGCCGGGACCGGCAATGGCAGCAAAGTGATGGCCGAAAACAACCCAGCGGTTTGTCGGTACAAACTCGCGGCCATCCTGGTATTTAATGGCCGGTGTCACATTGGCATCACTGAGGCATAACACCTTGGCGGTTATAAATGCGGAATAAAACCGGTAAGCCAATAGACAAAAACATACAGCGACGATAATTAGTGTAACTGAATTCATAATGCTTGCTCCTTTGCATGATTTGTGAGATAGAGATAATAATATATCATATCTGTAAACATAACAACTTTTAAATATTGATGTATTCTAGAGAAAAACACGATAATCAGGGAATTTGTAAAGTTTACAATGATTTTCGTTAAAATAATAGATAATACTGTATACAAAGTAATGGAATCCCAGTTAATTAAGCCAAGAATGGCGGCAAACGAATAGCCCCTCTATTAGAGATAGAGGGGCTATTCGTTGCTACTCGCAGGGATACTACTTTCAAGACTTGCGACAAGGTAGTTACAACGCCCTAATGGCGTCGCCTTTAGCTTGGCAGCCAGGCGTCGTGCCGTTAACTTTTTGCCAGATTTTCGTCTGCAGGTGTCTCCATACCGCGAGTTAGTGCACTAACATAAGAATCGGTAGTGGTTTTGGCTGTTTTTTGCTGGGGTTGGGTTTGGTCTGAAGACTGCAGTCGCTGTGCCATATCCGCTTCACTAGGAGCTACTTTATCGGTCATCGAACCACTGATGGTATCCGTATGTTTCAATGAAATCACCTCCCGGGTTAGTGTTCCCCGACTAACGTGCAAAGTTACGCAGTAATAATGATGCTATTATAATATTCCTAGTAGTTTAAGCAATTTATGGAAGTTTTGCAGGAATAGCAATCGCAAAAGCGAAGACTATCAATATTCTACTTGGGCTTAGCGGATATGCCAATAGGTAACTCTTTCCGAGCGCTTCAACCATGCAGGACAAACTAAATTACCGGAACAGCCTGAATGGGAAATGAAGGTGGCAACGGCATGCCAGTTGAAATTTAAACGGAGCACAAGAATATTTTAAAGGGGTCAGTGTAAATGGATAAGAATAGAATTGATCAGATTATCGATGATAATACTGAAATGTTTATTAAGATAAGCGATAAGTTGTGGGAAACACCGGAAGTTAAGTTTTGTGAATATAAATCTAAGGAACTTTTATGTAGTGTATTAGAAAATGAAGGATTTTCAATCAGCAGGGGAATTGCGGGCCTGCCAACTGCATTTATGGCTAGCTTTGGCACGGGAATGCCGGTAGTTGCAGTGCTCGGGGAATATGATGCCCTGTCTGGATTAAGTCAAAAAGGCGGTGTTGCAAACAAGGAACCGATGGTGGAAGGCGGCAATGGACACGGCTGTGGGCATAACTTATTAGGAACAGGGGCCTTGGCGGCCTCAATTGCAGTTAAAAGATTCATGGAAGAGCATAAGCTTCAGGGAACGATTCGCTACTATGGCTGTCCGGCGGAAGAGGGCGGGTCAGGAAAAGCGTTCATGGCCAGAGAAGGCGTGTTCAATGATGTAGATGCGGCATTGACCTGGCATCCTTTAAACTTTAATGCGGTCTGGTCAACCGGATTTCTTGCCAATTATCAGGTTCGTTACAAATTTCATGGTAAGAGTGCCCATGCGGCAGCAGCACCTCATTTAGGACGAAGTGCATTAGATGCTGTTGAGCTTATGAATATTGGTGTAAATTATTTACGGGAACATATTATTCCAGAGGCTCGCGTCCATTATGCGGTTACAAACACGGGCGGTATTTCACCCAATGTGGTACAGGCTGAAGCCGAAGTATTATATCTTATGCGGGCTCCACAAGTGGAACAAGTGCAAGAAATATACGAAAGAATAGGTAAGATTGCCCAAGGAGCAGCTTTGATGACAGGTACTGAGCATGAAATTGTCTTTGAAAAAGCATGTTCCAATTATATACCTAATAGGGTGCTGGAAAAGTTGCTATATAAGAATTTGCAGGAAGTTGTCATGCCAGAACTAGATATAGAGGAGCAGGCTTTTGCAAAAAAAATCAAGTCTACTTTGACCGACAGTGAAATTCATAGTAATTTACACATGGCACAGCAATTTATGGGCGATGATAACCCGGAAGTTTTGGCGGCTTTAAAGGATGCAGAGGTACCCGGATTTATTTTGCCCTATAAATACAAATCTTGTCTGATGCCTGGATCGACAGATGTGGCCGATGTGAGCTGGGTGGCACCAACCGCTCAGCTTGCGGCAGCTTGTTGTGTCGTAGGTACGGCGTTTCATTCCTGGCAGATGGTTGCCCAAGGGAATACGGGGATTGCCCATAAAGGGATGTTGTTTGCCGGTAAGGTGTTGGCAAGAACTGCGGTTGATATTCTCCTTTCGCCCGATATTGCGAGTGATGCGAAATCAGAATTAGGAAGCACGCTTGGTGAGCGAAAGTATATTTGTCCAATTCCTCCCGAAGTAAAGCCGCTTATTGTATGATGACAGCTGTACTTAATGCAGGAATTCTAAGCGCTGAGCCGGGAATGCAGTTAATTGATAAAATACGCGGCGAATATAGTACGGGAACCTTTGAAAGAAGCTATGAGAAGATGAAAAAGTGCGTTGAGAAAAATAAAATGAAGAGTTAGAAAAGGCAAATTGCGAGCCTGCCCAAGGGGTAGGCTTAGTTTTTTGTATTTGTTATTGACATTTTAAAAATAAAACTGGCGCCATTTGAAAAATGACGCCAGTTTGCGAACTTAGCAAGTATAAGAATTTATTATTGCACAAATGCTTGGGACGGTTCAGTAACACTATTTGATCAATGTAAAATATCCCATAATTGTTTTCCGATTAGCAGGGTTGTAATGGCAATGAATAGTGGTTTTACATACGAGGTACCTTTGGCGATGGCGAACTTGGATCCGGCTATGGCTCCGATAATCATAGCTACGCCCATGGTGAGGCCATAGAGATAGTTGACGGAACCTGCCAGTAGAAAAGTGGCGACAGCGCCAAGGTTACTGGCCATGTTAAGGGCTTTGGCGTTGCCGGCGGCTGTTACGAAGTCGAAGCCCAACATTAAAAAGGCAAAAATCAGGAAGGAGCCTGCGCCTGGGCCGAAAAAACCGTCATAAAACCCCAGTAGTAAAGCGGCGAAACCTCCTAATATTCCCGCACGCTTATTAATGCCTTGGTAAGTGGACACATCGCCCCAATCTTTCTTAAACATCGTATAAATAGCTACCATAACCAACATAACAACGACTAAAGGTTTTAAAAATGAGGGGGAGATGAGACTGACGGTATAAGCTCCCAGGATGGAGCCTAGCAAGGACAAAGGGAAAAGATATTTTACTAAGCCAAGATCCATTTTGCCGGAACGTAAAAAGGAAATACTGCTGGTACTGGAGCAGCAGATGGAAGCGAGTTTATTGGTCCCCAGTACGACGCCAGGGGGTAAGCCTGTCATCATCAAGGCGGGCATGGAAATTAAACCGCCGCCGCCCACAACAGAATCTATAAAGGCTGCTACAAAACCTGCTCCCAATAAAAAGATAAGCATACTAAAATCCATATATTCTCCTCCGTTATCTGTTTCGTACGGCTGCACCGTTTCTTGTATTTATTATAGACGGTGATTATACTTAAAGTAAAATATATTAAGTTCATTAATAATATGCATAATTTTAATATTAGATAGTGAGGAACCATTGTGAATATTGATGACATCCATGCTTTTTTGGCCGTTGTTTCCAGTCGGAGCCTGACCAAGGCTGCGGACAGTCTTCATGTATCCCAGTCTTCTGTGAGTCACCGTTTGAAAAACCTGGAACGGGAACTTGGCCTGGATTTGGTGCAACGGGGCAAAGGTTTGAAAACCATCACCCTTACTCCGGCCGGCGAAAATTTTATACTGGTCGCCGAAAAATGGATACAATTGCTCCAGGAAACCCAATCATTAAAGTCCGGCACTAATCTGGCACTGTCTATCGGAGCTGTAGACAGCGTAAATACTTATTTGCTGCCAGGCATTTATCATCAGATCATCTGTCAGTATCCGGACATGCGGCTGCACATCTATACGCAAAATTCAGCGAATCTCTATGACTTAATGGAAGAACGTACAATTGACATTGCCTTCGTCCTGTATGAAAGAATCATAAAGAACATTGAACTGACTCCTTTTTTTGCGGAGCCGATGGTTGTTGTCCGTTTGGCCGTACCGGAGAATATGTCTGTACAGTGCATTCATCCGTATCAGCTAAAGGCCCGGGATGAATTGTACCATGAGTGGTTTCCGGCTTATCAGCTATGGCATAACAAATGGTGGGACTCTTTCCACTCCTCTCATATTCAGGTCAGCAATGGCCCCATGGTATTGCCCCTCCTGCAGACGCCGCAGCAGTGGGCGATCGTTCCGCTGTCAATTGCCCAGTCCTCAGCGGTAGCTGCTAAATACACCATTCAGACATTGACTGATCCTCCACCAAATCGAATCTGCTATAAACTCACCCATAAACTCGCCAAATCCAGAACAAAAGAAGCGCTAAGCATATTTAATACGTTTGCGGCAACCCTTCCAGAACAGTTTAAATATCTGAACAAAATAAAGTTGACTTAATTGTTCGCCTGTACCTGTAGAGGTATAACTCCCGCTAGGAGTGTTACTATCCCTGCCCTTTTTGATCTTGGTGGCTATCATTCGTAACATGTGGCGAATACTTAACATAGTATAGATTAAAAGGTAAATAGGGGGCATCCTCATGGTTGGCTATTCGTGTACAAATGACTGTCAGTTGCCGAGAAACACTAAAAAATGCGTCAAAACCTATACTACATCCTTCAAACTATATAAAGTATGTTATTTAAGATTATATAAAGTATGCCCGTGTTGTGGTTGCGAGTTTGATTATCATTACTTTGATGGCGAGTGTCCTGGCTGCCGCAATAATGATGATCCTCCGCCGCAACCTGGGTTTGTATTTTTTCCTGAACTTCTGCTTGAAACTTCTCCGCTTGCTCTTTTTCCTGAATTAGCGTTTTATCCATAGAGATACTTATACTCTGTACTATAAAACCTAAGCTTTTATTCTTTTCGTGCCAAAAAAATCACCCCTTAAAGTGTCTTTACAGGGTTTTATTCCTGTATCTACTTTAAGGGGTGATGATCATTTTCATTTTGGGATTTCCAAAAAGTTCATAATTTGTTACAATGACTATACTATTCAACTGGTGAAGTCGCAGATGATACCGATGCCAATTATTCCAGTGTTACTATGGGTACTATTAGAGATAACATAATAAAATATACGCTGTTAGAATGTATTGTAGGAGTTGAAAAATGAGAATTGGTGCGCGCGTTATTAAAACTGGTATAGCCGTTGCAATTACAATGTACGTCTGCAAGTATTTTGGTTTGGAACCAGCCTTCTTTGGTGCTGTTTCGGCTGTGATAAACATGCAGCCATCCATATTTTTGACATTAAGGGCAGCACGGGATCAGATTCTAATCCATATACTGGGGGTTACGGCTGGTTTCTTTTTTGGTTATTTTCTCGGTGTTAATCCGTTATCAGCCGGGTTAATCGTAGTTTTGCTTATACCAGTATATGCAAAACTAAAACTACATAGCGGCATAACTATGGGGATAGTTGCTGCGCTTTTCGTTTTAAGTTCCAGCACGGAGGAGTTTTTATTTCATGCCCTTGCTAGAACAGGGGTAATTTTTGTTGGTCTTGCTTCAGCTATGTTTATTAACGTATTGTTATGGCCGCCCCAATATAGCAAACTACTAAAAGAGAAATTGAGGGAGAGCAACGAGGCGGCAGTTCTTTATTTTTGCCGGGCGGTACAGGAGTATGTTGGCCTTGGCAGCGGTGAGCTTTACATAGATACGGAACAACACAAACGAGTTAACAAACTAAATAAAGAAGCGCGAATGCTAGTGGATTTGATTAGTAGAGAGCGTCAAGTGTTTGCTGAAGCATCTGAACCCAGGGAGTGGGTTTTGCTGGCTGAAAAACTAATTGATTACAACGAATCAATTGTTAAGAAAGGTGACCGGATATTTGATCTTTTGCCTATAAGGCTGGACCGAAGAATTAAATCTGGTAATCCTACTATAAGCGAGGAATTTAGAGCTGTTTTACAAATATTAGAAAGTGGTTGTACGATAGTAATTCGTGTCAACGGAAAACTTAGGTCTGTCATTATTGATGACGGCGCCGCAATTCCAGAAAAAATCAGTGAAGAGTACTGGGAACGTCTTAATAAGGCAATTGATCAATGGCAGCCCAGACTTTCGGGCAGCTATTATTTACATGGGTTGCTTGAAGTTGCTGTAGTGGCAAATGAAATCAAGTGGGCTACGCGACAAGCAAAAATATTGCTCCAAGAAAGCGTAGAAAGTAAGTGATGGACAAAACCAAATTTAGGAGCCTTCTCCATGGCGCTCGCCAGTGTGATTGTGATTTTTAACCTTCTTAGAACCTGAAAGTGGTTCAGGCATATTATTGTCATCATTCTTGGTACGCTTAGGCGCATCTGGCATATCTACAGGGTAAGTTTCAGGCTTAGACATGTTATCTCCTCCGATTAATAGGTTTGCTGTGAATCTTTTAGAGATGGCTTACGACAATTATTTCGGACTCACTGCGCTTGATGACTGTTGGCGAGCTAAAATAAAGTCTTGCGATTTTCAATTCGCCCGCACCTTATTACATAGCTTACGGTGCCTTACTTGGTTTTATCCGTGGAATATTTGAGGTTAGTTGAAAAAAATTGGGTATATGTTTTTATGAGAATACCTGATAAAATCATAATATAAAAATAAGTAAGGGGGACAACCGTGCAACACCAATATAGACAAGAAAAACAAATGCAAATGAACGATAAGCCATTAATTAAAGCTGACAATAAAATATTCCGGGTTCAGAACCCTATTCGCAGCGAACTATCATTAGCTGTCCTGTTTCTATTTAAATTCCATCTATCTAAGAGCGTGAAAAAAACGGCAGCAGCGCACCCCCAGACTAATATAATTTTTGATAAAGCCGGCGGATCCTGGTGGAAACCCCAATATCATATCATAGTCGGCGGAAAAACAAAGAAAGCTGTTCAAGCTGCAGGCGAAATGTTGCAGAAAACTTTAAATGGCGGAAAAGAAAAAAAGATTGAAAAGTAAGAAGGGCGAACTTCTTATAAAAATAGTATACTTTAAGCTCACGCTTGCCGGTTGGCAAGCGTGAGCTTAATTTTTGTTCTTTGCGGTTGGAAACTTTGGTTGATGGGGGATATGGACAGTCACACGAAAATACAAGCGAATGAGGGAATTTGTTACTTGTGTAGCGAAGCATTTATAGTAATTTGTTTTGTGAGTCCAGCGTGTATGTCTATGGCACACCTGACCCTTTAGTGGCAGGGACAATGATTCAAATTAAATGGATAAATTGAAATAATATTATGGATAATAATGGATAACGGATTAAGTTGTATAAGGTGGTAAAAATGAAAAAATATATCTTGGGTTTTATTTTTACTTGTATCGTGGCTATTATGTGTTTCTTGTCTGTGTCGAAGTCGGTGTTTACAGGTTTTAATAGTGATGCGGGCCAGATCATGCATGTGATTACAGCGGATATGAAACATGAACACACGATTTCATGGAAGACATCAACTTTTGGTAAGCCAGGAATTTTGGAGATACGCCCCAAGCAGTCGGAAAATATCACAAGGATTAATGCAGAGGCAGTAGAACTGCCTTTGTATAATGGTGGCGATCGCTTTATGCTTCATACGGCGCGGGTTACCAACCTTATGGCTGGAACTGAGTATGAATATCGTGTTTCGGTTGGCAAACAGCAATCTGCCTGGAAAGAATTCAAGACTGAACCGGAGCCGACGTCATTCAAAGCCCTTATTTTTGGTGATTCACAGTCAGTAAACTATAAAGAATGGGCGAAAACTACTCAGAAAGCTTGGGAAAATAATGCCGATACAACGTTTTTTATTAATATGGGTGATCTCGTTGATAATGGACAAGACGAAAGGCAATGGAATGCCTGGTTTGATGCAGCAACGAATCTTCTGGCAGCAATACCTATCGTACCGGTGATGGGAAATCATGAGACTTATAGTCTCGATTGGAAGATGGCTACACCCGATTATTATCTTTCTCTTTTTACCTTGCCGTCAAATGGTCCGGCAGGACTGGAACGATACGCCTACTCTTATGATTATGGTGATGTCCATTTTATTGTACTCAATACACAGTTGAATGAACTGCGTGACTGGTATCCTGATTTATTAGAAAAACAAAAGATATGGCTGGAAAAAGATCTGTCTCAAACCCAGAAACCGTGGAAGGTAGTTCTTATGCATCGTGGTATCTGGGAACATCCTTACAATGGGCCGCTTGATGAGATTGGTAACACATTTGTACCGGTGTTTGATAACTATCATGTTGATCTCGTATTTACGGCACATGTGCATTCCTATGCGCGCACGGTGCCCCTAAAAAATGGCCGGCATGATCCTTCCGGTACTATTTATATTACGACAGGTCGCAGCGGGGACAGAGTATGGGATAAATCACCGCAGAAACCGGTGGATGAGCTTTATTATAACCCGCTTGACATGCCGAATTACCTTGTACTGGAAGCCTCGAAGGACACTCTTAAAGTCGCTGCTTTTAAGCAGAACGGTGAGTCTATTGACCAGACAGAAATAAAGAAATAACAATGCAATGCTTATTCTCTAAGACAAAAACGGCATTAGCCTTAAAGCGATAAGCTAATGCCGTTAGATTCTTTTAGCCATTTTGCAGTTTGCTTGATAAAATTTGGAACAGCTTTTTTGCGCGTTCTTTCCAGGCGTTATCCCGGGCTAAGGTAATTCTATCCTCGCGTTCCCGTACACTGGGAATAGGAGAAAACCCGGGAAACATATCTTCTGTAACAATGGTAGCATATTCCGGATTTATTTCCGGTAAGGGAGTACTTAAAATGGGAATACCACTGGCAAGATATTCCCAGTACTTCACAGGATTAACTCCTTTTGTCATATCGGTAATTCTAAAAGGAATAAGACAGTAAGTGAAATTACTGAGAAATTTCGGCAATTCGCGGTACTCTCGATACCCAAGATAATGCATATTGACATGGGGAAAAGACATCCAATTGCGTCCTAGTAATGGACCTATAAACACAAACTCGTATTCAGGTAAGCAGTATGCCATGGTATTTAATAATCTTGTATCCAGCCAAGGCGCTATCGCTCCTATATAGCCAATAACGGGTTTTTTGCTGTTAAAAGGCATGCATTTAATACACTGACGGGCCTGAGCATTTTTGAAGTGGTCGTAATCGCACCCGTTTGGTAGCAGATGTATTTCGTTTTCAGTTAAGGGCTGAGCCCTGGTGACTAAAGAACGGGCAGTAGCAAGCACAATATCGGCAGTTTTTACTGATTCTTCATAGTTGGGTTGCCAGGATGAAAAAAAATCAACTGGCTCATCTACAGAGTCAAATATTATTAGGTCAACATTAGATGCTCTTATTTGTGCAATGTGTGGTGGGTAGGTGAAGTAGGCCACTACAGGCTGGCTCGGAAACGTTGCTCTTGCCCACTGCACAGTAGTGCTAAAACTCTGACCGTTAGCCAGTATCAGGTTTTGCGACAGAGTAATAAACCCCTTAGAATAACGGCTTTCCCGGTTTATATTGCAAAAAATACATAGGCAATCAAATTCGGCAAGTGCTTTTAACAATTGCTGAGGCCGTTGGTGCAGATAGTCCCAGTCGATTGTAGGCGGGTATATAATAACAGGTTTCATAAACAATCACCTTTTCCCTGTTGGTTATACCGATAGACTTATCCGCACTAAAGGTGCGGGCAGTAATTGGCAGATTTTACTGCATAATATTCAAATATGACCTCTAGAGTTACCGAAAGAGCGTAAGGTTCCGTAGTAAAATAAGCCTAAGAAAAAAAGGAAAGCAGGGATGCTTTTCCGCTGCTTTCCTTTGATATACCTAATTAGATGATAAGTTTTTTATTTATGAACTGTGTGTCGATATTGCCGCTGCAAAATTGCGGATTGTTCAATACCTGTCGGTGAAAGTCAATAATCGTTTTGATACCGGTTATATGAAATTCCCGCAAGGCTCTTTTCATAATACGAATAGCGTCACCCCGCGTACGTCCATGGACAATGACTTTGGCGATCAGGGAATCGTAATAGGGAGATACGATGGACCCGCCGCAAACTCCGCTATCCACACGGACATATGGACCTCCCGGCTGATGATAAAAACCAATTTTACCGGGGCATGGCAGAAAATTCATTTCCGCATCTTCGGCATTAATCCGGCATTCTATAGCGTGGCCATGGATACGTATATCTTCTTGTTGTATGTTTAGTGGTTCGCCGGCAGCGATACGAATTTGCTTACGCACAACATCGACGCCTGTAATCATCTCAGTTATGCCATGCTCAACCTGAATTCGCGGGTTTATTTCCATGAAATAGAAGGCACCGCTTTTTTTATCGAGGAGAAATTCGATCGTACCTACGTTAGTGTAGTTGATATTTTTCGCTGCCAGTACGGCCAATTCGCCTACCCGCTGCCGCATGCCCGGAGTAAGAGCGCTGGAAGGAGCTTCTTCCAGTATCTTTTGATTGCGGCGCTGCAGCGAACATTCGCGCTCGCCTAAATGAATTACATGGCCATAGTGATCAGCCATGATTTGCACTTCGATATGACGGGCATCGGTAATATACTTTTCGATATAGTAGTCGTCGGCTGAAATATCAATTCTTTTTAGAACGTTCATAAGTTGGGTTTGATTCTCGATAACTGCCATGCCTTTACCGCCGCCGCCGGCAACTGGTTTAAGCATGACCGGATAGGTGATTTCCTCTGCTAAGCGACAAGCTTCTTCGCTGGTTTTAACAGGATCGGAGCCCTGGGCCATCGGCAGGCCGGCTTGAAGCATCGCTGCCCGGGCAGCGTCTTTGTTACCAACCCGTCTGATAATATCAGCACTTGGACCGATAAAGGTGAGCCCTGCATTGGTAACCATTTCGGCAAAATCTGCATTTTCTGATAAGAACCCATAGCCGGGATGGATAGCATCTGCTCTGGCTGTCAGGGCTGTGTTGACGAGTTGCGTGCCGTTTAAGTAGCTTTCGTAGACGTCAGATTGGCCGATGTAATAGGCATGGTCGGCCAATCTGACATGAAGGGAGTCGGTATCGGCGTCAGAATATACGGCAACTGTTTCAACATTCAGCTCCTGGCAGGCCCGGATGATCCTCACGGCTATCTCGCCGCGATTGGCGATTAGCACACGTTTGAACATCGGTGTAGACCTCCCATTTGCAATTTTAGTTTACTCAGATCCGGTAGGGGACCGAGCACTAATACATTTGATTATATGTGCCAATTCTAAAGAAAGCAAGATGCTTTCTATGTATACATTTGGACAAGGATAAGCCTTATTAATACCTAAACCCGAAATGTAGCGTATAGATAAGCAACATTCCCTATATATTTATAGAGTAAGTGCCATGAACTTTACGTATCTGAAGCCATTTGCGAGTGGAGGGGGATTATGCAATTCGACAAATCCATTATACATTCGATTATTGAAGGACTTCACCTGACGGATGAAATACAGGTTAAGGATATTCCGGATATAGGGCTATACATGGATCAACTGCTCGAATTTCTGAACCGGCGACTCAGTCCGGCGAAACGAGACATACTTGATAAAGGCCTAACCAAAACGATGATTAATAACTACACTAAGGATCAGCTTATGATACCGCCTGAGAATAAGAAATATAGTACATATCACATCATGCTGCTTATATTGATTTGTCAGCTGAAAAGCATTTTATCTATTAGTGATATAAAAAAACTGCTAGCACCCATGTTGAATGATATCGGCACACCGGATGACGACATTATTCCGTTGGAGGAGATATACAATACATTTTTAGATTTGAAACGTCAGCAGTTTTCCGAGTTTCAGGAAAGTTTCATAGATAAGGTTAAACACATCGAAAGCAAAATGTCGTCGATCGATACCGAGCAGCGTGAGGAGGCCGAACTTTTTCTAACGGTATTGTTATTGACGGCGCAAGCTAACGCCTCCAAGCGTCTGGCAGAAAAACTAAT
>CAZCEN010000042.1:0-16884 GCA_964497205.1 uncultured Sporomusaceae bacterium
ATCGATTTATTTCACCGCACATTTAAGCCACTGTTATTTACTCCGGTACAAATTCCGGCTCCGTCCTGCTATCATTGCCGGTTAGCATCAGACCCGGCAACTTGCGGTATGCTATGCGTCAATAAACTGGAACAGGTATTGGCTGCGCATCATGAGGAAATTGCCGGTCTGGTTATTGAACCGTTAGTACAGGCAGCGGCAGGAATGCTGATGTCCCCACCCGGATATTTGGCAAAAGTACGGGAGCTTACCCGCAAATATGATGTGCTTATGCTTGTCGACGAAGTGGCCACAGGCTTTGGCCGCACCGGCAAAATGTTTGCCTGTGAGCACGAAAACGTTACTCCTGATATGATGATGTTGTCCAAGGGTATAACCGGCGGCTATCTAGCGCTTGCAGCCACATTGACAACCGATGAAATCTATCAAGCCTTTTTAGGCGGTTATGCAGAGAAGAAGACTCTTTACCATGGTCATTCCTATACCGGCAATCCGCTGGCATGTGCGGCGGCGCTGGCCAATCTTAAGATATTCCGTGAAGAACAAGTAATTGCCGGGCTTGCCCCCAAAATAGCTGTTGTCGCCCAAAAGCTTGCTGAGATAAAAAAGCTTGCGCATGTGGGCGAAGTACGGCAGTGTGGCTTGATTATCGGTATTGAATTAATGCTGGACAGAGTGAAGAAAATTCCCTATCCCTGGGAACAAGCCGCCGGCGCCGGTGTGTGTCTGCAGGCCCGCAAGCATGGGCTGATTATCCGGCCTATTGGTGATGTTGTTGTCTTTATGCCGCCATTGGCCAGTACCGTGGGTGAGCTTGAAGAAATGATGGACATTATTGCCCGGGCAATTAAAGAGATTACGGAAGACGGGCATGTTGACAACGACCTGCAGCCAACCGATTTATAAAGTAGTAAGCATTGACAAAACCGGAATGGTTTACTATACTATAACAAAAGAACCTTTAAGACGGTCCAGAGAGGCCGGCAAGGTACGCAATGATAGTCTCTTTATGCGACTTTGCAGCCTCTCGCTTATGCGGGAGGCTTTTATATTGTGTACCGGGGTAATCAAAGGAGGATTTCTCGATGTCCAGACGTATTATCCAGGTTGAAGACAAGCTTCCCTTGTGCCAATCTATTCCACTCAGCTTACAGCACTTATTTGCCATGTTTGGCGCAACTGTACTTGTTCCGTTCTTATTTAAAGTGAATCCGGCAACTTGCTTATTAATGAATGGTATCGGCACTCTTATCTATCTGTTTATTTGCAAAGGCCGAATCCCAGCCTATCTTGGTTCCAGTTTTGCCTTTATCTCACCGGTCTTTCTCATCATGTCGCAATATGGTTATGCGGCAGCACAAAGCGGTTTTATTCTGTTCGGCCTGTGCTTCATCCTCATGTCGCTTATCGTGAAAAAAGTAGGTGTCAAGTGGATTGACGTAGTATTTCCGCCTGCTGCCATGGGAGCTATTGTTGCGACCATCGGTCTGGAGTTAGCCCCGGCTGCAGTCAGCATGGCCGGCTTGTCCGGTGATATGATGCAGCAGCTAAATATCCCGGCGGATAAGGCAGTAATGGTATCCGTCTTCACGCTGGCAGTAACAATCGCGGGGTCAGTATTGTTTCGCGGTTTCTTCGCAGTCATCCCGGTGCTCATTGGCGTAGTTGCCGGTTATGTCATGTCTCTTTTCCTCGGAATTGTCGATCTAAACAGTGTAGTAAATGCTCCTTGGTTTCAAGTTCCTACAATATATGCTCCTGAATTTAACGTAAGTGCCATGGTGATCATCTTACCGGCAATGCTGGTAGTGCTGGCTGAACACATCAGCCACTTGGTTGTTACCGGAAATATTGTTGACCGCGACTTGATCAGAGAGCCTGGACTTCACCGCTCACTGTTTGCCGATGGTATCTCAAATGTCTTGTCAGGCTTTGTCGGCGCCACCCCCAATACCACATATGGCGAAAACATTGGTGTAATGGCAATTACCAAAGTATATAGTGTCTGGGTAATCGGCGGTGCGGCAACCTTCGCGATTGTTCTCTCCTTCGTAGGCAAGCTGGCCGCACTTATCCGCAGCATCCCGGTACCGGTTATGGGCGGGGTATGCATCCTGCTGTTCGGAGTCATAGCGGCAGCCGGTATTCGCATGCTGGTTGAGAAAAAAGTAGATTACACGCAAGCTAAAAACCTAATCTTAACTTCCACCGTACTGATTCTTGGAATCAGCGGCGCGGCCGTCAAGCTGGGGGCCGTTGAACTAAAAGGTATGGCGCTGGGTACTGTAGTGGCGGTAGTTATCAGCCTGAGCTTTGAGATATTCGGCAAAATGGGACTCTTAGCAGAGCAAGCGGCAGAAAGCGATGAAGCATCTGTTAAGGCAAACGCCTAAACGTATATAGAAAAATAACAGCGCCGCAAATGCGGCGCTGTTATTTTTCCAGTTCAGCATCCAGATAGAGTTCGCCTGCCGTTTTTATAGTAGCTTTAGCAGCGGTACAATCGGCGATTAACTCACGCAATTGTTCTTCTTCGGCTTTGCGGACTAAGGCGGCAATTTTAACTACATCAGTAAATTCTTTATTTTCGATAGGATAATTATGAAGACGTAATTGGTTCTCCACCGTTCCGAGCAAGGGATAATCTAGGGAGATGATCATCCTGGTGTGCAGTTGCTTTTCGATAATTACGGCCGCCTCCAGGCCATCAGCGGCGGCTTTGGTATAAGCGCGAATTAAGCCGCCGGCGCCAAGCTTGATGCCGCCAAAGTAGCGGGTGACCACAATGACGGCATCCTTAACACCGGATTTAAGTAGAACTTCTAAGATTGGTTTGCCGGCCGTGCCGCTGGGCTCACCATTATCGTCAGCTTTCTGATATTGACCATGCTGGCCGATGACATAAGCCGAACAGTTATGATTGGCTTCCTTATGGCGTTTTTTTATTTCTTCAATAAACTGAGCAGCCGTTTCTTCGGTATCGGCAGGCGTTACATAGGCGATAAATAAAGACTTGTTAATCTCTAATCTGGCCTCACTTGGTTGTTTGACGGTACGATAAGCTGGTAGCATAAATACACCTCATGTTTTACTATACACTTGTTGTTGCCGCAGAGGTAGATGTTTTTTCATAATAAGACATAAGCCGTTCAAAATCAGCAGGGAGTGGAGCCGTTACGGTAACAGGCTGATTGGTCTCTAAGTGTTCAAAGCTAACTGACATGGCATGCAGCGCTTGTCTGGAGATAAGGGGCGAACGGCTGCCATACATACGGTCACCCAGCACGGGGTGGCCTAAATCCGCCAAATGCACGCGAATTTGATGAGTGCGGCCGGTATCCAAGGTTAGCTCTAAAAGTGTTGCATCAGGAAAATTACGGATTGTCCGATAATGGGTAACAGCCGGTTCTCCTTTTGAAGTAACGGCGCGACGGTTAGCTAACGTGGGGTGAGCCCCAATGGGAGCATCGATGGTTCCTGATGGTGGTTCAACTGTGCCTTTAACGAGAGCCCAATAAGTACGTTTGAGTGTCCTTGCTTGTAATTGCTGTTCCAGCAGGGATTGGCTATGAGCGTCTTTGGCGAAGATTACGCAGCCGGAGGTATCCCTGTCTAACCGATGGACAGGCCGAATGGTACTTATGATGCTACGTTCGGCGAAATGGTGTGCCAGAAAATTCGCTAATGTACCTCCGGTAGTTTGTCCGGTAGGGTGGACAAGTTGAAAGGGCGGCTTACTTAAGACCAGCAGGTGATTATCTTCGTACAGGATTTCAATTGCTCCTGGTTCAGGCTGTACGCCGTAGGAGCTATCCTCAAAAACTAACACCCGCAAACTGTCATTTGCTCTAAGCTGTCTTTGTAGAAAGGCCGGCTTGCCATTTATAAAAAGACCTTTTTGCCGGGTCAGCTTTTGTATTTTTCGTCCGGAATAATGAAGAATCTGTTTGAGATAATTTTCTATGGTAAGGCCGGAAGATTCTTGCGAGATTTTGTGCGTTTGAAATGATTTCAACACAAAGCCTTCTTTCCTTATTGTTATATAAATGTTATGATAATACAAAAGCATCCTTAAAGCAAAGTAAGATAGAAAAAAAAGGTATTTTTCTGGTGATTTATGGATATAGTAAAAAATGACTCGTTTTAGGAGTTGTTTTTTTTCTGGTCAAATTTGCTAAGGCAAATAGAATAGATCACGAGATACTTTATAAGGAGGACAGTTAGTGAGGGAAATATCTGTAGGAATTTTAGGCATAGGATCCTATGTTCCTGAAAAAGTTATTACGAATTATGATTTAGAAAAAGTAATGGACACATCGCATCAATGGATTGTAGAACGAACCGGTATCCACGAGCGGCGTAATGTAACAGAAGGGCAGGCAACTTCAGATTTAGCAGCTAAGGCTGCTGAAAAAGCGCTCGCGGACGCAGGAATCGGCCCTGAAGAAATTGATTTAATCATAGTTGGAACAGTTACTCCTGATATGTTTTTTCCATCAGTGGCCTGTCTTGTTCAAGATAGGATAAAAGCCTATAATGCGGCGGCTTTTGATCTTACCGCCGTTTGCTCAGGGTTTATTTATGGACTTGTTACTGCAAGTGCTTTTATAAAGACTGGGGCTTACCGCAAAATATTGGTCATCGGTGCAGAAGCCCTGTCCACCATCACCGACAAAGAGGATAGGAACACTGCCATTTTGTTTGGTGACGGAGCCGGTGCAGTGGTGTTGGGTGAGACAGAACCGGGCTATGGTATTCTTGGCTTTGATTTGGGGGCGGAAGGTGCCGGTGGCGATCTTTTGAAGGTGCCTGCGGGAGGAACACGCCAACCTGCTTCAGCAGAGACTATTTCGATTAAACTTCACTATATTCATATGAATGGTAATGAAGTTTTTAAATTTGCCATAAAGGTTATGGGGGAAACGGTTAAGAAAGCGCTGGCCACTGCACAGCTTACTCCCCAGGATATAACCTGTCTTGTTCCCCATCAAGCCAATTTGCGAATTATCCAGTCGGCAGCAAACCGTCTGGGGCTTCCCATGGACAAGGTTGTGGTTAATGTTGATAAATACGGCAATACTTCAGCCGCATCGGTCCCAATTGCACTGGATGAAGGTGTTAAAAGCGGCCGGATAAAAAAAGATGATGTAATTGCGTTGACCGGCTTTGGCGGTGGCCTGACCTGGGGCGCGGTTATTATTAGGTGGTTTTAGCCAAGCTGTAGATAGAAATATTTTAAATGCAAAGGTCTGGTTCCTGTGTTGCGCAGGAGCCGGACTTTTTTTATACTCCATATCATAACAAAGAAAAAGCTGGTTTCTTAGACCAGAGCGGGCCTAAAAAATCAGCTGAAAATATTTAATATTGAGTTTGTTAGGGGAGGCGGAGCATTCTATCCGGCAAGAGTATTGATTTTTTGATATGCTTTAAGTTCAGTGTAAAGGTCGCCAAGATAAGGATTCTTTCCTGTCTTAACTGCTTTGTAAACCATATAGACAAATACTAATATATTTGAAATTAGCGCTGCGAAACTCCAGGCAAACAAAGGAGCAGGATCGTAACTGGATGCAACAGCGAAAGCTCCTTTATCAATAAACGCAGGGAATGTTTGTGCAAACATGCACCATAACGCCAGCGTATGTGCACGATGCTGCAACCAGGCTCCTTTGCCGACAGTAAATGCACAGATTGTTGGAGCTAAGAGCAATGCAAAGCCGCAGTACCAGGCATGACCTGGTAGACAGTTATAGGTATAGGCAAAATTCCAAAGGTCGTAGGCTATTATCCAGAACCATAACATGTCAGGCCATAACATGTCCATACTTCCATCTTCTTTGGTCTTTTTCCGTATACAGATTCCCATCCATCCAGTGATGGTTATGATATTCAAAATACCGGCAATGCCATTCATGAAATTCCATGAGCCGCCAAGAACATACATGGCTTCATCTGCTAACATTCCACCGCCGGCATACTGAAGACCAACCTCAAAATCACGGGCTACTGCTTCTGCGATATTGATAGCAAGAATTAAAGGTGGAAAACATAGCGCCCATTTATTTTCCGACAGTTTCCATTCTTTACCGGTTGATTTGTTTTTCCCCGTAATGTGCCTGATACACCAAAAACCAAGACAACCAGCCGTAGAAGAATACACTTTGGCTAAATGGAACCAATCTGTATAGGTTGTATCTCTTAATGCGGTAAACCACAATATTGAAAGCAGTATTGGCAAAATGGCAAAACAGAAAAACCCAATATACTTCGATCTCCGGGTTATTTCATTTAAGCCAAAGAGTGCAACAAAAACGAGTATCCAAACACCCCATACACTTAGTAATGATGCACCTTGGGCATAGTTGAAAGTAAACATCCACAAACCTCCTTAAAATGAAAAAATTAGCTTCTGGTATGTTCATTATAAGTCTTATGGAATATTCTTCAATAGACAGATAACACGATATGTCAGAATCGCGCATTAGTTCTAAAAATTATATTTTTTTGCTTTTGGCAAAACCGGCCACGGAGCGAGGAATGCTTCCCGATATCATGACCAAAAGTTTACTAAGAATAATTTGTGGATCTTCCTTCATTCCTGCAATTACCCAATCTATAATTAGCCCATTAAAAACACGCCTGTAAAAATTAACGATGAAGATTTGATCTTCATCCGATATTTTTACTTCCATTCTTTCAATACATTCTGTAACCACATTGTGCAGAAGTTTATTCGAAAGATTAGTAAAATAGGTATTGGCTTCAGACCGGTACGAAGAATGGTAAATGTGTAAAATCATTCTTGAATTTTTCTTCAAATAATTCATGGTAGCCAGAAACCCGCCTTTCCAGGTTTCAAAGGTTCTGTTTTGGGCAATTTCTGCAGATAATTCTTCCGATACTATGAATTTGAAGATATCCATAATATCTGTAAAGTGATAGTAAAAGGTCTGTCTGTTTACATCACAATGCTCACAAATTTCTTTTATGGTAATTTTGTCTAAAGGGCGCTTATTCAATAATTCCTTAAAAGAATTAATTATTGCAGTTTTAGCAGAATGTTTCATAGGCATTTCCTCCTTTATAAGATTGGTATGCTCCTGGTATCCTGTAAGCATTTATAAATTAAGACTTACTTAGAATTATGTAATGCAAAATCGGTGCCAGTATATAAAAAAATAGATAATTTCTTAGTAAATTATCTATTTTCACTCCGGCATAATCATTTTTATAGCATTAGCAACCCATATTTTTTCAGTCTCCGATAAAATGTACGAAGTGGCATACCAAGATAGCCAGCCGCTTTAGTCTTATTGTTATGGCAAATCTTTAGCGCCCTCGCAATATCTCTACGTTCGTCATAGATGCACTCATCCTGGCTTTCTATATTTTGCAAGAAGTGTGAGATCTGAGCTGAGTGATCGGTAGATTCTGTTTCAGCGGCAAAATCACCTAAATAGCGGCGAATCTCTTGTTCGCTAATCTCAGGGTCGTCACTGGTGCTAATAATTCCCTCTAACATATTCCTTAATTCCCTTACATTTCCCGGCCATGGATAGCTCTTGAAAAAGGCAGCAGCACTATTTGACAAATTCACGACGGGTTTGCCCAGGCGGGCACAGATTTGGGTAATGAAGTGTTTTGTCAGTATCATAATGTCATTTTCGCGGCTGCGCAATGAGGGGATATAAATTCGTATGATACCCAGCCGATAGAACAAATCCTCACGAAACAGGCCGTTGGAGATCTTTTTTATCAAATTTTTATTAGTAGCGGCGATAATGCGTACATTTACATCGACAACCACGTTGCCTCCTACCTTGCGGAAACTTTTTTCCTCAAGTACCCGCAGTAAGACAGCCTGCAGATCTAATGGCATATCGCCGATTTCATCCAGAAAAAGAGTACCATTGTCAGCAAGCTCAAATTTACCTAAGGCCCCTTCCTTTTTTGCGCCGGTAAACGCGCCGTTTTCGTAACCAAATAATTCACAAGCAATAAGATCTTTAGAAAAGGAGGCGCAGTTAATGGCTATAAAAGGTTTTTTACACCGGTTGCTGTTGTTATGAATTGCCTGGGCAATAACATCTTTACCAACACCACTTTCGCCAAGAAGCAGAATATTGCTGTCGGTGAGTGCGGCGGTTTTGCAGCGCCGGATGACAGTCTGCATGGCTTCACTTTGGCCAATAATATTTTCAAAACCATAGCGTGCGATGTTGCTGGAATACTGGGAGATCAATTTATTAATGCGTTTGATGGACGTGATATAAAGAAGCGTAGCATGCATATGAAATTTTGTTTGCCGGATGGGCGCGGCGCTAACGTTGATATCGACAGGCTTTCCGTTCACGTTCAAATGGATGTTTTTATCGGCGATTTTTGAGTCGGTATTAATAATATTCCAAAACGACTTGTTGGTGGGCGTATTAGGGATAATGTTATCAAGTTTTTCATAATAATAATCCCTCGAAGGCAGCCCAAATATTTTAATAACTTCGTCGCTCATGATCAAAATATGAACTTGACCGTTGAAACGGTCCACACTTAACATACCGCAGTTATCCGACATGTTCCCGAATAAACTTGCTGCTCCGAACCAGAATAGCTGCAGTTCGATTGCCCGCGCCAGTGTAATTGTCCAAGCCAGCATATTGTCAATTGAACTATCTTTGGGTATAGCCAATGCAATTCCGCCGAAAAGATCACCATTTTCAAGTCGAATCGGTGCAAAGAAGTATGCTCCATTTATTAAAAAACGAGAAAAGTTTTTTTCGCCGATTAACGATACCGCGATCTCATGCTGGATCCCCAATGAGAAGGGGTTGGTGCCTATGGTCTTTTCCGACCAGCGGGTTGCAATTTTGATATGATTATCGGCTGCCCATGCTTGAAATCGTTCTTTGCCATAAAGTCGTAACAAGCAGCCTGATTGATCGAACAATATCAAACCGTACCCATTATTGATATAACGTTGCTCCAGTGGTTCTAGAACACTGTTGGCGCAGACACACAGCCTCTTTCTTTCTAGTTGGATCCGTTTGAATTCCTGCGGTGAGATTTCTTTAGGAAGTGCGTTCGTATAATCTAAGTTGTAGGAAATACTCCTTTCCCAGCTCTGCCGAGTAAGGTCGTCCATTTCCTGCCGCGCGTTAGCATCAATGTGCATGCGCATCCATTTATCCAAAGAATTATTTTGGGTTTTCATGGAATCTTCTCCTCCCAACAGTATTCATTTACCTATGGCTTTAGTAAGATTGTCTGGAAATCAGTTGTAGAACCGGGCTAAAACTAGCCGATGATTGAAGCGATTGATGTCTTTTTGTTGCTAATATCCACCTATTATATCAATTTATGGAATATAAATTCATTTTGAGAGTACTATAAAATGGTTAATAATTCAAGGGACTTTTGATTATGCAGATTACAATAGTAAATGCAATTTATTTTGATATGGATATATTTGGCATGATATGGCATAGTATGGCGCATAGTAAGCCATAAATGGCATGATATGGCATACTTTTGGCTTATGGCAATAGAATAAAGGCAAAAATAAAAAACTGTTTTTGCAGGTTACAAAAGTTCCGTACCTGTGAAAATAGTTTTTTTGTTTACTTTGAAAAAATATAAATTCTCACCGGATTGAAGGGCAATACCCTTAAAGAATAAAGTAGGCTTTTGACAGCGCGATTCATTTAGGTCTTATCTGCCGTCCTAAATGGCATGAATTTTGCAATAACTAAAGGTGCTTCTGGTAAATATTAGAAAGGAGGGCGCTATTGAAAAAAATATGATGTATCCAATTATCGATGCAAGGCAATTACAAGCTTTACGCATTAACTGATTTTAGGAAGGTTAATATGGTTTTATGTATGAACGACATTAAAAAGTTAATTATTGATCACGCAAAATATAGATTTGACCGGTTCGGCTACAAGAAAACGACAATGGATGAAATAAGCAGAGACTGCCGTATTTCCAAAAAAACAATTTATTCCTATTTCAAAGACAAGGAACATTTGTTTTACTGTCTGTTATTGTACGAAAGCCGAACAGCAAAGAATCATATTTTGGCTAAAATCAGGGAATTTGATGACCCGGTTGAACAACTGAAAATTTTAATTAAAACCACGGTGGAATATTTTAACCAAAATCGGTTTCTTGTTAGGTTTTTAAATGATGATCATGCTTTATTTCCTAGCGTTTTGCAAAAAAAATACCGTCAAGAAGTGGAAGAATCCCTAATTCCATTAATCGTTGAAATCCTTATTCAGGGAAAGAAGAACGGGAAAATCCGCGATGTTGATACCGTTAGTATAGCCTGTGTTATTTTGAAGATGTTTCTATACTGCATGCAGACACGCGATTTAGAAGAAGACAAAGAGCCCCTGGGATATTCCGTCAAGGTTTTGATTGATTTGCTTACGCAAGGGCTGCTTCAAAACGAAAGTATATCAACATAAAGTATTGGTGGCGGAGGTTGGAATATGTTGACTGAAAATCACTTTTTTTTGCTCAAACGTCAAGTTGTGTATATTTTAGTGGTGACGATGCTCGGTATCATTTTGGGAGGATGCTCCACTGCCACGACAGCAAAAGAAGTCTGGGGTCGGGCGGAAGCCAAAGAAGTGGATGTAAACTCAAAGATACCGGGGCGGGTTTTAAACCTGATGGTAAAAGAAGGCGACCATGTGACAAAGGGCCAAGTCCTTGCCCGCATTGACAATCGCGATATTACTGCCAAGGCCAATGAGGCTCAGGCAGCAATTAAAGCGGTAGCGGCTCAAGTGTCACAAGCTTCTACGGCAACATCCCTGCAAAGTCAGACTGCTCAGGCAACTGTCGATGCAGCGCAGGCACAATTAAATAAGGCGGCATCTGATTTAGCACTGGCGGAAACGGACTACAAACGGTTCAAAAAGCTCGTAGAGTCCGGATCGGTTTCACGCCAGTTATATGATACTTATAATGCCCGTTACGAAGCGGCACAAGCGGGGTATGCTCTGGCTGAATCCAATGTAGCCAAGGCGCAGGCAGGATTGTTACAAGTGTCTATGAGTAAAGATACGGAAGTAACGGCGCTCGGAAAAATGCAACAAACCCAAGCTGCCTTGCAGTTTGTAGAGGTTGCGCTCGATGAAACTGAAATTAAGGCTCCATTTGACGGACTTATCACCGCCAAGTATGTGGAAGAAGGGGCAATGGTCTCAACAGGAATGCCGATTGTAGCTGTTCAGGATTCAGGAGACAATTGGATTAATGTTAAAGTCAAGGAAACAGAACTAAATAAATATAAGATCGGCCAAACCATTCAGTTGCAGGGGCGGGACAGTGCTGTAAAAGTTCAGGGGACGATCGTAGACATTAGTAAAAAAGCAGAATTTGCCACCTACCGTGCCACAAATGAGCGCGATGACAATGATATCATTACCTTTAATGTTAAAATCCAGGTCAATTCTGATAGTCTCCGCCCAGGTATGAGATTTAAAATTATCAATGAGGGATCATGAGATGTGGGAGATTATAATTCAGGAATTTAAGACCTGGAAAAACCGGCATGCGTCAATCGCCATTCTCTTTGGTGTGCCATTTATATTTACTCTGTTATTTGGGTATCTTTATAGCTCCAATGTCATCAAAAATATTCCAATGGTGATTTATGATCAGGATCAGAGCCAGGTTAGCCGGGCTCTGATACAAGCCTTTTCCGATTCGGAGCGATATGAAATTGTTGGCCAAGTGGACAGTCAGGAAGAACTGGATGAATATATAAAAGAAAAAAAAGCAATAGCAGCTCTTACCATCCCCTACCATCTATCCCGTGACATTAAGCAAAGTAAAATAGTGAATCTTTCCATGGAAATCAACGCTGCCAATATCATGTATGCTAATTCCGTTCTTTCTACTTATCCGGAAATCACCGGATTAGCTAGCGTTGGTGTTGCTGTAAAGCAACTGGAAGCGATGTTTCAACCGCCGGCTCAGGCCGTAAGAACAGCGGCTCCGGCAAGAATTAATGTTCGCGTTATTGACAATCCAACAGCAGCTTATTCCAATTTCGTTTTGCCTGGCTTTACTATAAATGGTTGGATGATTGCTATGTACCTTGTGACCAGCACGCTCTTAACGGCAGACTATTTTGATTTGGCCCGGCGAAACCTGCCAACCTGGGCAATTATCACCGGCAAGCTGCTGCCTTGTTGGTTATTAGCAATGACATCTTTTGCGCTGTCGTTTACGTTGCTTATTGGTTATTTCCACGTTCCATTACGCGGCAGTATGCTTCATTTATTATCTATTGCCGGTGCATTTTCATTTGCTGTGAGCGCGTTTGGTTTGTTCGTTTCTTCGATTACGCCAAACATTATACTGGTTATCGTGAATTTTGCCGTGTACATTATGTCTGCCTTTCTTTGCTGCGGATACAGCTGGCCATCGATTGCTTTTAATGATTTTGGCAGCATTTATTCCGCCATGCTGCCGATTACGTACTGTGCTGTCACCATTCGAGAAATTATGTTGTCCGCTGCTTCTCCGGACATGTTAAAAAACATACTGATTTTGCTTGCCTTTGGCATTGGTTGCTGTTTGCTGGCAACCACTATATTGTCGCTGCGCTACAAAAAAATTAATGCACATGCGCAACCGGAGGAGGGCGTTACATGCAGTGGTGGATGATCATTAAACGGGAAATTCGCCAAATATTTCGTAAAGATCCACGGTTGGCCGTGATCATATTCGGCGCTTCACTCATTTATTTGGTAATATTCTCTTTGCTATATGGAACACATGTCGTAAACAATGTGCCACTGGCAATTTATGATGAAGATCAGAGCCATATCAGCCGTGCCCTTGTCCAAGCTTTTGCTGATTCAGAGAAATTCCGTATCGTTGTACAGCCTAACACCGAGGAGGAGATGCAGCAATTACTTAAAAGTCATACGGTTTATGCTGCAGTCCATATTCAGCGGGGGTTTGCCAAGGAAATTGTTAGTGGCCGGTCATCGCCTGTGTTTTTTGTTACCAGTGGGATCAATTTGGCGATAACGAATACTTCAACATCTGCTGCCGCGGAGATTGTTGGAGCGTTCGGTCATAGTATCAGTACCAAGCTGGCAGAAAAGATAGGTGTAAAGCCAAGTCTGGCGGATAGCAAAACCGCCCCGGTACGGGTTTCGCTCCGGATTCATGGAAATCCAACACTCAGTTATCTGTATTTTTTTGCCATTGGACTGTCGATGGCAGCTTTTCAACAAGCGGTGTTTTTGCCTGTTGCTGCAAGCATGATTCGCGAGTATACGAGGCTGGATGAATTGAGAGATAAGTCAGCTTTGAAAGTTGTTGGCCTAAAAATGTTACCCTACTATCTGCTGGATACAATTTCGTTCTTTCTGACACTGCTGCTAGCGGTGAAGGTGTTCGCAATCCCATGCCGGGCAGACTTTGTCAGCATACTTATGTTAGCGACGGCCTTTATTTTTTGCGCTATGGGATTAAGCGCATTAGTTTCTTCGCTATGTGACAGTGAAGTTACTTTTAGTAAGTTATCTCTGATTTATGCAGTTCCGGCGTTTACACTGTCAGGCTATATGTGGCCTTTCCAGTCCATGGACATTTTTAGCCAACTTTTATCCTATATTATTCCCCTGACGTATTTTGCCGACTCCTTGCGAGACTTGCTGCTAAGTGGATATACGCCGCTATTAATCCGAAATGTGCTGATATTATATTCAGCGGGAATTGTTTTGATTAGTTTGGCCATCGGGGTTTTTGCGTACAGGCGAAAGCGAATGTTAACAGGCAATCAAACAGAGTTAGCAGGGTAACTATAAACTGTTACGTACTTTCATATAGGAGGTATTCAGATGAACTGCAGGAATTATCGCAGGATTTTATTATTGGTTATGATACTGGTATTCGTTATGCTTTTGACATCGGTTCAAGCCGCTGAGCCTGAGCCGGAAAAGCTGACATTGGCCGATAGTATTGCTCTGGCCCTGGAAAATAATCCATCAATGAAAATTGCCGAATCTGCTAAGGAACAGGCGCTTTGGAAAATAAATCAGGCTCGTTCTCATCAAGGCATAACGCTAAAATATGATTATCTCAGAGGCCGGACCAATGAAGCACCGTCCTGGTACAATAACACGACGATTCCATATCCGGTGTCCGTTATACCTGTACAGGTGCCAAGAACACCAACTAATCCTATCGGCCTTGGTTTTCATCAAATTGAATATCCTGCCTGGGACACCACGTATGGTGTTTATCGTCACCAGTTACAACTGGTGTATCCACTTTATACCGGCGGTAAAGTGGAAAACTCAATTAAAATGGCAGAACATGGTGAAGAGGTCGCTGATTTAACAATTGATTTAACGAAACAGCAATTGACGGCCGAGGCAACCACCGCTTATTTCCGCGTACTACAGGCACGGAATCTTGCCGATGTTGCCAATCAGGCGGTAGAAGATTTGAGTGCTCATTTAAAGATTGTGCAAAACCATTATGATGCCGGCACAGTTGCGCTGTCTGATGTGCTGCAAACCGAGGTTCGGCTGGCTAATGCCCGTAATAACTTGATAAAAGCGCAGAATGCCTTTAAATTAACCCGTTACAATTTGAATAAGGTGATTGGCCTGCCCTTGCATAATGAGGCAGTATTGACTGAGGATTTCAAACATGAAATCTTCAACCCCACAGTGGACGAATGTATTGCTGCAGCCTTGGATAAGAGGCCGGAAATGGCCCAGATTAAACTCCGGGTCGAGGTAGCTTATGACCACCGTAAAATCGCCAAAAGCGGCAATTTGCCGACAGTTGCTTTGCTAGCCAATAAAACCTGGCAGGATACGTATCCAAGTACCATGAAGGAAAAATCTTACTGGCAGGCAGGCGCCTTTGTCTCGTTCAATGTATTTGATAATGGCTTGACAAAGTCGGAAATTAAGCAAGCCGAAAATGAAATAGTCGGAGCAGAAAACCAAGTAGAACAAGTAAAAGATAAAATTACACTAGATGTGTGCCAAGCATATTTAAATGTACAAGAAGCCAGTGGAAGGTTTGAAAACAATAAAGTCGCAGTCAATCAATCGGAAACCGATTACAAGATAATGCAGGAGCGTTATGAAAATGGGGTTGGCACAAATCTTGATGTTATGGATGCAGAATTGCATATGACGCAAGCCAAGATTAACTATATTCAGGCGCTATATGATTATCATATAGGCCGGGCCCAGCTTGAAAGAGCAATGGGTGTTGTTAAGAGGTAAATCTGAATGATGAATAGGTTTAAGGTTATTGAAATTAAACAAGGTGTTTTTGAAGATAACAATCGTCAAGCGGAGTTACTCAGGGAAGAATTAAAAAAAGAGAAAATTTTTTTGTTAAACCTGATGTCATCACCCGGTTCAGGTAAAACAACAGTTTTGATGCGTACCATCGGTATGCTGAAAGATGAAATGCGTATTGGCGTTATGGAAGCAGATATTGACTCGGTGGTTGATGCTGAAAAGATTGCAACTACCGGTGTGAAGGCGATTCAGCTTCACACCGGTGGGATGTGTCACCTGGATGCAGCTATGACCCGGCAGGGGATAAGGGAATTGGGGACAACGGATCTGGATTTTGTTGTGCTGGAGAATATAGGTAATTTGGTATGCCCGGCGGAATTTGATACAGGTTCAGTGAAAAGTGCCATGATTTTGTCTGTCCCTGAAGGCGATGACAAACCCTTGAAGTACCCGCTGATGTTCTCTGTTTGTGATGTAGTTCTTATCAATAAAATCGATACCCTGAGTGTATTCGATTTTGATATGGAAGCAGCGAAAGGCCGGATTAAAAAGTTGAATCCGGAGGCGCAAATCTTCCCCGTTTCCGCAACGACAGGCGAAGGCTTTGCCGTGTGGGCTGATTGGATTCGTGCTGAAGTTGACAAGTGGAAGAAAGCGTAAGAGACCGTTAGTGCAGAATGTAAACCGGAAGATTAACCTTGTTACTAATTTATGATGAGAACTGAATCTTAAAATGCCGTTACTTTTACGAATGTTAATCAGTAACGGCATAAGTTTTGCTATGCCTTCGCACTGGCTGCGGCATTTCGAAAGTTAACAGCCCAGAGAGAAACTATATTTTGGGGGGAGAATAGATATGGTTAAAGAAAGAATATTGGATCTTGCTAATCATATAAACAGATCAAAACGCGGTTCAAAATTTGCAATTAAACCGGAAGACCCGGAATATAAGATTTTGGAGCCCGTTGTTTCGGATAAAATGGCAGAAGTAGGACTTTGTCTGGAGTTACGTAGACCGAAGAGTGCGGCAGAAGTAGCAGACTTGTGTGGTAAACCTGTAAAGGAAACAGCAAACCTTCTCTGGGAATTGGCAGTCGCCGGTGTTTGTTTTGTTAATAAAATTGACGGTGTTGACAAATATTGGCTCGACACTTGGGTTCCGGGTGTTATGGAAATGATGGTTAACAACAAGGAGAACGTTAAAAAGTATCCGCAAATTGCCGAGGCTTTCGAAGCCTATGGAAGAATAAGAGGACCGAAGACAGCCGGTAATTTCCCGGTAGGTATAGGCTTAATGCGTGTCATCCCGATTGAACGCGCCATTCAAGGTGAAACCAGAAGAGCCTCTTATGAAGAAGTTTCCAAATATCTCAATGAAAATGAAATCTTTTCTGTTTCGGATTGTTCTTGCCGTACAGCAAGAGAAGTCATGGGAGAAGGCTGTGGCCACTTAAAGGAGGATATATGTATTCAGATGGGGCATGCTGCCGAATACTATATACGTACAGGCAGAGGCCGGCAGATTACGCGTGAAGAAGCTTTTGAAATAATTAAAAGAGCCGAAGCAGATGGTTTGGTGCATCAGATACCG
>CAZCEN010000043.1:0-2544 GCA_964497205.1 uncultured Sporomusaceae bacterium
CGAATACTTACTTGTTACCGAGGCTATGAAGATGGAAACAACCATTCAGGCTCCCTTTGACGGCATTGTGGAAGAGATCTATGTGAAGCCTCAGGATGCTGTTGAAACCGGTGACTTACTGCTGGAACTCGTAAAGATATCCAAACCTAATTAAATATGGCAAGCTTAGTTATAGCTGGGGGTGCCTTGTTGGCTGAGAGGAATTATTCCAACCCTTACAACCTGATGTGGTTAGTACCACCGTAGGAAAGCTTTCTTAACGCTTTCAACTAACCCCTTTGTCTATAGCTAAAAGCCTACAGAGAAAGGGGTTTTTAATTATGTATACTACTCAAATGGATGCCGCAAAAAAAGGTATTATAACTGAACAAATGCGTATCGTAGCTCAGGAGGAAAAAATAGACCTTGAATTACTACGCGATTTAGTGGCCAGCGGCCGGATTGCCATTCCCGCCAACAAACACCATACCAGCCTCCATCCTATGGGAGTTGGCGAAAAACTTCGCACCAAAGTAAATGTTAACTTGGGTGTATCCAAAGATTGCTACGACATTGATCTGGAATTAGAAAAAGTAAAAAAATCCATTGAATTGAAAGCTGACGCAATCATGGACTTAAGCTGCTATGGTAAAACCCGTGATTTCCGCCGCAAACTTATCGATATGTCACCGATAATGATTGGTACTGTTCCTATGTACGATGCTGTGGGAATGCTTGACAAAGATCTGAAAGATATCACCGTAGATGAATTTTTCTCAGTTGTCGAACGCCATGCTGAAGACGGTGTGGACTTCATGACCATCCACTGCGGCATGAACCTCAAAACTGCCGAGCGAATTAAAAATAACAAACGCCTCACGAATATTGTTTCCCGCGGCGGCTCGCTCCTGTTTGCCTGGATGGAACTTAATAAAAAGGAAAACCCCTTCTACGAGTACTATGACCGTCTTTTAGATATCTGCGAAAAGTATGATGTAACCATAAGTTTAGGTGATGCCTGTCGCCCTGGTTCGATTCATGACTCCACTGATGCGGCGCAAATTGAAGAGCTGATAACCCTCGGTGAGTTAACCAAACGCGCCTGGGCACGAAATGTTCAAATAATGATTGAAGGCCCAGGCCATGTGGCACTTAACGAAATTGTGGCAAATATGCAGCTCGAAAAGCGTCTGTGCCATGGCGCACCTTTCTATGTATTGGGACCACTGGTTACTGACATTGCGCCAGGCTATGACCATATCACCAGCGCCATTGGTGGTGCCATAGCCGCTTCAAATGGTGCCGATTTTCTCTGCTATGTAACACCGGCGGAACACCTCCGGCTCCCAAATCTTGATGATATGAAAGAAGGCATTATCGCCAGCCGTATAGCTGCCCATGCTGCCGATATCGCCAAGGGAATCCCCGGTGCACGCGATTGGGATAATCAAATGAGCGCGGCCCGCGCTGAAGTAGATTTCCCTAAAATGATCGAATTAGCCATTGACCCGGAAAAAGCCCGCAGATACAGGGAAGAATCCAAACCAGAGTGTGAAGATACTTGTACCATGTGCGGCAAAATGTGCCCAATGAAGAATATTAAAAAGGTTCTTAACGGCGACGATTTAAGTATTCTCTAAATCCCCATTTAGTCTACAAACAAAACAAAGTGGTAGTGTATGTCTGCTAAGCATACACTACCACTATTTGTTTTACACACACGACTATCTCGTTCCTACCACCAATAGTGCGGATACTGCCGCTTGGCAGCCAAATTATTCACGATTACCCCGACAATTACCAGAATACATATACCTATACTTACAGGCATTAGCGGGAAGAGCCAGTCCTGTTTGGTAATTACTGCAATTAAAGCCGTAGCTCCGGCCGGGGGATGGACGCTCCTTGTTCCTATCATTACAGCTACCGCAATCCCGACGCTAAGAGCCGCCGTATACCAATAGCAACCAGCCAGTTGGTATACGGCAACCCCGACAATAGCCGAAAGCAACTGTCCGCCAATAGCATTGCGCGGCTGTGAAAACGGAGCCGCCGGCGCTCCGAAAATAAGACATGCAGACGCTCCTAGTGACGCAACGAACACGGGAATTCCTTTTAGGAAAGTAAGATAGGTGACAATTCCAATACCAACAAATGATCCGGCCAGCGCCCAAAAACATTCTGACATAGCGGGCATGGGAACACCACATTTACCCGTTGAGCGTATTTTTTGCAAGTATGCATCATAAGATGTAACCAGGTGCTCACAGTATGTTGCCGTTCTTACACCGCTTTCTTTTTCCGGCAGGTTATTGGGCATTTGCACGCCTCCTTTAGAGGTTCCAAAATGGGGAAATGCCGCAAAAACGGCATTTCCCTGATACCTATTTCTTTGTAACCAAGGGAACCAGACAGGCTAGCGCAAATACCACATACGACAAACTAATCATGATGTCGATGTTACTAACGCCGCCCTGATGCGCCAGAAAAAATCCTATCCAGAAGCACCAGAATGCCGTATTCATTAGCGGAGTACGATATTTCTTACCCCACGGCACAGGTTTA
>CAZCEN010000043.1:2644-16839 GCA_964497205.1 uncultured Sporomusaceae bacterium
CTCGCTTTCACGACCATCAAGGCCGACAGTGGCCGAACCGATCAACACTTTGGACGGAGCAATTGAGCAGCCTACTGAACCGCCGACAGACTGCACGGCACACATGACTACAGTACTAATTCCCAATACTTTAGCCGTTTCAAATTGCAACGCACCAAACATTACATTAGAATTGGTGTTACTGCCGGTTAGAAATGCCCCCAGTACACCAATAAACGGCGAGAATATCGGAAATAAAACACCGGTCGCGTTGGCTATGCCTTGCGCTAACAGACTTGTCATGCCAGTATCGTTCATAATTAAGGCCATCATAACCATAGTGGTTATACCAATACTGGTGGGGACACACTGGCTAAAAGTTGCCTTTAGCGCCTCGCCGGCTGCCCCGTCTTTCCACTTGCCAAACATCTTGAAGATGATGTAACCGCAGAGAGCCGCAGTAAGCAGCAGTGGGGCCGGATGTGAGAAAATATTAATTTTCGAGTACATTTTTTCGGCTTTCACCGCGAAACCCGCAGCAGTTGTCATAGCCGGATAATTAAGTCCCCAAGTATAAGGTGCAAAGAAATTGGCAATTGACTTTATCTGAGTCATAATACACAAACCGATGAGAATATAATAGGGCGAAAACGCCATATTAAAGTTCATATAGGGCTTCTCGCCCCACTTCGTGCTTCCGTCAGCCTCATGCCGGTAGATAGTCCTAGCCAAAATTACCATAGTCCCGCAGCCAAACAGTGCCGGAATTAAAGTAGCCAGTTGCGCTGCACCCAATTTATTCATGAACCAGCACATAAAAGCCATTACCGTGCCTGTTATAAGTACTGCAGGCAAGCCTCTTTTAACAGCGGTAAAACCCCCAAAAATATGACATACAGCGATACCTGTCGCGTAAATCGGAACGGCGAACAAGACCGCCATCCATGGTCCAATAACTTCTCCCGGAATCTTGGTAACCAATTGGATAGTATAATAAGATGATCCCATAGATCCAAAGCTAATAGACCAGGAGTGACCCACCAGACATGTGGCGGCAGCAACCGCCGGCGAAAACCCCATAACCAGCATGATAGGCGCAACAACCGCTACAGGCACGCCAAAGCCGGCAATACCTTGCATAAAACTGGCAAAGCACCATGACATCAGCAAACATTGTAATAGTTTTTCCTCAGTCACTTTTACCATAGTGTCACCAATTACTTTGATAGCACCATTCTTTTCAACAAAGTTATAGAGAAAAACTGCCCCCCAGATGATGAGCAATACATACAGAGACATTGCCATCCCTTTACTGTTAGCTAAAGCCAACAGCCTTGCGTCACCGCCAAAGGCTAATAAACCAATAGCAACTGCCGTGAACCAGGATACGGCTCCTGATTTCGGCGCACCCCAGTTAAATAGAAGAATCGTAGAGAGTAAGACTAAGATCGGTAGGAAAGCCAGTATCCAGTTCGTAAAGGTTAAGGCAACACCCTTATCCATACAACCAAGCCTCCTTCCAAATATACTTTGCTCAATCTGTTTATGAGCAAAGCCGGCACACATTACTTAGTCCCTGGTTCCTTTTGTTCATAAAGGGACCAGGGACTAGCATATCATGCCATCAATTTTAAGTTATCTTACTTAGCAGGCGGGAGCGGAACTTCCATACCAAGCATTTTTGCCCGGTTATTAACGAAGTTTTGAATTTTGGCCACATGCTCAGGCTGCAGGTGTGCGAAACGCTTTTGCGTTTGGAGATACTCATCAACAGGCTTAAGTTTCTTAGGCACCGTATTGAATTTCTTGTTAGCCCAATCACCATTTTCAACTTCATAAAGGTTCCACATACCAGTCTCAACCGCTAATTTGGCTATTTCGATAGTACGTTCAGCCGGGAAGCTCCAGCCTTTAGGACATGGAACATGTAAATGGATAAACGCCGGCCCGTCTTGGGCAAGACCTTTGCGCACCTTGTTTATGAGGTCAACCGGGTAGCCAATGGAAGCCGTTGCACCATACTTGAGGTACGGATGGCCACCGGCACAGAATATCGGCATCGGGTCTTTCAGGTGATGCTTCTTAGCTTCAGGAATAGCCGGACCGGCCGGAGTGAACATGGTAGTAGCACCGTACGGAGTGGACGGCGAAACCTGAATACCGGTGTTGGCATAGGACTCGTTGTCATACATTACGCAGAGAACTTTATGTCCGCGATAGAACATAGCTGACATAGCTTGAAGACCAATGTCGGAACAACCGCCGTCGCCGGCCATTACGATGATATTGGGAAATTCGTCTTGTATTTTACCTTTCTTAATCATCATGCGAAAAGCTTCGGCAATACCGGAGGCAACTGCACCACCGTTGGTGATTTGTGCATGCGTCCAGGGCACAGCCCAAGGACCGCAGGCATAACTGGTGTTAGCAACATACATACACCCAGTTGGACCAATGAAAATTGTATTTTTTCCAGCAGCTTTAGCTACCAGACGATAACCTAGCGCCGGGCCGCAACCTGCACAGGTACGGTGACCAGGGACATACGTGTCCACTAGATCAGTAGTATGTGCAATTGACTTTATTAATTCAGCAACTGCCATCGTTTACTCCTCCTTATTATTTACTGGGGGCGGCTTCAGTTTTAGCAGCCTTAATCTGGGAAGCGCCTTCATGATAATCATTGAAGTTAACCCAAGTACCGCCTTGAACAACTTTGCCGGCTTCGAGGGTCTGCTTCATCATTTCAGCCATAGCAAAGAACTCTTCGTGGGTAATGGTCTCGCCGCCCAAACCGGAGGTAAAGCTTTGAATAAGCGGTTTGCCAGGAACTTCGGACATAGCAGCCTTAACTTCAGTTGAGAGAACACCGCCGGCACAGGGGGCGCCATAGGAAGTACCGGTATCAACTACACCGGCAACCTTGAACTTGGTCAGAATTTGAGCAAGAGCCGTGTCCGGGAACGGACGGAACCAGCGAATTCTACACAAGCCAACTTTATAACCGGCTTCACGGAGATATTTGATGGCACTGCGACAGGTTACGGCATGAGCGCCTTGCAGCACAAATACCATGTCAGCATCTGCAGTCATATATTCTTCAACAAACGGAGCATAGTTACGACCAAATACTTTTGCGAATTCTTCGGTTACTTCCACGATTTTCTCTTTCACTCTGGTCATAACAACATGGCGGTCCCACTCTAAGGGAGGTCCCATTTCCGGCTCAATTTGCGGTCCCATAATTACAGGGTTCTTAACATCGAGTCGGAATTTAGGATTAAATTTAGGCAGGAACTTATCCACTTGTTCTTGATCAGGCATTTCATAATCCTGAGCAATATGAGTTACAAAGTAACCATCCATCGCAACAATTTGCGGCAGCATGATGTCAGGATCTTCACCAATCCGGAAATACATTAAGCTATTATCTAAGGATTCCTGAGCGTCTTGTGCCCAGCCATAAATCCAGCCGTTATCACGGAGGGTTAAGCAATCAGTATGCTCGGAACCAAAGTCACCGGGGGGATCCAATGTACGGTCACCGATAAGAGCCTGAATCGGGCAACGGCTGCCGGCAATTGGTGAATAGGTTTCAAAGGCATAGGTAACACCTACCCCGGAAGTGCCGGTAGTAGCACGCGCACCGGCCATAGAAGCGCCATGAGCAATACTGAACTGGGCGTGTTCGCCTTCACCATGAACCATTTCGCACTGCATGGTACCAGCAGCAATACGTTTTGCCAATTCGGCCATAACAGCTGTATACGGGCGGATAGGATAGGATGCTGAAACATCTATGTCAGCAAGCTGCCAAGCATCTGCAACGGCAGTTAAACCTGTACCTCTTTTCTTAATTGGCATCTTATTCACTCCTTATTCATCAAAATCAAGTTCAGGCACTCGGCTAATAGCCCCTACCGGACAAACATTGCTGCAAATACCGCAGCCTTTGCAATACTTGAGATTAAAGCTGACTCCGTCACTCTCGGTGAAGTTAACGCAGGCATCCGGACAGTAAATATAGCAAGTTTTGCATTCGGTACATTGACCTTTATCCACTACTGGCCGGAGAAACCGCCAGTTACCGGTTACCATACCCTCGTTTTCAGTCTGAGGAGAAGGAACAATAGCCGCAAACGGCACTTGTTTATATACTTTTGCCATTTTTACACCTCCTTAAAATTTACCAGTTTTACAAGGCAACTACTTGAACAGCGTCCCAGCCTTGCTGAACAGCCTTTTTGTTTTCAGCAATTTTAAGCAGGGTTTCTAATGTAACAATACCACTGGCTCTTGCAGCAGCTGCTGCCATAGCAGCGCCAACACCGGCACCAATTTTTGTATCGTCAATACAACCTTCAGTGCCGTCGAAGGTATGAAATACGCCGGCACCCAAGGCATCAGCGTCGATGGCGGCAACAGCTTTTACCTTGCCAACATTTTCTTTGGGAGATAGCCACTTAATTAATTTATTAATGTCACGCTTGGTATTAATTACAACAACACAGCCATCTTTACAGCCTTTTAAAACATCGTTGCCTTTAACCAATGTTTCTTCGGCAACAACAACAACATCGGGATGATAATTCTCATACTCATAATAGGTCTCAATAGGCTCAGGGCTAAGGCGAGCATAGCTCTTAACCGGAACACCAATCCGGTCAGGCAGGTCAACATAGTTATCAAAGAACTGGTTATACTTACCTTCGAGGCTACCTGCTTTAGCGAGCAAAGTAGCAGTGTCACGAGCTTCCTTGGCCAAGGTTACCCCCCTTGTCCATACAGTAACTTCCTGCATCTTGGCGTCAACAGCAACCGCCAGTGTCATTGTCTCTCCCCCTTTTACTATTTGAGATTAACTACAGGTGACCGTCAGAACCACCGATACCGTTTTTTGATCATCACCCCCGCAGGCAAAAATACCGTTATTTATTTAATATTTGTCGCAGACCATTGCCAAAATCCTGACCCATTACCAGGAAAGTGCCGGATAGATTGGTTTGGTTCTGCATTTTACTAACAGATCGTTTAAGCGCAAGCATCGAAGCGTGTTTACAAACGGCCTCAATATCGGAACCTGCAGCTCCCTCTGCTCTGTCCGCCAGAGCGATTAAATCAACATCATCAGCCAATGGCAACTTGCAGGTATGAATCTTAAATATTTCGTAGCGCTCCTGTTTATCCGGCAGCTGTAATTCAACTATAAAATCGAATCTGCCTGGCCGCATGAGCGCAGGATCTACCATATCAGGCCGGTTTGTAGCTGCGATTACAATAACATTGGAATTGTCCATCAGGCTGTCTAGTTCTAACAATAGTTGACTTACCAGCCGGTCAGCACCACTTCTGTCTGATGCAGCCCTTACAGGAGCTAAGGCATCAATTTCGTCGAAGAAGAGTAGGCAAGGGGCTATTTGCTTGGCCCGTTTAAAGATTAGTCTGAGTCCCTTTTCGGCTTCTCCAAACCACCTGGAATTGAGTGTGGCGGCATCTACCGCTATGAAGTGTGCCTCACTTGATCCGGCCAGCGCTTTTACTAAGAGTGTCTTGCCTGTTCCCGGCTTACCGGTCAGCAATATGCCTTTTAGCATGGTGTACCGCGCTTCTTTAAATAATTCCGGGTGTTGAATAGGCATTTCCACCAATGTCCGTAATTTATCTTTAATATCTTCAAGACCACCTACCTGCTCCCATTTGGTATTAGGCCGTTCAGAGAAAAATTCTCTGGTGGCAGTTGGTTCGACTTCCCGGAATGCGTTATAGAAGTCATCCATGGTAACCGTTAGACTGGCTAAATCTTGTTCGGTTACTCCTGCCATAAAGTCTATTTTAGGTAGCAGGCGCCGTACCGCATTCATCCCGGCTTCTTTACACAAAATAGCTAGATCAGCACCTACAAAACCATGAGTTATCTGGGCCAGTTTTTCTAAATCAATACCGGCATCGACCATCATATGCCGTGTATGTATTTTTAATATTCTTAATCTGCCATGCCTGTCAGGCGGATTTATTGACAGTTCACGGTCAAAGCGCCCTGGCCGCCTGAGAGCCGGATCGACCATATCCGGGACGTTAGTTGCGCCAATTACAATAACCTGCCCCCGGTTTTTCAAACCATCCATTAACGCAAGCAGCTGAGCTACTACCCGTTTTTCCACATCACCGATTACCTCTGTACGTTTTGGGGCAATTGCATCAATCTCATCTATAAAAATAATTGCCGGTGCCCGCCGCTGTGCTGTTTCAAAAATTTCTCTCAGGCGAGCTTCACTTTCCCCGTAAAACTTATTAATAATCTCCGGACCATTCACATGCAGAAATGCGGCATTGGTTTCACTGGCTACCGCCCGAGCCATCAATGTCTTACCCGTGCCTGGCGGGCCGTAAAGCAGTACTCCCTTAGGAGCATCTACACCAAGATGGCGAAATATTTCCGGATATTTAAGCGGCAGTTCTATCATCTCTCGCACGCGCTGCAGTTCTTTATCCAAACCGCCTACATCTTCGTATGACGCCCGGAACTTCCTGTCTTCAGATGCATCCGCCTGTGTAACCTTAATCTTTGTGCCGGAATTTACAATTACCGGACCTTGTGGGGCTGTACCAAGAACTGTAAAGAATTGATTCTGTGCCCCAGCTAAACGCACTTTCACTTTGTCACCGATAATCACCGGCAACCCACTCAGCATGCGTTCCAAATGCTGAATATCCTGAGCATCACTGAAATCTACGGTAACATCAAGCGGACTTAAAACTAGACTTTGAGCCGGTTGCCGCACTGCCTTTCTCAAAGTGACCCGCTCATCAATTCCCACCCCGGCATTTTCCCGAATAATAGATTCCAGCTGCGCCAGGTTTTTATCTCTAAACTGGGTGAAGCAGGGGACTACTTTTGCTACTGTCATCTTCCTGCCCTGAATCTCTACAATATCACCAATGATGACTTCAAGCTTATCCATTTCGGCGTTGTCGATACGGACATAACCCTGACCAACATCTTCCGGCATCGCATCTGCTACTCTAAAGGATAGGGTAATTGCCATGTTTGATTATCCTCCTCTAGTGGCTCATCCGGCGGGGTTATGAAGTATAGCGCCGAGAATTTTTGCCGTCAGGCGCGACGGAGGAGCGGCACATATCGGACATATGTAAGGCGACGACAACAAAGCATGGCGGCAAAAAGGCTGGTGATATACTTCATGTTCTCGCCGGATGAGCCACTCGATTCTCAGTGGAAGCTTATTACAGTTTTTATTATAATGACATGCTTGTATTTTGACTACTATATGGTAAATAAGGATATTTTTGTAATTAAAATTCATTGTTTACCGATACAGGATTCCAAATAAAAAAGCTAGTGTAGCGGCCTTTTTTACTGCTACACTAGCTTTTTTTAACTAATCTTACCGGAAAATGCATCATCTTTCATGTACTTGTGAAGCGGCCTGCCTACAGGCCCGTACGATAAAATTCCCTTCAGCCAACCGTTATCACATAGATAGTTTAAGTAACGCCGCACTGTAACTCTTGAAATACCAACAAGTTTGGCGATATCGGCAACACTGAAATAGCCAGACTGCCTTTCCACTATCCCTAACACCGAATCCAGAGTAGCCTTGTCCAACCCTTTAGGAATGTTGTCCTTCAAATCTTCAAGGCAACTCGCAATATTTTCATTAAATGTATCTCCCTTTAAGACGTCAATATCTTTTTGTGACATTCGCTGAATATTCTTAATTTTAAAGACATATTTCTGGTAGTTCTTTAAAGCTTGTTTAAAACGTTGGAATGTAAAGGGTTTTATGATGTAATCAACCGCACCATACTGTATTCCCTGTTGAATAGTCTCTGAGTTATGAGCGGCCGTCACTAAAATAACGTCGGTATTAATCCCGGTCGCCCTGATGCGCCGCAATAAATCTATTCCATTCAGCCCAGGCATATAGACGTCCAAGATTACTATCTGCGGTTTTATCTGGGCAATAAGCTCAAAGCCGGTCTCCCCGTCACTCGCCTGACCTACTAACCTAAATCCCTTCATCTGAGTTATATACTGCCGGTGAAGTTCTAGCACCATTGGGTCGTCTTCCAGGATAACAACATCGATGGCCATGATTCTACCTCCCTTTAACTTAAGGCTTCAGATGCCCCGAATTGGTATCTTTACACTAAAGATGCTCCCTTGACTTTCTTGGGACTGAACAGTTATTTTTCCGCCACTTATAGCTACTTCTTTCTTTACAAGATATAAACCAACCCCGCGGCTTCCCTGTTTAGTAGAAAATCCTCGCTGATATATTTTGTTTTTGTAAACTTCAGGAATGCCTGGCCCAAAATCGCTTACTTTTATAGTTAAATACTTTTTTCCTTGATAAATATAAACATTAATAACTTTACGTTCACTCGGCAGGCCCTGCACTGCATCAATAGCATTGCTAATCAGGTTACCTAACACAGTTACCATGGCCAGACTGCCAAATACCGGCGGCAAAGATTCAAGCTTGCTGCGGGGATTCAGCCGCAAAGAAATTCCCTGTTCAGTTGATTGACTGATTTTTCCAATAATTAAACCGGCCGTAGCCTGGTCTTTAATTCGTTTAACGATGAAACTAACAAACTCCTGTTGACTTTTATACATTAGAGTAATAAGTTCTACCACTTTATCGTATTGTTTCATTTGTATAAGCCCTGATATAGCATGCAGCTTGTTGGCAAATTCATGTGATTGGGCCCGCATCGAATCCAGCAGACTCTGTAGTCCAATTATTTCTTCTGCCAACACTTTAACATCTTCTTTATCACGAAAAGTAGCCAAAGCCCCTATGACTTCACCATCAACTATAATCGGCACCCTGTTGGTGATAATAACCTTATCCCCAACCTCTTGTTCCTGGTCATGTTCTGCCTGTCTGGTCTTAACCACAATAGGCAGCCTCGAATTTGGCAGAACGTCTAAAATGTATTTGCCAATAAGATCGGTGTGTATATTTAGCAATCGTTCGGCTTCACTATTTACTATATTGATGTATCCATCAGTATTTATCGCAACAACTCCTTCCCGCATACATTGCATAATAGCGCGTTTTTGTTCTAAGAGCACTGTTACTGCATGGACTTGTTGCTTTAATTTGCTGTCTGCATCGCCATACAGCTGAGCGTTATACACAGCAATAGATGCATGATTGGCAAAAGTCGCAAACAATGTTTGCTCAATCGGAGTAGATTTGCAGGCAGAACGAAATCCTATTGCCAATATGCCAATTAAAAAATCCTGAAAGCACAATCTAATAGCTTTTACGCTGCAAAGCTGCTCGTTTTGCAAAACATTAATCAGGCGTTCCGACAGCGCTTCGCCAGATTTTATTTCTATAACTTTCTGGGTTACAGTATCTAGTACCGCTTCGGAGATAAAAACCGGCGAATCAGGCTGATACCATGCTGTAGCAATAGGCGTTTTCCATTCGTTAGCCTGACCTGTTAAGAGAATGCTGCCGCAATCAGCCTTAAACAACCGCATTGCACTTGATACAATAAAATCTAATACGTCATTAATATTCATGGAAGAGGTCATACGGGTAGTTATCTCATTAATGGTCCTGAGCTGTTCAAACTGCCTAAAAACAGTATCCTCATAAAGAATAAAAAAGTATTCGGTCAAATGGACTCTTACCCTGTCAAGTAAAGAATCAAAATCCCGCCGGAATATATTGAGAATAGGCAACTCATTCTTTAAATATAGTGACATGGCATCCTTAACAGCTTTTTCATAGTGCTCAAGAAAGGCCATAATCTCCGGTAATCTGAACCCTTGTTCAAGTCTGACTTTGCTTATCCAACTAACATGCACTTTAAGCGGTGCAAATGTGTCATCTTTTAAGGAGTTAATAATAGCAGCAGTTAATTTGGCAATATCCTGAGCAAGCCGTTTAGGCGGAAGGTTAATATACGATAAAGGCTCTCCTTCGGCTTCCAGCTCGCTTAAAGTGCCTACATTAATTTCATGTTTAAGACTTTCAAGTACAAGTGGGAGAGAGTTCATAAAAATCACCTTGCATTTACTTTACTTTACTTATTAATTTTTTTTGTTGTTTGATTGACTGATAACTCGACATTATTTATTATATATTTTAAATACAAAAATTTCCATATTTTTTTCAAGAACAATTTTATAGGAGGATTATAATGTTACAAAACAAGCCTGATATAAAGCCTTCTCCTGCTAATAAAAAATTGCCTGCCACTGACCAGGCTGCCTCTGCTGACAGCCATTCCCCTCTATCAATAAGACAAAAAATCGTCAAAGAGTTAAAAACTTTACATCGGAGTTTTATTGAATATGCAAAAAAAGTAGAGCTCTAGTAGTAATTAGTTCATAGCTAGGGGTGCCGCACGGCTGAGAGGAGTAAACTCCAACCCTCTAAACCTGATGTGGTTAATACCACCGTAGGGAAGCTTTTTTCTTGTATTAAAAGCTGGTCCCACCTCTTCTATGACTAATATAAAAAAGGAGGCTGGGAAAATATGAGTTTCACTACCCAAATGGATGCCGCCAAAAAAGGCATAATCACCAAAGAAATGCGCATTGTTGCCAGCAAGGAAAACATCAGCCCTGTAAATCTGCGTGATCTGGTGGCAAGTGGCAAGATTGTTATTCCGGCAAACCGCAACCATATCAATCTTATGCCTATTGGTATCGGCGAAAAACTCCGTACCAAGGTCAATGTCAATCTAGGTGTTTCCAAAGACTGCTATAACATCGAATTAGAGTTAGACAAGGCCAAAAAGGCCATCGCCCTAAAAACAGATGCCATTATGGATCTTAGCTGCTATGGCAAAACTCTAGAATTTCGCCGTAAACTTCTCGATATATCCCCCGTCATGATCGGTACTGTCCCTATGTATGACGCAGTAGGTATGCTTGACAAAGATTTAAAAGACATCACGGTTGACGAATTTTTCTCAGTTATCGAGAGGCATGCCGAAGACGGTGTTGATTTCATGACAATTCACTGCGGCATGAACCGGGCAACAGCTGCGCGGGTTAAGAGAAACAAGCGGCTCACCAACATTGTGTCCCGCGGCGGCTCGATCTTATTTGCCTGGATGGAGCTAAACAACCAGGAAAATCCGTTTTATGAGTATTATGACCGGCTGCTTGCTATCTGTGAAAAATATGATATTACTTTAAGCTTGGGTGATGCTTGCCGCCCGGGTTCAATTCAAGATTCAACAGATGCCGCCCAAATGGAAGAATTGATTACATTAGGTGAGCTCACCAAACATGCCTGGCAGCAAAATGTTCAGGTCATAATAGAAGGTCCCGGACATATAGCGCTTAACGAGATTGCCGCCAATATACTTTTAGAGAAAAAATTATGCCATGGTGCTCCTTTTTATGTTCTGGGTCCATTAGTAACCGATATTGCCCCAGGTTATGATCATATTACAAGTGCAATTGGCGGGGCGATTGCAGCCGCTAACGGTGCTGACTTTCTATGTTATGTGACACCGGCTGAACATTTGCGTCTGCCTAACCTTGAGGATATGAAAGAGGGAATCATCGCCTCACGCCTTGCCGCCCATGCAGCAGACATTGCCAAAGGCATCCCCGGGGCGCGCGACTGGGATAATCAAATGAGCACAGCCCGCGCCGATGTTGATTTTAAAAGAATGATTGACTTAGCGATCGATCCGGAAAAAGCCCGTAAATACAGGGAGGAATCTATCCCCGAATGTGAAGACACCTGTACTATGTGCGGAAAGATGTGTCCCATGAAAAATATGAAAAAAATATTAAACGGGGAACAGTTAGTTCTTGCGGACTAAGGTGCTGCAATGACTACATTTTATCAATTTAATGACTTGATTAAAGATTACCGTTCCTTGTTGGCAACTATATGTGAAAAGTACACCCCTGACGACTTCAGGTTGAAATATGTTAAAAACATGTTGGATATCATGATTAGATGCCGGCAGTATTTCCATTTTGAGCGCCAATTTTCTCAAACAAAGAATAGTAATTATTTCCCTTGGTTTATAACCTTTGTCTTCTTTCCTGCCACTTTAGAATGCATCGATAAATCACTTGACCTTTTGCGGCAGCACATGAGCAGTTGGCAGTTTCCTCCCGAGTATACGCGCACAGTCGAATTATTAGCTTCTATGCGCTCACGGCTTCGGCATCAACAACTCTATTTCGATGAAACCGGCAAAGTCAGCTTAACCACATACCGTGGTCACTCTTTTACCCTTAGCTATGAGAAGCCTGTCGAATTTATCAATGCTGAGCTACTCTTCCAAATTTTGAAGGATTTAGGCTATTTATTTGCCTACCAAGAACACGACAGACCGGATTTCGCTTTGAAACATATAGAAAAAAACCGACTTCAATCAGCCTTGTAAAATACAGTATTACTAAATTTTGCACTGTTCGTTGCAAGTATTTTGATTTAATTTTCACAAATACTTGCAACGTATTTTTTATATAAGCGATCGGCAATTCACTGTCTTTATCAAAAAACAATAACTAGGTAAGGAGAGGATACTTATGGATGCCTATCATGCACTAGAAAAACTCATCCAAGGGAATAAACGATATGTCACAGAGCGCTATGCAAAAAACAACGTAGGCGTACAAAGAAGATCCCAATTGATAAACATGCAAGACCCTTTTGCAGTAATACTAGGCTGCTCTGACTCCCGCATTCCCCCGGAAATAATTTTTGACCAAGGGCTCGGTGATTTGTTTGTGGTACGCACCGCAGGTCAGGTAGTCGATGATGTAGTGCTAGGAAGTATTGAATATGCTGTAGAACATCTTGATATCCGGCTAGTAGTAGTTTTAGGGCATGGAGACTGCGGTGCGGTCAAGGCTGCTGTAAACGGAAGCTTATGCCAGGGCCATATTGAAACTATTAGACAAGCTATCCAACCTGCTCTGAAAAAAGCAAATGCCCAGGCCGGCGAACTATTAACTAACGCGATTAGCAGCAATGTTGAGTTTACCGTATGGAGATTAAAAATATCCAGTCCGCTACTGCAAAAAGCCATTACCAATAAAGGTCTGCACATTATTGGTGCAATCAAAGATCTTCCTACGGGAAATGTAAATTTCGATACTGTCGATAATCTCGATTTTAAAATGTTTTCTTAGTGTTCCGTAATTAATACCTGCTTTAATCTTTATTATTATTGAGCCGGCAGCCACCAGGCAGGAGGCTGCCGGGTAATATCTACAACATTGCCAGTCTTTTTTTGTCTTGGGAGGAAATTGGCCAAACCATTATCAAACTGGCAAAATCAACATCGTCGCTGCAGTTACTTGACACCAAAGACTGGAACGGCCCCGCATTCCTTAACGAAATCTGGCATCTTAGCTGTGAAAGAAAAATAACCCTTCAAAAAGGCTTCAAAAATCTGCGAAGTCTTTTTATTTTATGAACCTGAATCATAAAATTCATTAACATCCATATTCATCCATTGGTAATAGACCGCATATTCGGCTAAAGTTTCATTAGCACCAGCCTGTTTGGGAGCATTGAATTTGGCAAGGGCCTCTTCAAGAGTAGTAATATTGCCACGCAAAGAAAAAATACCATATGACATACCATCCATAAATACATGAAATAAGGTTGTTCCATATTGAGTTCCTCGTCCCTGGCCTTCATAAGTGATATTTGCCAGAGAACCAGTTGGAGCTTTAACCGATTCTAAAACCATCATTCCCTTTTCTAACTTTGTCATTGCCTATATCCTCCTTTATCTTTGTTATCATTATTATATAGCCCCAGGAAATTATTTTCTATTTTAGTAAATAAAGTAAACTAAAAGTTTGAAATTTGATTAAATAAATATATTCTCATTCTTTAACAAGTTCTTATAAAGAACTCTTAGAATGAAAATAACAGATGTCTATAAAAAAAATCCTAGGCAAACAAAAAAGGACGGCTTACACGCCATCCCAATTTAATGTTAGATCATTTTATTGTTCAAAATTGCGAGAGTACATAAAGAAAAGCTTCGCAATAGCTGCGAAGCTTTAGAAATATTGGTGCCGAGGACCCGAACTGTTTCAAGTCCGCACACTTTCTCCCTTGAAAAAGACTATAAATTAGTTACTGGGCGATAATATATCCCCCATTCTTTGCTTACGATATCACCTAAGTTGTCAAAGAAGGACCGTCCTCAACTGTCAAGGCAAGATAGCGTGTTTT
>CAZCEN010000044.1:0-16739 GCA_964497205.1 uncultured Sporomusaceae bacterium
GCGAAAGTTATACTTTCTATCAGGATAAAAACTGTGACCTTTGTCACAGCGTAATGTGTAGTCGCCTGGTAAACTTATACTAAAAAGGGAGGTTTTACTCATGGAAAAACAATTTATAAAAAATATTGAGTTCAGTAAAGCTCTGGATTTGGTTAATTTAGTAGATTATCAGCCGGGAAAAGTGGTAAGTCTGACTTTATCTCAAAATAAAACCTTAAGTATGACCCTGTTTGCCTTTGCCAAAGGCGAAGCTATCAGCAGCCACTCTGCTCCCGGTGATGCAATGGTGTATATCCTGGATGGCAAAGCAGAAATTACCATTGGCAATGAAACGATTACTGCAACTACCGGCCAAGTGGTTGTCATGCCTGCCGATGTGCCGCATGCACTTGACGCCGTAGAAAATTTCAAAATGATGCTTATACTAGTTATGTAACCTTAAATTTTTACCGTAAAAAGTCCGATGATTAGACAAAATCCCGCATTATTTCCCTGGAAATAATGCGGGATTTCTTTCAATACGCTTGCAATACGGCTGATGTTACTTAGATAATACGTCAGCTAAACGGTATAGTTCAGGATCAATTTCTTTTTTCTTGCCAACGGCATCGGCAATAGGAACCTCGACACACTGGTTATTACGGAACCCGATCATAATATCTGTTTTTCCCGCTATAAGAGCTCTAACAGCGGTCTCTGCCAGGCGGCTGGCGAGTAGCCGGTCAAAAGCTGTCGGCGCTCCCCCCCGTTGGATATGACCAAGAACTGAAACCCGGGTTTCCAACCCGGAATTGGCCCGAATATACTGGCCCAGCGCCAAAGCACTACCTGCCCCTTCGGCGACCACAATAATACTATATTGCTTCCCTTTCGCCCTTGATTCCAACAGTTTTTTGCTGATATCCTCCTGATTAAAGGGTTCTTCGGGGACAAGAATAATCTCCGCGCCGCCGGCCAGTCCGGCGGTAAGAGCAATCCAGCCGCAATGCCTGCCCATGACCTCCACTAAAATTACACGTCCATGGGAAGAGGCCGTATCCCGCAGCTTATTGATGGCATCAAGTGCAGTATTAACTGCTGTATCAAAACCGATTGTGAAATCAGTACCCCAAATGTCATTATCAATCGTGCCTGGTAAACCCACAAATTTAATACCTAATTCGCTTAATAGCTTGGCCCCCGTAAGAGAACCGTCACCACCAGTAACAATCAGACCTTCAATGCCCCGTGATTGTAGATTTTCGGCAGCTTTCTGCCTTCCGGCCAAGGTCTTAAACTCTTCACTGCGGGCCGTCCCTAAAAAAGTGCCGCCTTTTTGAATAATATCCCCGACTGAACGTGAATCCAACCTTATCATGTCGTCGGCAATCATGCCGGCATAACCATTTCTAATTCCCCAAACTTCAACCCCCTGGGCTAAAGCGACACGTACCGCCGCCCGGATAGCAGCATTCATCCCGGGAGAATCGCCACCACTGGTAATAACCGCAATCTTTTTCACACTACCCCTGCCTTTCTACGCAAAAGTAAATATATATATCAAGTTAGGAATTTTGTACTATTTCGGCAAATAATTCTAATTGCCTGCTAACTATTTTGGAAAATTATATACCGGATATTTACTAGAATCTCATCTAAAGCCAGTCTATTTTATATTAAAAACATTGCTACAAGGGTAGTTACTACAAATCCCGCTAATACCGGAATCAAATTGCGGCGGGCAAGTTCAAACGGATTTACCCCGCAAATCGCGGCAGCCGGAATAAGCGCCCAAGGTACAAGCGTTCCGCCACCAACCCAAATAGCCGCTATTTGTCCTAATGCCGTTAAAGTAGCGATTCCCGATCCAAGAGCCGCAGCAAACAAACGGGCAATCGACCCGGCCAAAGATATTCCTGAGAATCCCGATCCATCCAGCCCTGTTACCGCGCCAACAATTGTTAGTGTTGCCGCACTGACGCCGGCATTAAGCGGTACTACGCCGGCAATAGCCAAGCCAATGTCGTTAACCAGCCCCTGGGAGCCTGACGGCAAAACATGGCCCATAATTTGATTAATGCCTACATCGCCTAAATAAAAGAAAGCGGCAATAGGAATAACCGGTCCGAATACAGTGAAACCAAACTTAAAGCCTTCGATTGAGTACGAAGTAATCTTTTCCAGACCTTGGGTTTTATGGGCTAGTAAAGCAATCAAAGCCAATATAAGTACAGCCGTTCCTCCGACTAAGGCAGTTGCGTCACCGCCTTGCAAACCGGCAGCATACATAACTCCCACATCTGCCAGGAATAAGCATGGCACTGCTATCGCCATAAACTTCTTCATAGTATCCGGCAGTATATTCTCTATTTGCTCAGAGCTTGCCTGATCGTACAGCGAAACGGTATCACTGACAACTGCGGCTTCCAAGTTAGTATTACCCGTTTTTGCGTTTAGTTCCCGTAGTAACAGCCAATAAGCTGTTACTGTAGCAACGAACCCCATAACAAATACCAGCGGCACGCTGGCGCTAACAACATCATGCACGGGAATCCCGGCCGCAGCTGCCGTGAGTTTCGGCGCTCCCTGAATAACAAAGTCTCCGGACAGCGCAATCCCATGTCCAAATAGATTCATAGCTACTGCTACGCCAATGGCTGGTAATCCGGCTCTGATGGCTACCGGTACAAGTACGGCACCAATCAAAGCAACCGCGGGGGAAGGCCAAAAAAACCAGGAAATGACCATCATTAATAGGCCTGTAATCCAATAGGCCTGCGATGGCGTACGTATAAGCTTAGCTACCGGTGAAACCATGGCTTCATTAATACCGGTAACCAAAAGAACCCGGCTCATAGCAACAATAACCGAGATAATCAAGATAGTTCCCAGTAATTCCGTAATCGCAAAAATAAAACTATTAAAAATACTGCTGATAGCCTGATATATTGAGCCCTTAACCATAAGACCAATAACAAAAATGCCGATAATACAGACAAGCGAGGTATCCCGCCGCAGCAACATTACTCCCAAAATCAAGAAAATAAATAGTAAGTATACGTAGTGCAACGCAACAAGCTCTACTCCCATGCCACGCCCCCCCTAAACTCAGGTTTGCTACAAGATATGCAGAAGAGGTTTCGTTAGGCACTATGACTTCAATATTACTTCACTTCCCACTACATTGATCCCGCGACTCATTTGTCGCGGCACTTTTTGCTTTTGCCTGCGGTTCTTTTTTGAACTCATTTTTGCATATTTATCTACAGCAGGGTTCGTAGAAATGGGGAATGGAATCATGTTCTTAATTTATGCTTTGGCTGGTGTTTTCTGTTTAGGATTGGCTCCCCTATTTGGAAAAGCAGTTTTAAACAGTGTAAATCCTATTACCGCCTTTGTATTACGTACAATGATTGCAGCCCTTATTATTGGGACCTGGTTTCTTAGCTCCAGAGGCTATGATGAATTTCTAACAATATCCCCTACGCTATGGATCATTATCACTATTGAAGCTGTATTGGCAGCCTTACTCGGAGACTTAGCCTACTTTTGTGCTTTAAAAGACGGCAACATTAACGAAGTTTCCCTTATCATGTCATGTGCGCCACTAATAACGGTAACTTTAAGTTATTTTATTTTTAACGAAATTGTCACAGGCTATCAGATTCTTGGCGCTTTTTTTATAACCCTCGGCTTGGTGCTTATCGGTTTATAAAAGCAGCCTGTGTTAGTAAAATAAAAAATGCGCGGCAAAAACCGCGCATTTTTTTATTCCAGATTCTTAGGACTCTTGCCGGCACCATTCATGAACTAATCGTATTGAACAAAAAGCAGGGACTGGCAACTTCCAATCCCTGCTTTCGTAGCCATCACCGTATTTTAAACTTGTTTACTTGAGTAGTTAACTGTTCGGCAAGGTTAGATAACGCCATGCAAGAAGACGCAATTTCTTGTACCGAAGCCGATTGTTCTTGTACGGCCGCGGATACATTCTGCAACTCACCGGTTGTCTCCTGACACGTTGTTTCCACCGCATTGACCGACAGGACAATTTGCTGGCTGCCTGCTGCCAACTGCTCTAAGGTTTGAGAAATAACTTCAACATAGCTGGCAACCTCAGCGACAAAGCCTGTTATTTGGGAAAACTCTGCATCAGCGGAATTTACCACGGCAACGCCGTCATTAACATTTGTGATAGCAGTCTCTATAGAGGAAACTACATTATTTATGCCTTGATTATTTTGACGAATTAATTCCGTAATTTGTTGTGCCGCCCGGTCTGACTGCTCTGCCAGCCTTCTTACTTCTTCGGCCACTACGGCAAAGCCGCGTCCCTGTTCTCCCGCTCTGGCCGCCTCAATCGCTGCATTGAGCGCCAACAGATTTGTCTGTCCGGCAATGTTCGAAATAAGTTCTACAATTTCGCCAATCTGCTTAGACCCTCTTTCCATTTCACCGGAAGTTTCCTTAGCCTTATTGGCAGCATCGACCATATTATCCATTTGTGTTACCGCTTTGTGGACGGCGTCACGTCCGCTCGCGGTCGCGGCGGTGGCACTTTCCGCAACGTTCGCCATATTATTGGCAGTTGCTACAAGTTCTTCAATACTTGCCGACATTTTTTCGACTACGGCGGAAACTTGTTTCAGCGCGGTAACCTGCGCTTCTGCCCCCTGCGTTACTGTAGAGATAGATGCGGCTACACTGCAAGCCGTTTGCGCCGATTGCTGAGAGTTTTCGCTAAACTGTTCCGCCGAATCAGCTACCTGTTTGGCGGAACGCTGCACGTGCGAAATCAAATTACACAAATTATTCGTCATATCCCGGAATTTTCGCTGCAAACTGCCAATTTCATCGCCGGCGTCGGCCTTCCTTTTATCACCTGTGGCTACCGTCAAGTCGCCATTGGCAATTCTTCCGGCCATGTCGTCCAATTCCCTGATTCGTTTAACGATGGCAAGCGTACTTAACAGAATAATAAGCCCTAATATTACTAAACCGGTTATACCGGAAATAAACGAGTTTCTTCCCAGTATATTTACTTGTTCAAACAGTTCGGCTTTGGGCACGAAAACAAGGAACGTCCAACCACTCTTACCAATCGGAGTTGACGCTATCAGGGTTTCAACCCCGCCTACCATCCCTGTTTGCACCAGAGTCCTGCTTTCCCGGATGCCTTTTACATATTCTGCAAACATGCCATTTTCGACTTGGGAGATATTATCTTTTAAACCGTAGCTGGGATGAGACAAAAAGTTCCCCTTTTCATCCAGTATAGCCGCGTAGCCGCTCTTACCAATTTTAAATTCCTGTGCTAGCTGTTGTATGGGTTTTATATCCATATCAATCCCGGCTACCCCGGTAAGTTTTCCGTTGTGCATGATTTTCTTGGTCACACTGACAGATAGTTCTTTCGTCAGAGAAGCTTCATACACTTCGGTATAACCAACCCCATCGGCGGCAACACCGGTCTTGTACCAGCCGCGGCTGCGCGGATCATACCCTTTGGCTTTCTCCTTTTCGGTAACTCCCTGCGAGTCCGCACAAGTCAAGTTTTCATGCCCGGTAAAAGCCGACTTGACCCCCGGCGAGGAAGCCTTTATCTGTTTAAGAAATTCGACTTCTTCCGGTTGTGATATCTCTTTGGCTCCCAGAACTTCAGCAACCACAGCGACTAATACTTCCTTTTCCTTCAGCGAAGAGTAAATGGTATTGCTTTTGCTTTCTACTATGTAACTTGCTGTTTCCAGTATCTGATCATTAAGCATATTGTGCGATCTGTAATACGAATACAAATTGGTGCCGGCAAGAATAATCAGCATTGGGATTATAAGCATGATCAGCATTTTCGTCCGCAGCTGTAATGACTTCCACATAGTACCTCCCCCGTACTGTTAAACATAACTCCCTAGAACGCTTCCTTATCGCAGCTGGTTTTAGACCGTAATAATTTCTTTAACAGTTTGTAGCAATGACTGCTCTCCGTTTACTACCCATTCTTGGTGCAGACGTTTTACGCTTACTTGTGAAAACAAATAATTACGGAAGGCGTTAAACGGCTTACCTTTAAGATCAGCTTCAGACATTTTATACTCTTGTTTGGCGATCTCGCCGAGTTTGGCTGCCATCCATTGGGCAGCCGGTGCGGTAAGTACATAGTCATGGTCCCCCAAATGGACAATAAATCCTTCTTGTCGCCGCGGCAACGGCAAGGTTTTGCCATCTGCGGCCAGCAAGCCGAGTTTGACGGGATCCTTATTATCGGCCAGGATACAAGCCGCTTTAATCCAACCTACTACCTGGGCCTCATCGGCGGCAAAACCGGGATGATTGTGGGAGCAGGCAATAGCAACAATTAATTCAGGCGGCATCTCCCGGTAAATACTTTCAGCAATGGCTAACGTATGATGTACACCCGTACCGGCAACACCTACTTCCGGCAAACAGGTTCCATCTTCCTTCCACTGGAATACCCACGGCTTATGGGTATCATGAATGAGTATCGCTGCCATAAGTAACTCTTTATCCATATGGTATCCATAAATATCGTAATAGGAATCGTAAATCCCCAAGGCGGTCTGCATATCAACAGCAACATGCGTTACCAGTCCGCCAGGATAGGCATGGTGGCTCGACCAGCCGCTGCCGGGAGCCGTCCAAAAACGCTGGACATTTTTGTTAGGGCTGGTGCAGGGAGGCAAGAACTGGTCATAGGCAGCGTCGGCCTTTAAATAACCGGCATCTACCAGTCTCTGTCTGGCAATCTCCTTTTCAACATTGGAAGGATACAGTTCCATAAGCCTGGGTACAGGATTTTTTACACTTTCATAAGCAAAACTGCGATAACTGCGGTTAGAAATCTGGTTTGCACATTTTAAAAGGTAATTGTACCCTTTTTTGACCATCGCGGACTTTTCGGCCATAGCGGCCGGAGTAAGTTTTATACATTCATTCAGGGAGATTTTGTTTGCACCGTCAGACGCCGCTTTCGCTGCGGCGGTAGCCGGCAGCAGGGAGCTTACCGTCAACGTAGCCGCAGCCCCCACAGACATACGTAAAAAATCTCTGCGGTCAAATTCCTTTTCAAATAAACTGTTCTTCCCCATTTACCTCACCCATCCAACTACTATTTTTTATACTTGACTAACCATGAATCACATCACTAAATTCGTCAAAAATAGTTAACCTGTCTAACGGCTCAAAGCCGACAGCTCCGTCATAATGTCCGCGTTCCCAGTCAACGCGGGTTGCCCAGCCAAACTCGGCCATAGCATACTCAGCAGTCGCATTGATACTGTATTCGTGTAATTCCGGTATATCGGTTGCGTCCGGTGTAATAGCAGCAGCGAATTCGCTTACAATGCGGATATATTGTGCCTGCGGCAAACCGGTAATATCAATCGTCTGGGTTCCATGCTGCAAGTTAACTCGCTTAATCCCCTTTATAGTTTCACCGTCATCGGAAACCTCTATCATGGCTTGTATGGAAGCCGAACCAGGAATAGTAGTTTTGACCGTTAACACGTTAAAACTCCAACGCCGTTTTTCCGCTTTATAGGCAGGTTTGAAATCGACAGGCCGCCGCCATTCGGTCTTATGGATGCCCCGCGTTTCGATATCCCGGAAATCAAGCCAGACCAGTAGATCTTGCTCGTGGGAACCCTTTGCCTCCGGGTGTTCGTAAATATACTCGAGTTCTTCCTGACTGAGTTTTGCTTTGTAAAAGCGTACCTGTCCAATTTGCGCCGGCAGGTGGGTAAAATATTTCGGCCGGCCGATTTCCGGAATAACATGGCCAATAAACGAATAGCCGACAAACAGCGGAAACCCTTCCCAATTGCGCAGCACTTCGCTTTCTGCTATCCCGGCAATTTGGGCTACCTGGTGGCAGTCGACGTAGGATGCGCCGCCGGTCTGTTTATCAAAGGCTGACGTATATTGGGCCCAATCTCCCTGTTTGACTTTTCCCCCTTGCCAAGTATATTCATTACTGCCATGGCAAGTACCCCATTTCAAGCCGCCACTTCTTTCCACAGCCATCCGCAAAAGATACGTTGCCCCCCAGCCGATGGAAGCTCCTTTTAACAAAAGAGGGTTATGCCCCATCTCGTCTTCGGTTGCCAGCCGGGTAATATTAGCCCAGACCACCCCGGTGTAACCATCAGTAACCCGCAGGTTTTCGCTGTCCGGAATCTCAATATAATCACCATAGTCGGCCAAGGTTACGGTTATTCCGTCCTTACCGGTGGCTACTCGCGGTGCTCCGCGTAACCAGGCATGGTTGCCTCTGCCTGATTTGTCCCGGATGAGCGGGCATCCTTTTAACGTACCCTGTATTTTTACTTCCCGCGGTTCTAAATGCGCAACTCGCAGTTGATAAACGCCGCCCCGGCAAAACTGATGAACAAATTGTATAACCCGTTTTTCACAGGGCAGTAGTTCTAACTTTTTACAATTGGCCCTGTTATCATCAATATACAGATCGATTTCCGCCATCGTTACCGTACTATGGTTATTTGTCACCACTGCCGAGACAAACACACAATCACTATGCGGCCCCTGACCGACTTTGACCTTGCAATTTTCTAAGAAAAATGGTTCCAGGTGTTTAACCTCGATGGTTTTCGTTACGCCGCCAACAGAGATGGTGTGCTTCCCGGCGCCGGTAAGGTTATACTCGGTCTGCACCCTTTTTTCTTCCCCGGGATTTAGAACAACAACACGTTCTTTACCGCTAACCCCAAACAGATTCCGGACGGTAACCTTATCATTATCCATAATCGCAAGCGCAACGGCAGCCAATCCTTGTCCTTGATTGCTTGCTGTGCCCTCAATCAAGACAGTATTGCTTTGCTCATCAGCCGAAGTTCGGATCGCGATGTCTGTAAACACCACTTGCGGCTCTTGTTTGACAAGTGTAACCTCATCAACAAGTTTACTTTCGTGCGTATTAGTAAAACCGTATGCTTTAAATACAAGTTTTTCTCCCGTAATGCAAATACTGCCGTAGTTGGTGGTTCCAGTAGCTACTATTTCGGGGAAATCGGGCAATATCCGTTCACCCTCGGTACCGTAGTCAATCGTACACCCGGGATCGTGCGGGCTTCCCTGCGTAATATAGACAGTTTTTGCACCAACGTCCGGATTAACAGATATATTTTTTATATAATAATGGAGATGACCGGCCACAACTAAATCAACATTATGCTCTTCCACCACGCTGACAATCCGTTTGTTAGTGAACTCGTCTGTATAAGGGTGATGCAGAACAACAATCCGCCAGGTTGAATTTTGCGCAGCCACGGACTGTAAATCCTCGTGCAGCCAAGTAATAGTGTCGTCAATAATACTCTGCGTCACTTCACCCACCGGATAGTTGGAACCAATTGCATTCATTTCATAAAAGCCCCAGGGATTACTGTTAAGCATCGTAATATGGGTATTACCATACGTGAAGGAAAAATTGCGCCCGGTTCTATCGGTATGGTAGGTGTCTTTTTGGGGCTTTAACAGCATGTCATCAAAGTAAGGCCCTTCATCATGATTTCCGTAAATATATACAACAGGTATGTGCTTTAAAAAGTTGGCGCCTTTTTGAAACCAATTGTTGTTATATTGTTCTTTTTGAAAACCAGTGCCCATGGAAATGTCACCCGAATGGACGATAAAATCCGGCTGATGCTCTATAGCGGCCCGGGTGAAATCCTCACAGGTAGTGAACAAATGTGAATCGCTCAAGGTAACTATCCGGATTTCATCCGGATTTTCCTGTAATGTTTTAAAACTTCCTGTCCGGCTTTCTCCCGACTCTAATTCGATTTTATAGGAATAGGATGTAGCTGGCAGTAAATTGGTAAGAGTTGCCCGGTACATGGCTATTCCAGCAGGACTGTCTTTCCAGTGAGCCCCTTGCTGACACGGTACGGTCATCTCATTGCTAAAACTTTCCTGTACCCCGTATAATAGCTTGGCTCTAACAGGTATGTTGGTTTCCCAGGTTATGGTTAAACCCGTGGCAGTAGGTGCTAATAAATAGGGCCCGTTCACTATTGCGGATAAGCTATTCACTGCTACTCCTCCATTTAAAAAAAGCAAGATAAACTCAACTTAATGGCATTATGGCATTAATGAGTTTTAATAGTCATGTTTTTTAGCCCATTCCGACCAGCTCATAGGTAAATTGTCCGGGCTTTGTCTTACGTAATCATAAAAATGCTTGATAAATTGAGCACGCTCAATATACGCTTTGCGTTTCCAATTCTTTTTAGATGGCGGAACTTCACGCAAATCGACAATACCAATCAGTGCCTGCCGCTTCATAATATCGTCAAAACTGACTTTTTTGGCATTTTTCAATATATCGGCCATAGCCATAAAAATAGTGGTACGGCCCATGCCGGCATAGCAGTGGAAATGCAGCCACGTATCTTTAGGTAACTGTTTATAAAACTGCAAAAACTTATCTACTTCCGCATCGTCCGGACGAAAATGATCCGCTAACGCCAGGCGGTAATAACCTGCCCCATGCGCCCTGACCACTTCTTCTTCTGTACGGACGCTGTTCACAGTCAGTTGAAAGGTTTCTCCCAATTTATCAGTGGAATCATTATATTTGTGAATAGATACCGGCGATTTAGCCAGGGCCTCCTGCAATAAAGCCCGCTCAATGGGTATGACCTGTTCCAGCGTTTTGCCGTCATTTCCCCAGTTGTTATCGGCAAACCAACTTACTGCCATCCCATCTAAATAGCCGTGAGATTCTTGCCGCAAATCGACTACTATCACTTTTTTACTGGGAATCTTCGCTAACAGTTGTGTTAATTCCAGTTCAGAAAATATACTGCTGCCGGAAATATGTGAGTCGGCTAAACCTTCCCGGGAAGGCAGTTTAGCCTCTTTCGATGTGACTTTAAAAGGATCAGCGGATGTTCTAAAGTTTCTCGGCAACTGTAAAATATCTTCGCGGTCAACTTTTAAAACAGGAGCTTTCGACATTTCGTTGGCCATCGCTGCTAACGAAACCTGACAAAGTAAAATACCTGTCAAAAGCAAGGTACAAAGCAAGGTTTTGAATGACACTTTTCGCATAATTCTCTTCCCCCTTAAAGTGGCTCATTACCGGTTATTGCTACGCATGCTTACAGCTTCCATACAGCGAATGGTTATTCGCAGTATGGAAGCTATAATTTAGTCTAGGAATTCCGGTTCAAATGGGCCATAATCTTTTCCATTGAACTGTTAATTACGTTTTCTAGCGGATACCCGCATTCTGCTAACATTTCGTAGGCATAATCAAACCGTCCTACCACCATATGATAGTGCGCATCCGAACCTACAGCCAGCTTAGCCCCCCAGCGTTTGGCATAGTGAATAATTTCAGCACAAATTTCGCGGCTGCCCGGGCGGGCCGCCGGTGAACTGTTATTAATCTCCAAAGCAACTCTGTATTCGGCTGCGGCTCTTACAACCTCTTCCACATCAATCGGATACAGCGGCGCATCCGGATGCCCAATGATATCCACATGCGGATTAATAATGGCTCCGATATACATTGCCGTATTTTGATCAATAGTGCCTACCGGTGTACATTCTTTGTGGCAGCTGGCAATGACCACATCCAGCTTAGCCAGCCGGCTTTGCTCCATATCCAGTTCACCACGAAAGTTCATGATATTAGCCTCCGCACCCTTTAACACTGTTATCCCAAACATCTCAGAGGGAATATCGCGGTAGGTATTAAAATAAGCGTCTTTCACACTGCCGGGATAGCCAGGTCCGTGTTCTGTCAAAGCTACTGCTTTGAGCTTACTATCAGCGGCAGCACGGATTACCTCGGTAACTGTGCTAAATCCATGCCCACAACTCAAAGTATGTGTATGCAAATCAGCAACAAAACCCATATACCTCACTCCAAATTAGTGTCCGCAGCTAACAGACTGCTCAGCAGTTTCTTCCTTTTTCTTCGCCCACAAGGTAGGTATGAGTAAAAGAATCATAATACCAACCGAACCCATCCAGAACATCATAATGTTATCAAAATTGTATACTGTCTTACCATTTACTATTATTTTGCTGGCATCCATCAGCCAGCCGTTAGCAACGTCCTGAATTGCTGCGCCGGCATAAGCCAGTAAACCTACCGTACCCATAGCTGCCCCTGCCGCTTTTTGCGAGCAAAGGTCAACAGCCAGCATACCGCCAACAAAGCAGAGAATAACGCCTAAACCAAACCCGAAGGTAGCAACCCAAATGGTATCAAGCATTTGGTTACCAGGAGGAGTTAAACAAAATCCGACAATGCCGGCCAGCATAACAAAGCCGAAGAATATAGTTGTTAACGCATGGTATGATTTGAAAATCTTGTCAGAGATATAACCGGAGGCAAAGGATCCCAAGCCGCCCATCAGTGGTGTTACAGCCAATACACTGCCTGCGGCCACTAAGTCATAGCCCTTACACTCTTGCAGGAAGATTACGCCCCAGCTGTTAATCGAGTAACGGGCAACACCCATAAAGGCAGCGCTCAATGCAATTAACCAGATATACGGATTTTTGATTACTTCGAGTTGTGCTTCTCTTGTGGTCTTGACTTTTTCTTTCTTTACTTCGGCAACTTCACCCTTGAACTCATTAGCTGTCGGTAATCCATAGGCCTCAGGGCGGTCCCACATGAATTTATACATGAGGTAAGAAAGGAATATGCAAGCTAGTCCAGGATACAAGAAGGCCGATTGCCAACCAAAGTGAACGATTAGCATGGCGGAAAAGATAAAGGTTGCTCCTTCGCCAATATAGTGGGCAATACTAAATACCCCGTATTGCGTTGCTACTTCTTTCTTGGAAAACCATTGGGTTATGGAAACAATACACGGCGCCGAACCCATGGATTGAAACCAACCATTAACAAACCACAGCACTAAAAATGCATAGAAATAAGGGGTAAATCCAAGGATAACATTCACTATCGCACAGCCTAACAGACCAACCGGCACTAACTTTTTAACATTACAACGGTCACCAATAAATCCATGAAAAAACTTACCAAAAGCATAAGCAATAAGTAGTCCGGCACCGATTTGACCGAGCTGAGTGGCAGTAAAACCCGCTTGAATCATTGGTTTCTTAGCAACACCTAAGGTCATTTTCACTACATAATACATGCCATAACCGATAATCATGGCCGTCATTGCCTGCCATCGCGCCTTGGTAAACATCCGTTTAATTGTTTCGGGATCTTCAATGCGCGGTTTGGCTTCGCCAGTTAAAAACCACTTGAAAATGTTCATACCGTACTCTCCTCTTGAGATATATTTTCGGCCCAACAAGTATTTGTGCAATCTGTTTGCAGAATTTTCCAAAAATACTCATTGTGCTGAATTCCGTGTCAGTCAGTCTTTTCCGAAAATTTCTCTTAAACCATAGCCAGTATAGACAATCTTTTATTGTGGGTACCATCCGGAAACAAGCGTCCGGGTGGTACCACAATAGTTGGATGTAAATAGTGAGGTTATTCCTTTAATGTAACGGGTCTGCCTTCTTCATACGACTTCTTGGCAGCAAGGCCAATTAGCACCGGTTTTAAACCATCGATACCGGAAACCACGGTATCTGTATCATTGACCACACTGGTAAAGAATTCTTTCATTTCTGCTTCGAAAGACTCCATGTATCTTTCCAGGAAGAAATACTTAGGTTTGTCTGCGGTCACGGCATTTTCTGTGCTTACTACAACAGTGGTGGGGGTATCATTGGATACGGAGATACCGCCTTTAGTCCCCAGAATTTCTACGCGTTGGTCATAGCCATATACCGCTTGCCGGCAATTATCAATAACACCAATTGCTCCATTCTTGAATTTAAGGCTGATCAACGCAGTGTCCACATCACCGGCTTCTCCGATGGCTTTGTCAACAAGCACGGCCGCATTGGTATATACTTCGGTAACTTCGCTGCCAGTCAGGTATCTGACCATATCAAAGTCATGGATGGTCATATCGAGGAACATACCGCCCGAAACTTTGACATATTCAGCAGGGGGCGGAGCCGGATCGCGGGAGATCACTTTGACAATTTGCAGTTCACCAATGGAACCGTTCTGAATAAGTTCTCTAACTTTTTTGAAGTTATGGTCAAACCGCCGGTTAAAGCCGACCTGGAACTTAACCCCGGCTTTCTTAACCGCGTCAAGGGCTTGATGGATGCGGTCAACATCGTAGTCAATCGGCTTTTCGCAGAATATATGCTTGCCGGCCTGAGCGGCTTCAATAGTAATTTGGGAATGGGTGTCGGTCGAAGAACAAATAATTACAGCATCAATCTCTTTATCCTCAATAATCTTTTTGTAATCGCTGTACACATGCTGAATTCCTAAGCCGGCCGCCCAGTCTTTGACCTGTTCGGCATAAATATCCGCAACGGCTTTAACCTCGACATCCGGGAAGTTCTTAACAATGTTGCTTGCGTGAATTTTACCGATTCTCCCGGCACCAATCACACCTACTTGAATTTTTTTTTTCATATTCCGGCCTCCTTATAGACTTGTTTTTTCTTTGATATATTGTCTTGCTTTGATCGCATATTCAAGCGGATTGGCAACAGCCGGATCCTGCTCTGCTTCCACGATAAACCAGCCTTTATAATTGTGCTTGCCAAGTTCGGCAAATAGCGGGGCAAAATCAATCATGCCATCCCCCGGTACCGTAAAGACACCAGCTTTTACCGCTTGCAGGAAGCTCATTTTCTCCGTTTTTACTTTGGCTAACACTGCTTGCCGGATATCTTTTAAATGAACATGTTTAATGCGCGCAGCGTATTTTTTAAGCACAGTCTCCGGATTTTCACCGGAAAAAGTTAAGTGGCCGGTATCAAATAACAGATAGACAAGAGTAGGGTTGGTTAATTCCATCAGCTTATCAATTTCAGCGGTCGTTTGCACCCCGGTACCCATATGATGATGGTAAACAATGTTCATTCCTTTTTCCTGCGCCAGTTTCCCCAGCTTTTCCAAGCCTTCGGCCAGCTTCTTCCATTCTTCTTCCGTAAAGACCGGCTTAGCGTCGAACACCGGAGTATCCATCATGCCCTGAATGCTGTGGCCTTGTTCTGCAACTACAATAACTTTTGCCCCCATAGCATTAAGGAAATCACGGTGCTGAATAAAGGCGGCCGCGGTCTCTTCAAAGGGCTTGGTGGTCAGGAAGGAGCTGAACCAAGCGCTGGCAATGCGAATCCCGCGTAATTCTAACGCTTTTTTCAATACAGCAGTATCTTTGGGATACTTGTTGCCAACCTCGCTGCCGGTAAATCCGGCGAGTGCCATTTCGCTTACGCATTGTTCAAAGGTGTTTTCTCCTCCGAGTTCGGGCAAATCATCATTGGTCCAGGCAATCGGGGCAATACCTAAATGTACTTCGGCTTTATCAAACATCGACTTGTCCTCCTGACTAAAATTTTCTGGTCTTAGCAATTTCTTGCACTAATTCCTCATGGGCTTTCACCACAGCCGGGTTCTCCGAAACTTCTGGCACTCCAACCCGCCACCACGCTTCGTAGCCTCCGGTCATGGTTTTAGGCAGCACCTTAATGTCAATAATGGTAGATACCGTATCTTTTTTCGCATTTTCCAGCGCCTCAGCCAATTCAGCTGCTGTTCTCGCCGTATAGCCTTTGGCACCGTACCCTTTGGCCAGAGCCGCATAATCTACAGGTACATCCTGTCCTGTCAGCCGGCCGGTAGCAGCATCCCGGAACTTAGTTTGGGTGCAAAAAGAAGGAATGCCTTGTGAGTTCTGCAGGTTTTCGATACAACCGAAACCGCAGTTATCAAATAAAAGAATGTTAATTTTATGACCTTCCTGAATACTGGTTACTAATTCGGAGTGCAGCATCTGGAAACTGCCGTCTCCCACCACGGAGTAGACTTCCCGTGACGGTTCGGCCATTTTGACTCCTAATGCGGCGTTGACTTCATAACCCATGCAGGAGAAACCGTATTCCATATGATAAGTCTTGGGTTTCACCGGACGCCAGAGCCGCTGCAAATCACCGGGCAGGCTGCCGGAGGCACCTACAACGACAGCGTCGTCACCAATTCTCTTGGCGATTTCCCCCAAGGCCCGCGTCTGGGATAGTCCCTCCGCCAGCTCAAGGCGGAACAAACGGTCCACTTCTTGGTCCCATTCAGCCTTAGCGGCCGCTGCTTCTCCGGCATAGCCCGAAGTATAACCGGTTTGCTCCAGTTGCGTACCAAGGGCTTGTAACGTTACTTTTGCGTCGGCAATAACCGTTGCGGCATTCATCTTATATGCGTCAAACGAATTAACGTTAATCGCCAGTAATTCGGCCTCCTGGTTTTGGAACAACCATTTGGATGCTGTGGTAAAGTCGGATAGTCTTGTACCAACCGCGATAATTAGATCAGCCTCGGCCGCAAGTTTGTTGGCAGCTAAACCACCGGTAACCCCTACACCGCCGAGATTTAAACGGTGATTCCAGGGAACAGCGCCCTTACCGGCTTGGGTTTCACAAATAGGGATGTTGAACTTTTCGGCAAATTGGATAAGTTCATTGCCGGCTTCCGAATATACAACACCGCCGCCGCAGATGATAATAGGCTTTTTCTTGCGGGTAAGCTTGGCAGCGGCCCGTTCAATTTCGCCCCGTGAGGGCAGGCGGCGCTCTATATAATGAATCCGTTTGGCAAAGAACTCCACCGGATAATCGTAAGCTTCGCCTTCTACATCCTGGGGCAGGCAAATAGT
>CAZCEN010000045.1:0-2104 GCA_964497205.1 uncultured Sporomusaceae bacterium
CCCTTTGCCTCTTTTCGGCATGGCCAGCGACAAATGGCAGTAGCTGTATATAAAACAATTAGTATGGGACGTAAGCTATACGCTCAGGCACCAACTGGCACCGGGAAAACAATGGCGACAATCTTTCCGGCTGTCAAAGCTCTGGGACTGGGACATGTGGAAAAGATTTTCTTTCTCACAGCTAAAACGGTAACCCGTCAGTTGGCGGAAGAAGCCCTTAACCGTCTAAGATTGGCAGGTTTGAAATTTAAATCATTAACACTGACGGCCAAAGAAAAAATATGTTTTATGCCAGATGCCGCTTGTACCCCGGAAGAGTGTCCGTTCGCTGCAGGGTATTATGACCGGATAAACCAGGCACTTGGTGACGCCTGGCAATGTGAGTCCTTTACCCGGGAAGTCATCGAGCAATATGCCCGCAAATACAATATTTGCCCGTTTGAGTTGTCGCTGGATTTGGCCTTTTGGGCGGACGCCGTGATTTGTGATTATAACTATGTCTTTGATCCGAGGGTGTATTTAAAACGCTTTTTTGCCGAAAATGCTGGCCAGTATTGTTTTCTTGTTGATGAGGCTCATAATTTGGTTGATCGCGCTCGTGAGATGTTTTCGGCGGAATTAACCAAGCAGGTATTTCTGCAACTAAGAAAAACTACCAAAGAGAAAATTCCCAAGCTGGCCAAAACTGCCGGGAAGATAAACTCCTTTTTTATCAAGCTCAGAGAATTGTGTGTGGAATCATCGGCCACCAGCCAAGCTAGCTATTGCGTGCAGGAAGAGCCGCCGGCCGAAATATTTTCTTTGCTAAGGAAATTTGCCTCCGTGGCTGAAGAATGGCTGGCAACTAATGAACCGGCCGAATTTCGCCAAGAAGTGCTCGATGTTTATTTTGCAGTTCATGCTTTTTTAAGAACCTCCGAGATGTATGACCTGCGGTACATTACCTATATTGAAAAGGAAGATAAGGATATAAAACTAAAGCTCTTCTGCGTTAATCCTACGGAGCTGTTGCGGCAGGCGTTAGCGCGGGGAAGGGCGTCGGTCTTATTTTCGGCTACTTTAACACCACTTAATTACTTTTCTGAAATATTAGGAGGCGAAGAAGAGGACGCGAAAATTGCAGTTGCTTCTCCGTTTTCCCGCGACAACTTGTGCCTGTTGGTTGCCGATAATATTAGTACAACCTATAAGATGCGAAACACCACTTATGACGCCGTTGTTGACAGCATAACAGCAGCCATCAGGGCGAAGGTCGGCAATTATTTGGTGTTTTTGCCTTCGTATCAATATATGGAGGAAATTTATCTGCGTTTTTGTCTCAAAAATCCGGAACTGAATGTGGTTCGACAAGTCGGCCAAATGACCGAAGAGGAGCGCGAAGTATTTTTACGTCAATTTTCGGCAAACAATGGAGATACACTTATTGGCTTTGCTGTACTTGGCGGGGTCTTCAGTGAAGGAATTGATTTAACGGGTGAGAGGCTTGTGGGGGCAGTAATCGTTGGTGTTGGTTTGCCACAGGTTTGCCTGGAACGGGAAATTATCAGGAATTGGTTTGACAAAGAGAAATATCAGGGATTTGAGTACGCCTATATTTATCCCGGTATGAACAAAGTAATGCAGGCAGCCGGGCGGGTAATCCGTACCGAAAAGGATAGAGGGGTAGTTCTCTTAATCGATGATAGGTTTTCGCAGCCCAGATATCGAAAGTTATTTCCACAAGAATGGAATGGAGCTTTAAGAACTAAAAGCAGCAGTGGCATTGCTGAAAAAGCCGCAAGCTTCTGGGGTGAATTCTAGTTTAAATGCTGATAACGACCATTTTTTGTAGACGAGGTCTACGCTAAGGTGGTCGTTTTTTATTGATTTATAGCAGATACTTCCTTGTATTAAACATCTTTCCGCCCAAATAATAGTAGTAGGACTAATTAAGATTATTTAACTACATAGACTATGTTGATTGATTTGACTAAAAAGGAAAAGGAGGATAGGCAATTATGCTAATGGAAAAAGCGGTAGTTGGGACCGGATGGAATTTTGACAATAGTTATGCCAGACTGCCGAAATTATTTTTTAGTCTGCAAAAGCCAACCCCTGTACAAGC
>CAZCEN010000045.1:2204-10804 GCA_964497205.1 uncultured Sporomusaceae bacterium
GACGGTCGGGCCGCACTTGGCCCTATGCTGAGGGAGTACATTATCAGTGAAGCTATGCATGCGCTAGGTATCGCTACTACCCGCAGCCTTGCGGTGGTCGGAACCGGTGAGACAATAGTCAGGGAAACCAATCAGCCTGGGGCGATCTTGGTACGCGTAGCCGCCAGTCATCTGCGTGTTGGCACTTTCCAATATGCTGCAAATTGGGGTGGAGAACTTCAGATACTGGCTGATTACGCACTAAAACGTCATTTTCCGTATGTTGAGGCTGATGAGAATCGGTACTTTTCCTTGCTTATGGAAGTCGTAAAACGCCAAGCTGAACTGATTGCGAAATGGCAGCTTGTTGGCTTCATCCATGGGGTAATGAATACCGACAATATGACTATAAGTGGAGAAACCATCGATTATGGTCCTTGCGCCTTTATGGATGTTTATGATCCGGCAACCGTATTTAGTTCCATAGACATTCAAGGGCGTTATGCTTATGGCAATCAGCCGCACATTGCTTCATGGAATCTCTCACGATTTGCGGAAACCTTATTGCCGCTGCTCAATACTAATGTGGCGCAGGCAGTCGAACTGGCCCGCGATGCTCTGTCTAATTTTATTACGCTATATCGCTATAATTGGCTTGCGGGAATGAGAGCAAAACTGGGACTATTTAACGAAGAAAATGACGATGAAGCCCTTATAAAAAACCTCTTTGACATAATGCATAAGTATCATGCGGACTATACTAACATTTTTTTGGCATTGACTTTCGATAAAATAGCGGATACAGTATTACATGGCACTGCTGAATTTACGCAGTGGTATGAGACGTGGCAGACTCGGTTAGGACGGCAGCACGAATCAAAAGCTGCTTCGCAAAAGTTGATGCAAAACAGTAATCCAGCGATAATTCCCCGCAACCATCAGGTGGAAGCCGTACTGGAAGCCGCCGTAAAACATGGTGATTTCAGCAAGATGAACCAATTTCTTAAGGTTCTTTCAACCCCTTATGCACACTCCCCAGAGCAAGCTGAATACGCTAAACCACCAGAGCCGTCAAGCTGTCCTTACCGGACTTTTTGCGGTACTTGATGCTTTTGACGAAATACGGAATACAGCAATATAGCACTTCGACGGCTTCGTAAATTATATCCCGGTTATAGCTACATGTAAAAGTTCAAGAAAAAGTCACAATTTCTTCATAAGTTTTTCATAAATATCGTGTATTATATATTTATTGAAAAATGAGTGCAATACGTGTAGCGGAGTGATAGAGATGATGTGGATTTTGTTTTTTCTAAACTTATTTGTAATTATCTATGTGATTAGCCTAATTGCAAAACTAAAGGCTCAGGAAGAAGCAGAGTAGAGTGACAATACCCGGATGGCTAAAACCATCCGGCTCAACTATTTTTTTCTTCGTTCTAACAGGCCGATTAGATAGACTAAAGGCCGAAGAATTACTCTATTTGGGTAATTTTTCGGCCTTTTCTTTTCGTAGGTTGGTTAGATATCAAGGTTTGTATTTTTTTTATATAAATGTTTATACAGGGAAGAGGAGTTTGTAATGAGTACAACAAAACCAGATTATAAAAAATACGGATTTATTCCTCAGCGCCAGCAAGGACTGCTGACTATGCGTATTCGTAGCCGGGCTGGAAATATTTCAGCCAAAGATTTATGCAAAATAGCAGACTTAGCTGAACGCTACGCTCATGGTGAAGTGCATGTGACAATAAGGCAAGGGATGGAAATTCCCGGCGTAAAAGAAGAAATGTTTGAAGAAGCCAGCCAGGCTATTTTGGCTGCAGGGTTATTACCGGCCGTTTGCGGGGCGCGTATTCGCCCAGTCGTTTCCTGTCCCGGCAGTAATTCTTGTCCGTATGGCTTATTAAACACCCGCATATTGGCCGATAAGCTAGATGCTCAATATGTTGGCAAAGATTTACCCGCAAAAACTAAAATTGCTGTTAGCGGATGTGCCAATGCTTGTACAAAACCACAAGCACATGATATTGGATTTCGCGGTGCAGCTGAGCCTTTAATTGACCATAATCTTTGCATTACATGCGGCGCCTGCGTACGGAAGTGCCCGGCCAAGGCGATGGCCATTAATAATGAGGTGTTGTCGATAGATTATGATAAGTGTTTGGCCTGTGGTGTTTGCGTTCGGGTCTGCCCGAAACAAGCCTTGAACAATGTCAGGGTCGGTTATCATATTTATGTCGGCGGTAAGGGTGGCCGCTACACCAGCGAGGGTGAGATTATTGCGACTTTCGTTCCTGAAGAACAGGTCATAGCTTATCTGGAAGCCGTGTTGGCAGTTTATCAGGACATGGCAGATAAAGGTCAGCGCCTAAGCGCGGTTGTATCGAAGTATGGGGCAGAGGCAGTAAGGTTAAAGATCCAGGAGAAGGTAGGCTTTTAATGTGCAGTGAAATGCTGCGTTCTATTGTACCTGTTTAAAAAGAATATTTGATGAATGGAATGAAAGAGTTCGGTTAGTGTTGGCGTAAACCACCTAACCGGACTCTTGTTTTATATTCGTGCAATTAATGATCTGATTTCAGACCGGCGCCGCACATAGGAATTAAACAGTCAGATGTCTTGCCTTTTAAATCGCAATATTTCAAATAGGCGGCATAAGTGGCTGCAGTTGTATGTTCGCAGTAAATACCCTTCGCGGCAAGCGCCATACGGGCTTCGATAATTCGATTTTCCGGGGCTGTAATCATCTTAATATTGTGCTTGTAGGTATACTCCAAAATTTCGTCGCCGCGCATGGGAACGCCGATTGCAATTCCCTCAGCCATTGTCGGTTTAGGTGTTATCGTAGCCGGATGTTTTTCACCACTGAGTACGGCTTTAGCGAACGGATCGCAATGTTCGCTTTGAACAGCGATAATAGTTGGCATTTTATCAATAACGCCGCTTTCCAGTAGTTCTTCCAAGGCTTTTACGATACCAATGAACAGTGTGCCATTGCCTAACGGAACAAAGATATTTTTTGGTATTCGATGGAGTTGCTCATAAACTTCGTAAATATAGGTTTTGGTCCCTTCGTAAAAGAAAGGGTTGTACACATGATTTGCGTAATATTTCCCTTCCGTATCTACTTTTGCCCGGCAGGCATTTGCACAGTTATCTCTTGTACCGGGGACAATATTGACGCGGGCATTATGAGACTTAATCATATTGATTTTTTGCGGTGATGTTCCTTCCGGAACAAAAATCTCACAATCAATGCCTGCTTTGGCACTATAGGCTGCTATGCTGTTTCCGGCGTTACCGCTGCTGTCCTGAACGACAGAATCTACGCCAATTGCTTTACAGTGAGCAATAAGCACCGCGGCGCCTCTATCCTTGAAAGATAAAGTAGGCATGCAATAATCCATTTTCAGGAGGACGTCTTCATTATATTGAATGACCGGTGTCATTCCTTCGCCTAAGCTGATTTGACGCCACTCTTCCCCTTCTAAAGGCATGAAAGCACGATACCGGAAAATGCTCCAAGTATCCTGATCGACTAATGATAAATCAAACTTGGGCGGTTTATAATCCAGTTTCCAAAGACCGCCACAGTCGCACTTTGCCTTTTGGCTAGTTACAGCTATTGTTTCTCCGCATTTCGAGCAATAGTATTTCATGTTGCATTAACCTCCGCAATTGCTTCAATTTCGACAAGACATCCAAAGTGGAGTTTGCTAACGGGTACAACAATCCGTGCCGGTGCATGTTCGCCGAAGAACTCTGCATAAACTCGGTTAACAGTATCCCATTGATCAATATCTGAAACATACACTCGGCATTGGACAACATCATTACGGGAAAGGCCGGCGGCATGTAAAACGCGATCAACATTTGCCAATGCAAGTTTGGCATGCGTTTCTATTCCACCCTCCGGGATTTCACGGGTATCGGGATCAATAGAAAGTTGGCCGGATATATACAGCATTCCGTTTGAAATAATTCCAGGTGTGTAATGTCCTTTGTTTTCACTACCATATTTTATGGAGATCTTTTTCATATTCGTATCCTTTTTGTTTTCAATATTTTTTGCCTCTAACCTCGTCTAAATAACTGTAAATAGTAACTTTAGATAAACCCATGCTGGCAGCTACTTTATCAATAGCACCTTTAACCAAAAATACCCCCTTTTCATCCATGAAGCGTATGATTTCTATATTTTCTTTTCTTTTTAGATTGCTGACATCCGCATTATTGAGGATATTATCAATCAGTTCATCAATAATTGTCAGTACATTTTGATCAGGAGCATCATCTTCGGTAGGCAGTGGATCAGGGGTGGATTTGGGCAGAAAACCGGCGAGTTCTTCCTGCAGGAGACAAGATACGGTCAAATCGTAGTTGATACAGAGCATACCAACTACTTCCCCATCCGGATTACGGATAAGGGCGGAGGAGGATTTTATTTTTTTACCGCTTTCTGTTTCAAAGACATAGTTTACGGTGCAATCATCTTTGAACTTTTTGTTGAGTAAAACTTGGCGGATGAGATGATCAAATGATTGGCCTTCTTTTCGTCCGGTTACAGTGCCGTTCGCTACATAAACCACGGAGCTTTCCGGCTGTGTTAAATCGTGGAGGGCTACTTCACAGCTTTTCCCAAAAGTCTGAGTGATCATATTTGCTACCGGAATATATGCTTTTACGATAGGATGCATTTCAGTTTCTCCTAAATATTTTATATAATTTTTTATATAAAATATAACTTCGACAGGGTGATTTGTCAATATAAAAAGTACTTTTCAAGGTTTTTGTATAAAAAATTATATATAAATTAAGATCGTGATAGTTTTAACCAATTTTACAACATTTTATTATGAAACCAAAAACCGTAGAAGAAATCGAGTAGAAATAATAACAGCTGATAGAGATATGATTATAGCAACATAAAAAAATAATTCTAAATTAGCCTAATTCAGGTGATTTTTTGGCTTGTTTTTTGCAAGGAAAAAACGATAGAAAAGACCTGACTAACATAAGGTATGTTGAGTTTTATTAGTGATTCAAAAATTCAGGTATGTTGTACACAATAAATGTAATTCTAAGGAAGAAATAGAAGAAAATAGTATTTTCAAGAGAAAAATACTATGTATGTCACTTTTATGTCAGTTACAAGTTATGACAATAGTTGTAATGTTAAACATATAATACATATTAAACCAAAATAGACATAAAATGGTACAACGTTGTTCTTTATCAAGGAAGGTGAAGAAATTGAAAGGTCAACATCAAGAACAGAAACGAATCTTCACGCAAGAAAGGTGTGATAGTAGTCTTTTCGTGACAAAAGAAGTAGAAAGGCATGTTGAAAAGATTCTTTACCAATACCCAATGTTGAAAGTGAATTTAAGTTTTTGTGCGAAAGACTTAAATTCTAAAATTTCACAAGATGGGTTACAAAATGATGTGGATAGCTACAATGCGACAAACAATCAGGCTTATCAAGAGAAAGCCGATATAGTGGATGCGGCATTGGCAAGCCTACCGGATTTTGAGCAAGCGTTTATTCGAAAAAGATATTTTGACAGAAAGCCTTATAAAACTATGGCAGATGAATTAGGCGTTGTAGAGCGTCATCTATACCGTATTAGACGAAAGGTACTCATTAAACTTGCAACTGCTTTTGGTATTGTAGCTGTTAATCAGTCGGATTTGAGGTGGAAGTATGAATTATACGTCTAGACAGGTACGGAGAATTATTGAACATTATCAAGAAATACGCAGTTCAATTGAATGGGTGACAAGTCATGTTAACCTTGTAAGAAGTAGAAAAGGGAACTACCAAAAAGCAGATGATACAACCTGCTTGCTTGTTGATATCGATAATTCATTGAACAGTCTTACTCCACGGCAATATATGATAATATCCATGATTAAGGCTGGGTTAACCCCGGAAGATATTCAAAAAAGAGTTAAGCTAAGCGTGCATACAATAAAATTTCATTATGATTCTGCAATTTTTAGAATTTTAACCTACCTAAATTCATAATTCGGTGTACGGATAAATAATGGGGGGTATTTATGAAGTACTACACGCTAGCTATGCTAGAGGAGATTTACAAGAATGAGTACCCTGAAATGACGGCTGATGCAATCCGAAACAAGGCTAAAGAACTTCACAAAGAGCTTAACCGTCTTGAGATGTACTGGAAACGCAGCAACCGTCGCTTTTATCGCCAGGTAGAATTGATCGGAGAAGGGGGTGAGTGGTTAAGAACAAAGCAGTTAGAAGAATACCAGAATTAAAAAGCATTGTATTCCTAAAAACAGGACATGCCTCAATTTTAAATAGACTTGCCTCGGTAATCTAATAGGATAGGTAGATGTCTCGAATATGCCTTGTTTTTCAAGCTATCAAATAAAGAGAGGAGGGTAGTGTATGAGTCTGTTGCAAAATCTTATAAACACAATATATTTTCAACTTGAGAATTTAAAGTCAGCTCATTCTGCAATAACGTTATCCTATGGTTTACCATCTACGCCGCCAGGTAGTCTTGTTGTTGCTATTGAGCATGATAAGACCAAAGTCGATGTGCAGCATGAATTATCAGGTTATCGAAAACGCCCCAGGGTATTTATTGCTGATGTTTATGCGACTACACAAACAGAACGCAATGATGTTTGCGAAGAAATAAAAGATTTGTTTGAAAATAAAACGTTACCCATTCTGGACTCAGCTCGAAAAGATACCGAGTGCTTTATGATAGGGGAAGGCGTGCGGGTCGAGGTGGATTTAACTCAGCGCTATAAAGCGCGGGCAAAGATATACGTTTACACTTTAGTAAACTAAAAGGAGAGATAATTCATATGCCAACACCGTCTTTTATATCAGCGTTGAAATCAGACCGCTGTGTTCATTATTTAAATAATGCGCTGTTGAATAGAGCGCAATCTATTGATGTTAATGCCAATGTGCCTGCAACAGTGGTAGACGAGCTGGGAAACTCACAACATGCCGGTATTGTTAGTGCACCGGCCGAGGTAGCGATTACTGTTTCCGCCTTTGATACCGGGCTGGATGTTAGTAAAAATCTAACCGGGAAAACTGCGGCTACATCATTAACAGTAAATGATTTTCTTAGTGCTCAGGTTGACTATGTAGGGGCAGTTCGGGATAATGCTGGAAATTTTTTTCGCTCGGTATATGTAAAAAATGCGTGCATCAATAGTATTGCCTATAGCTATGATATTGCCGGTAATGCCGTTGAAACATATGGCTTATTAGGAGACAATCTTGCTGTTTTCGAAGGCTATATTCTTACCAAGACCTATGCAATTACAACTACCGATGTAACAAACGGTTATTTTGTTGTACCGACAAAGGGAATGGAAACTCCTGTGCAAACAAAGCAAAATAGCTATTTTAACAATGCTTATTTCTTACGCGTAACTAAAGCAGCAAACGGTGTAGCTACCAATTTAATCGAGGGGAACGACTATAGTTATGATTCTGCCACAAAGCGGATTACTACCAGTGGTTTGGCTGAAGGACAGGTTTGGACAACCGTCTTTTACTCTAAACAGACCGATACGGTTCTAGCACCAGCTTTTAATGCTGCTTTACCGCCTGCAGTCAGAGGCGAATATACACCTGTAAGTATTGGTGTGAATTCAAAAACTCTTATTCCGCGGTTACAGTCAGCCAATATAAGTATCAATCTAGCTCAAAAACGAGTCTCGCAATTAGGAAGCCGTCAAATTATATTTGCATCAGGCGGAATTCCGGCGGTTTCTGGTAGCTTTAGTGCTTTAATGACAGACCTTTCGTTACGAAAGTTGTTGACATATGGTAGTATGAGCAGTGAAGAAACCCAGTTTGGCATTGAACAAATGCCCGCATATGGAATACAGAACAACCTTGGGTTGGAGGTAGCTATTAAATCTCCAATTAATAACACGGTACTTAAACGTATTACAGTCCCTGATATTACAATTACATCAGGAGGCATGCCAACCTCGGTTAATGGCACCTTGACAGAGTCCTTTACCTGGACAGGCAAGACCGGTGCTCTTACAATAACCAATAGTTAAAATAGGGGGGCAACCCCCTATATAACTTTCAATTGGAGGAAACGTCTATGAATAAGGAAGAACTGCTTTCGCGTACAAATGCTAAACTTCAGCACCTTTTGGAGACATCCCTGGATTTTGCCTTGATGATTACGGAAAATGATGAACAGAAGTTTGACACTTATCGCAAAATAATGCTTAACAAATATAACGCCTTAAAAAAGGCAAATATAGCAGATTTCCATGGCTGGGGTTGCGAAAATGACTAAAAATATCTTTTATAATCGTGAAAAAGAACTGGATATACAATATGATGGTGCAATTAGAAAACTTTTTTTTATAGGGCTTTCGGCCATGGATAAAGAACACATGTTGGAAGAGGCTCAAAAAAATCATGCTGCTACTGTCAAAAAGCTAACTGAAGCCGCTCAATCAATTAAATCAATATACCTTTTACAGGATGTAGAACGGCTGGCTGAGGCTATAGTGAATGCCGAGCGGGAGAAGTATATTGCTAAGGCGACATTGGCACTGGCTGGCGAGACAGCAGATTGTCGGGAAACCATTGA
>CAZCEN010000045.1:10904-16684 GCA_964497205.1 uncultured Sporomusaceae bacterium
AGAAGGTATGGGGTGACCTTATCAATGGCAATGAATGAGGATGATTTTCTCGTTGAGGCGGCAAAATGGGCTAGGTATCATGAAAAAGCCGAGGAAATCATTCAACAAATCGTAACACTTCAGATTGCCGAGGCTCCCACGCAAGACATCATCCAAGACCCCCAGCTTTTTCGCAAATGGGTTGAACAATGTAAAAAAATTTATGCAGCCCGTATTAAGTAGCAAGATTTCGTGCAGGTAGGAAATTAATGAGACTAAATGGTATATATTAACAGAGAGGTAATAATACCAATGTCTACTATTGCTAGAAAAACGGGGTGGAAATAATGGCAGTGCTCGGGGAAAAGGTTATATTTGTGGTAGAAAAGGTTATGTTCGTTTTAAATATTTTGATATTATTAACGAACATCCCTTACTACGAATTAGCGACTTGCCTATATGTTCTTGCTCATGATTCAGCTAATCATAGTACAATATTTACTTTGGTAGTACTATTTACGCTATCTATATATCCAGTTTTAACAATTCTGCTTGTTGCCTATAACAGATATTGGGTAAAAAAGAAAACGCTGGAACATCTGGGAGTAATGATCCTTGTTAATCTGGTTTTTTGGATTCAAGTAGTGAAGGTTCTAAGAAACTCGAATTTATTATAGGGGGGGATTGTTATAACAAGGATAACTGATGCAGAATATGCAATGCTGAGTAATGCCGTATATCATGATAAAAATTATATACCACCAGAGAACTACGGTTTTACTTGCATACATAAGGGATGGGATTTTACCGGTTTTTATGGTGAAGTCTATAAAAGAAAAAATGACATTGTTATTGTTTTTCGTGGCACTGCAAGTCCTGTTAATATAGAGCATGATGTGGAGTGGGGAGTTGGTTTAAGGAAACCGCCAGAATTTACTGGTGCAATGAATTATTATGATTTCGTTGTGAAAAACTTTGGAGAAAACTATTCGATTTCTATGACAGGCCATTCATTAGGTGGTTCGATGGTGCAATATGTGAATGCTATGTTGGCTACACAAAGGAACTATCAAATACAAGGAGTTGCATTTGCGCCAGCCGGTGTAGGAGAGTTCTTTCCAGATATTAATCCCAGTTATATCGCAGTACGAAATTATATTCGTGAAAGCGACGAAATACCGGCAGTAAAGAATAAACAACTGGGAAATGAAAATATCTATTTGCCATTTAAAAATGAATCTTATAAAGTAGAATATAACAATGGCATTGGGGAAGTTGTAGGAATTTCAGGAGATAATGGTTTAAAGGCGCAACATGCTATGCTCGGTTATTGGGTTGATGTTGGCAACTTGCCAACTCGAACTATCAAGAAACCAGCGTATCAGCAGATAAGACAAATGAATTATCAACCGGAGTTGGGTGACTACTACACTATCTTACCCACGCAACGTATTGAAGAGATGAAAGCGGTGAGTTATTTAGAAACAATACAACCTTTTATAGATAAGAAGGAGATTGGGTTCGATACCAAAATTGTGTTGCAGATTGGCGACCAATATTACTCGACCAGAACATGATAGTGAGAGTGCATGAGTTTGAGAGGAGGGATATTTTATGATGCAAAAAAATATGAGTGGGCCTGAGTTGTCGGCATTAATTGAAAATATAGTTGACCAAGTGCTGAATAATTCTTTTGGTAAACACTTATCTACTTGGGCTGCCAATCAGGCGAGAAACTCTCTATATTTGTCGCATGAAAATGGACAGAGAGATTGGGGAAACGATTCAGGTCAGGTTATATCTCAATTGGAGCAAATTAATAGTTATATATATGGAAATATAAAGAAACAGAATTCAGTTTCAAAAGATGTAAGTAAAGATCTTAAGGGGTTAGAAAAACTGGGGGGCGTTCTTGGAATTGCCAGTGCATATGAATCCGGAGATGCATTAAGTGGCGCCTTGTCAGGAGCAGCTTTTGGTCCGTGGGGAGCAGCGGCCGGATTATTAGCCGGACTGCTATCACCAGGAATTGATCGTTGGCAAAGACCTAAATTCAAGGATGCTAAACAAGCCTTTGATAAATTATTTTCTATGGATCGGGGAGAACGTAATGAATATTACATGCCCGATTCTTTTTATTTTAGGGCAGCTAATAGTATTCCCCGCAACCTGGTGGTGCGGGTAAATGATAAAAAGTTCGATGAATATGTAGGCGATTCTCTTACTAACAATTATGCAGCACAGTTACAGCGGGGCTTGGTTTTCTAAATGAAACCAGGCCTTAATAATTAGCCGAACCGTCAGATCGCCAAGTTGATTATAGTGTTTTGCAGAGGAAGAATAGACTCTTTTATTTATCGGAGGTGGAAAAATAAACTATGGTAAAATGGAAAATTCGTGAAGTTGGACAACAAAATTATTTGACGCTGGAGATTAATCCATCAGATTATGGCCGGAACAGGCAGGTTGACGTTGTTTATGAGCAATTGGTGGATGGCAGTCAGTGCCGTGTGGTATCTCCTTTAATCTACAAAAAGGAAGAGGTACAACTAGTTTGGGCCAATGTGAATCAAGGGCAACTAGACGTGCTGATGGGGTATATCAATAAAAAAGTTGAGATTGTGGATCACCTGCTGGCTACAGTTACTGCTTATGTTGACGGTGTGGAAAAACAGTATTTGATTGCGGGAACGGTGGAACAACGGTATGCAGTAAAAATCATGTTACGTGAGGTGTAAACTTATGACGTCAATCCTTACAAAAGCCGGGGAGCAATTGCTTGCTGGGCGTAATTTTGCCACACATACCAAAGTTTATGTTGATGATGTGCTTTATGTGGACACCTCGACAGGTCGTGTTGATACTCCTGTGATAAGTTATCAAATTAATCGCAGCCGCAAATTAGGTGCAGCAAAACTTAGTCTAAACGTTGCCAATCCTGGCGGCGTTTTTTCTTTTAAAAGAAAAGATGATCCTGTTTTTGGTTATGGAAAAAGAATAAAGCTTCAGGAAGGCATACCAGTTGGGCAGACCATGGAATGGTTTACCCGATTTACCGGTATCATTGTTTCACAAATACCTTCTAATAGTGGCGGTAAGCCGTCACTTACGGTAAATGCGATGGATAATATGAAACTGATGCTGGATTATTTGCCTGATGATTTGTTTTATCGTCCGGACATAATTGCCGTAAAAAAGGAGGTTCTTACCGAAGTTCCGGGAGGAAACTCCATGCATTATCGCGGCAGCCAAAAACACCTGCCTTGGGTAGATATTCCCTATCCCATTTTTTACAAAGCCGGGGTAAAAATCAAAGACAACTATGAAGTTGATTTGATAAATGGAGAAGTTTATTTTGGCGAGAAAATGTGCGGCTCTGGCACGGGCAGTCACCAAACATATGAAGCTGTTATGGCAAATGATACTAAGTACACAATTTCTGTACCAATTAGACCGGGTTTTAATGTATACCGGTCTTTTACTATATTGCTGAGTAATGGCGAGCAGTTATTTGAAAATAATACACTTCCTGCTGATGTTACTGTTATCTTCAATGGCAATGAAATCATTTTTTCCAAACCACCCTTTTATGATTTGGTACAACGGCCCTTGGTGAAGTATTCCCAACAAAAGATTTATGTGAAAAACGAAGCTGACTGTCAGGTAACTGCCGATTATTGGTATTATGACAGTAAAACAAATTTCGCAGAAAATGTGATAAAAGATTTGGCTTTAAAGGCGGGATTTAAAGAAGAGCAGATTCGATTGGAACCGACAAATGTTTCGCTAAAACCTATTCGGTTCACCAATCTTACCGTAACAAGCGGTTTTGAAGCTCTGCAAAAAATCAAGCAGCAGTTAAGCCCCAACTATATTATTACCTGTGACACCGAAGGAAATCTCCGTGGATATTATGCCGGCCAGAAACTTATTGCAGATTATGATCTTAAACTAATCAAAAAAATTGAAGCTCCGGTCTCGGCAGAAAATTTGTACTCAGTTGTTGTTGCTCACGGGGTGGATTTAAATCCAAATGATTTGAGGGATGGTGCTACTGCCAAAAATCTGCTGGCTGCTAATTCTGTGATTCAGGTTAGTGGCAGTGCGGATATGGTTTTCAATAAGAAGGCAGATGATCAGATTAGCTGGCATTGGGTGCAAAAGAATAATGATACTCCGCCGGAATTGCCTATTGACTTACTGACAATTTCACTTAAGGAAGCAAAAAAGTTAGAGGAGATAAACATTCTGGTAGGCGATTACAACAAAGGTACTATCCAGCAAAGTATTAGTATCCAAGTGAGTGAGGATGGCGAAAATTGGTTCTATGTGGACAGGTCTTCCCGCGGAATAGCAGGTGCCTCCAGTCAGTGGGTTACCGTCAAAGGCGGGGAATTGGAGACAAGGAAGATCAAGGGAATAAAATGTATTGCCGAAGATGCTTTTAGCTGGACAGAATCACATACTTATTCAAAGCGGTCTGGGTTCTTGGGATTAGGCACCAAAGTCAAGACCGATAATTTTTACCACTGGTATTGTGCAATAAAAGAAGTGCAAATTTGGGAAGAAAATACAATTGCCGTAACGAACTCCATAAACAATTGCATCGGCATTGGTGATGGCAGTCAGTATACGTTTTATATTCCCAATACGCCGGTCATTGCGGGAACAGTTACGGTTTATAAGGATGGGGTTGTGATGGCGCCCGCCTCTTATAAGGTCGAAGCTGCTACCGGCAAGGTTACCTTTCTCGTGGCACCGACAGGTGTAATTACGGTTGATTATACGGTGGCTACAAAACAGCAACCCCGTACTCAGTCTACAAACAATGATCGTTTTGCTAACAATGTTACAGTTGTTAATCCTGGCTTAAGTGTGACCTTTACCGGTGGTGCAATTGATGTTGCTTCCACTAATTACCGTCTTCTGAAGAAACTAGGACTTAGAAAGAATGCGCTGAAGGTGGACAATTACCTAAATTCCTTTAGTGATGTAAAAAAGCGGGGAACTGAAATGTTGCAGGAAATCTCCCGGTTAGAAGAAACCTTAGCGTTGGATGTTGTTTACCGGCCGGATGTGGATATTTGTCAAACTATTGGTGTTACGGATCCCGTACTAGGAATTGCAGGCTGCTTTTTTATTGAAGAGCTAACAGAAAGTAAGCAGGGTTATAGACCTTCATTAAACGTTAAAGTATGCAATTATTCTTAAATAAGGGGGTGATGTGGTATGGCATTTGGAAAAGAGTTATCACATATTATTGAGGAGCAAATCGGTAGAGCAGTTGCTCAAAAGAATAGTACTGCCGATGCTACCGGTATAGCTACCCGCTCAGGGGCAGATGAGGGCAGAATTGCGCAAATTGAAGCAAATTTACAAAGGATGGTTGACCAGTTTGCTGCTTTTCTTAAATCTCAAAAAAATAGTAAAAGGGATAATGTTCAGTATGGTCTGAGAGTTATAGCCCTTCACGATATGCGCTTAGCGGTTACCGCCGGCAGAGCCATTTTTATCGATAGTGACGATCCCCTGGATGTGCCGTACACATATTTGCACTTAAGCAACGCGGGGGCGGAGCGGCAGATTCGTTATATTTATCTTAGCAATACAGGAGTCATTGTCGAGAGCACGACAGATCCCACCAATATGGGTCCAGGGTATATTCCATTAGCATTGGTGGATGTTTGGACAGGAACACAGCAAATTACACAGGACAAGATTCAGGATATTCGGCCAAGATCCGATGGTGAGGAAAAAAATGAGAACGCGGATGTAAACTTACAAGTAACCGGCAATGCAAC
>CAZCEN010000046.1:0-16167 GCA_964497205.1 uncultured Sporomusaceae bacterium
CTGACGGCCAGAAGCGTTGGCAAACATATTGCCATAATGTTGGACAAGCAAATGTTAACTAATCCGGTTGTAAACGAGCCAATTCCTAATGGTAAAGCAGTTATCACCGGTAACCGTTCTATGGAAGAAGCAGAAAGACTTGCTATTCTTTTACGTTCTGGTGCTTTGCCGGTTAAACTTGATGTCTTGGAAACGAGAACTGTTGGTCCGTCCTTAGGCGAAGATTCTAAAGCAAAGAGTATGCATGCATTTGTCATAGGTATTGCTTGCGTTGTTACCTTTATGCTGCTTTTCTATCGGCTTTCGGGCTTTGTAGCCAATGTCTCGTTGATTTTGTATGTAATGTTGCTGTTATTTGGTTTAAAATTGCTTAACGCGACGTTAACCTTGCCAGGCATTGCCGGGATAATCCTGTCTATTGGTATGGCCGTTGATGCCAACGTACTCATCTTCGAACGGTTTAAAGAAGAAATCCGCAGCGGAAAAACACTGCGGGCTGCCATGGACGCCGGATTTAGCCGTGCATTTGCCACCATAGTAGATACAAATGCGACTCATGTCATTGCAGCTGCAGTACTGTTTTTTCTAGGTACAGGACCTATTAAAGGCTTTGCAGTCACTTTGGGGTTAGGGATAATTTTAAGTTTGTTTACCGCCGTTACAGCTACCAGATTTATATTAAAAATGCTTATTCATTCCAATGTAATTAAAAATAGCAAGTTTTTTGGGGTTTAGGGGGGAAAAGGACATGAAATTCGATGTTGTCGGTAAACGTAAATGGTGGTTTCTACTCTCGGCGCTCATCCTCATCCCCGGCCTGATCTCTATGATGACTCAAGGTTTTAATCTAGGCATTGATTTTACCGGGGGCACTTTGCTTGACCTTAAATTTGCTCGCCCGGTCACAGTTGCGGAGGTCCGCGACGTACTCAAGGATTATCAATTAGAAGGCAGTACCATTCAGTTGGCTCTGACCGGTCAGGAAGATAGGTCACCTAACGTATTCATACGTACCCACGTGCTCAGTGAAGATGAACGACGGACGGTACTTACAGGTTTTGAGACCAAGCTGGGTGCTTTTGAATTGCTCAGGGTTGAAAAGGTTGGAGCCATTATTGGTTCAGAGCTTACCCGTCAGGCGTTTTTTGCGCTCTTAATCTCTTGGGCGCTCATAATTGTCTATCTAACCTATCGCTTTGAGTTTAAATTTGCTGTTTCCGGGATTGCAGCACTACTTCACGATGTATTGATCGTGCTGGGTTTGTTTTCAATTCTTCAAAAGGAGATTGACGCTTCCTTTGTTGCTGCTATTTTGACAATTGTCGGTTACTCGATTAACGATTCAATTGTTATTTTTGACCGTATTCGTGAAAACCTGAAAACGTATAAAAAAGCAGATGGTCTTGAAGCACTTGTCAACCGCAGCATCTGGCAAACCATGACCCGCTCGATTTATACCGTGTCTACGGTGCTGTTTGCAACAGGATCGATCTATCTGTTTGGCGGAGAGACTACGAAGAACTTCTCTCTGGCGCTTTTGATTGGTTTCACCTGCGGTGCATACTCTGCGATATTTAATTCCAGTCAGATTTGGGTTTCCTGGAAGCTATATGAAGACCGGCGGCGTCTTGAACTCAAGACAAAAGGTGCTAAATAATAGCGAACGATTATATCGAGCCTGTGGCAGTGATTTCACTGCCGCAGGCTTTTTTGCACCATTATGGCCTTGCAGCATATCATATAAGCAAGGCAGGGGGCGATGCATTTGGGAGTTATACTACCGGCGTTGTCGTTGGCGATTTTGCATATTGCTGGTGATAATGTGGCTGTTGTTCCGGCCATGGCTTCATTAATTGGAAACGGCATTTATGCTACAGTCTTCTTATCCTATGTAATATTTGGTTCAATGGTAGCGGGAACATCGGCCTGGATAGGCGCAAAAAGCGGACGCGAGTTAGCGGTTGTGGTAAAAAGGTTATTTGGCAAGCAGGGTAAAATGCTGCTAGCGCTGGCCGTTTTAGCCGTCTCAATACCTGCCAGCTCCTTAACCGGCGGCTATTTTGCTGGCCATATGCTTAATAATCTTACGGGAATTCCCTACTTGTGTGCCGTTCCCGTTTGTATACTATCTTGCTCATTGTTGGCAGCCGGCTATGGTCGGGAATTATTACAGATATCTAACTATGTAGCGCTTCTGTTTATTCCGGCGACCGTTATAATGTTAGTTTTGCAATCAGATACGTCTGCAATAATACCTTCTATAAATTTGTTTTCTTTTGATTATATCAGTTGGCCGTTAGTAATAGCGCTCATCGGCTATAACGCCGGTGGTATGCGTTCCGCATTAGTGGTAGAAGCAGGCACTTATCTAACAGATAGAAATTATAAGGGGGTATACTTGGCGGTACTTGCCAAATTCTTTGAGGGTTCTTTTACCCTGCTGTTAGCTCATCTGTCCTTAACGAGTGGAACAAATGCGCTTATGCCGCTGCCGGTTATTGCTAATCGAGTGTTTGACTCATGGTTTGCTTTCGGATTTAACGGCAGTTTGCTATGTGTTTTAATAAACACGATGGTTCCGGCGATGCTGGTCAACGCCAAGCAACTTAGTGTAATTACCAGCTTAAACTTTTGGCAAGCTTTGCTATTATCAGTATTGTTAGTATGGGGTGGCAGTTTTATTGATTTGGAAGTAATCCTTATGGTGATGAGCGGCACCGGTCTAACAATGATTGCTTTCGTTGTCTGCGTGGCATACTCTCTACATAAACATGGCTGTAATAAGTCACAATAATACTACCAACAGTTAAATTGGTAAGAAACGGGGTAAATAACTTTTGTTGGTTAAATTTTTAGTAACACTTATTATGGTGGCAGGCCTTCTATGTACGGTATCAATAAAAATGCCCGGAACATTGCTCATCTTACTGAGTACGGTAATTTATGGTATATTTACCGATTTTTCAACTTTCAGTACACCGCTTATTGTTGTACTAATAAGTATTTCTGTAACAGCCGAGCTAGGTGGCAGAATGCTGAGAATATACCTAACGAAAGACTATTCAGTTTCAAGAGAATTTAGTGTTAACAGCTCCATTAGTCATATTGGGGGAGTGGTTGCAACTAATGCATTATTTGGACCTCTTTGGGGACTCATAATTTGGGAGTTACTCGCCGGTAAAACACTTTTGCCACGTGGTAATACTATGGTCAAAGTACTTACCCGTTTAGCCGGAGTCGCGTTAATAAGAATAGTTTGTGGAATAGTTATGATCATACTTGTGCATGTGTATATATTTATATAACAAATTTGTAAATTAACAGGCATTCTGCCTGTTTTTTACGTTATTTTGTTAGTTTATTTGGTAATATAGTCAATTTTTTAAAGGAAAACTCTAGTTTTTGCGAGAATATTAACCCAGATATATGTTTTTTGGATGTGATAATAATGATGAACTTGCTGTTTGCATTTATGTTTACTTTATTAGTGGCTATCTTTGCAGTGCAAAATTCTTTGCCGGTCACTGTAACCTTCTTCGCATGGGGCTTCCAAACTTCACTTGTTTTCATTATATTAGGTTCTGCTATTTTTGGAGCTATGACCATTTTATCAATCGCTTTGCTTGTTCAATTTAAACTTAAAAGAAGTCTACATAAAATAAAAGTGTCACATCAAGAACTAGAAGCTGAAATACGTGATTTAAAAGAAAAACAAGAAAGCATGCAACAAAATACGTAAAAACTAAGAAAAATTCAGCCAAAGTTGCAAAATGTTACACTGTATACTACAATTATCTAGTACAAGGTTACGGAGGTATGTAAACTTATGGCTCGGCGGCAAAAAGCATGGAAACTCTTTCCGATTAAACATGAACTGGCACTTGAACTTAGCCAAAAACTTAACATATCAGAATATATTGCCCAGACATTGATAAACCGCGGTCTTACGGATGAACAGAAAGTTTCTGAATTTTTGTATGCCGGTGCCGACCATATTACAAATCCTTACGATCTTAAAGACATGAGAATCGCGGTCGCGAGAATTGTTAAGGCTATTGAAAATAGCGAAAAAATAACGGTTTACGGTGATTATGACGTAGATGGAATTACAGCCTGCGCTACGCTTTATAAAACATTAACCCGTCTTGGAGCTAATGTTGCATTTTATATTCCTGACAGGCAAACGGAAGGATATGGTCTTAATATTGAGGCTCTTGACAGCCTTATTAAAACAGGAACCAAATTACTTATTACTGTTGACTGTGGTATTAGTGCCATGAGCGAAATAAAAACAGTAAAAGAGCTGCTTGATGTTATCATAACCGACCATCATCAACCACCACCGGAATTACCTTCAGCTTTGGCGATTATTAACCCGAAACAACCTGGCTGCACCTATCTTGAAAAAAATTTAGCAGGAGTTGGTGTTGCTTTTAAATTGTGCCAGGCTTTATGGCAACACTATTATGGAGCAAAAGCAATTTTTCTTGACTACCTTGATATTGTTGCTATTGGTACAATCGCCGATATTGTACCGCTTACCGGCGAAAACCGGATTTTAGTAAAATTAGGGCTTGAACGGCTTACTAAAACAGAAAATCCTGGACTCAAAGCTTTAATAGAAGTCTGTGGACTACATGGTAAAAATATCGATAGTGGTAATGTCGGCTTTGCTATTGCGCCACGTCTAAATGCTGTAGGACGTGTTAGCAGGGCGACAGCTGGGGTAGAGCTGTTAATCACAAATGACCCGGAATATGCACAGCAGTTAGCCAGTCTTTTAGATGAAGAAAATTCAGCTCGCCAAGCTATAGAAAAATTAATTTTAGCGAAAGCGGAAGAGCAATTAGAAAAAATCGACATCAATGCTGCGAAAGTCTTAGTATTGTCAGGAGAAGATTGGCATTCAGGTGTAATTGGTATTGTGGCTTCCCGATTAGTCGATAAATATTATAAACCTGTAATAATGATTAGTATTCGAGATGGCTATGGTAAAGGTTCCTGCCGCAGTATCCCCGCTTTTAATATTTATGAAGCATTGGCCGATTGCTCTGACCTCTTAACGCAATTTGGTGGCCATCGTCAGGCCGCAGGTCTTACGATACCGGAACAAGACATTCCGCTCCTTAGAGAACGGCTAAATACTCTTGCGGCGAACACCTTATCAGAAGCGGATTATGTGCCTGTACTTACAATCGACTCAGTTTTACCGCTTGAAAGCATCTGTGACGCATTTGTCGAGCAATTAGCCTGTTTGGAGCCATATGGGTTTGGAAATCCTAGTCCCATATTTGCCTGCCGCGATGTGCCATTACGAGAAAAGAAGCTTGTAGGACAACAAAGCCGTCATTTGAAACTAAAATTGAAAAATACTGGTGTTAGTGATGTAATAGCCTGGAACATGGGTGAGTTATCTGACAACCTTAGTTGTAATGACAATATAGATTTGGTATTTGTGCCTAAATATAATGAATGGCAGGGGCATAAAAACTTGCAGCTGTCGGCGCATGACGTGCGTCGTTCCTTAAGCAGTAACATAAAAAAAGGCCTGGATGACATTGCACCAGACCGTAAAAGTGTCGGTTTAGTGTACTTAACCATTAAAAAGCTCTGTCAGTCAGGAAAAACCAGTGTAACTCTTCAATATCTAGCCGACAAAATTTCTAATGGTTACAACGTTGTTTTCTCAGAAAACATTATTGACATGTCACTAACAATTTTAGAGGAACTAAAGCTTCTAACAAGAGAATTAAAAATGCAAGGTATGTTTGAGCTTCACCTTGCCCCTACGCCACAAGAGAAATTAGATTTAACTGATTCAGCTACGTTTCAGAGAAGTCTAAAATTACGGGAAAACTACTTGAATCAACATATTAGTTTAGGAGGTTCATGATGGATCTAAGCGAAAAGATTAGAAATGTGCCTGACTTTCCCCAACCGGGAATTCAATTTAAAGATATTACAACTTTACTCAAAGACGGAAAAGCATTCCGGGTAGCTATTGATAGGCTGGTCGAAACTTATAAAGATAAGCCTGTCGATGTCGTAATAGGCCCCGAAGCACGAGGCTTTGTCGTGGGAGCACCTGTAGCCTATGTATTGGGAGCAGGCTTTGTTCCTATTCGCAAACCAGGTAAATTGCCGGCTGAAACAATAAGCTACGGCTACACATTAGAGTATGGAAAAAATTCGCTGGAGATTCATAAAGATGCTATAGAACCAGGAAGTAAGGTCCTTGTTGTTGACGATTTACTGGCCACAGGCGGCACTACTATGGCTACAATAAAAATGGTAGAGCAACTTGGCGGCGAAATAGTGGGATTGGCTTTTTTAATTGAACTTTCTTTTTTAAATGGCCGAAAAGTCCTAGAAGGTTACGATATAACTTCACTAGTTAAATACTAATTCGATAAATTAAGATATTAAGCAGCGGCAAGCAGAGGTGGAACCATGGGTAGTGACACACAAGGTAAAAAGGAAAACAAGCCAACTATTGAGGATATACTAGCGAAAATTAAAGCTAATCAATCTGATGCACCGTTGCTGCTAGTCGAAAAAGCCTATCAGATGGCTCAGAATGCCCATAAGGGGCAACTTAGAGTATCAGGCGAAGAGTATATTTGTCATCCATTAGGTGTTGCCAATATACTGGCTGACCTGCAAATTGATGCCGTTACTATTAGCGCCGGCTTATTGCATGATGTAGTGGAAGATACTGATGTTACCTTAGAAATGCTTGAAAAAGAATTTGGCAAAGAAATTGCCATGCTTGTCGACGGTGTTACTAAACTAAATCGCATTGAGTATAAATCGAAAGAAGAGCAGCAGTTAGAAAATTACCGTAAAATGTTTTTAGCGATGGCCAAAGATATTAGGGTAGTTTTGATAAAACTTGCAGACCGGTTACACAATATGCGTACCCTCAAATATATGGCATCGTATAAGCAGCAAGAAATATCCAGGGAAACTTTGGAAATATTTGCGCCACTTGCACACCGTCTAGGCATTTCAAACATTAAATGGGAATTAGAAGACTTATCTTTTAGATTTCTAGAACCTGAAAAATACTATAGACTTGTTGAACAAGTTAAACAGAAACGTAAAGAACGGGAAGAGATCATAACCGATGCTATTGCCCTTATGGGCGAACGCTTGGAAAGTGTTGGTATAAAAGCTGAAATTCAAGGCCGGCCTAAACATTTTTATAGTATCTACAAAAAAATGAAGAAAAGTCATAAGCAGGATGTCAGTGAGATCTATGATTTATCTGCCATCCGTATTGTTGTTGATACGGTAAAAGACTGCTACGGCGCCTTAGGAATTGTTCATGCGTTATGGAAACCATTACCGGGCAGGTTTAAAGACTATATTGCTATGCCTAAATCCAATGGGTATCAGTCGCTGCACACAACGGTAATCGGACAATCCGGTCAGCCGCTTGAAATCCAAATTCGGACGCTGGAAATGCATCGCATTTCTGAATACGGTATTGCCGCTCATTGGCGTTATAAAGAAGGCGGTAAGGGATCAGCAAATAAAGACACTGATCAAAAACTGGCTTGGCTGAGGCAGCTTTTGGAATGGCATGGAGATTTACGAGATCCGCGCGAATTCATTGAGACAGTAAAAATGGATGTTTTTGCCGATGAGGTCTTTGTATTTACGCCCCGTGGAGATGTAATTGATTTACCTGCCGGTTCAGTACCGCTTGACTTTGCTTATCGTATTCACACCGATGTCGGACATCGCTGTGTCGGTGCAAAAGTAAATGGTAAACTTGTTCCGCTTGAATCTAAACTCAATAACGGCGATATTGTAGAAATAATCACTGCAAAACAGAGTAGTGGTCCCAGCCGTGATTGGTTGAATGTTGTCGGCGCTTCAGAAACCAGAAATAAAATTAGACAATGGTTCAAAAAAGAAAAACGGGAAGAAAACATTGCCAAAGGCCGGGAAATGATTGAACGTGAAACCAAGAAACTCGGCTATGAATGGCGCGATCTTACAAAAGGTGACCGCCTGATGGAAGCAGCCAAAAAAATGAATATTTCTAGTGAAGAGGACTTATTTGAAGGATTAGGATATGGCGGTGTAACACTGCATGGTGTTATGACCAAGCTAATCGAAGCTTATAAAAAGGAATTAAAAAGTACAACACCGCCAGATATCTCTGCCATGCTGGCTGAGCTAAAACCTAAGCGTCCCAAAAATAAGGCTGGTCATGGTATTCTAGTTAAGGGTGAATCCGGGCTTATGGTCAGGTTGGCAAGGTGCTGCAATCCGCTGCCTGGTGATATTATCGTTGGTTATATTACCAGAGGCAGAGGCGTATCTGTACACCGCGCAGACTGTCCCAATATACTTAATAACCAGGAAGAATATGAACGCATGATTGAAGTAACCTGGGATATTCCCGGAGATACATTATATAAAGTTTCGATTGAAATTACGGGAACAGACCGTTCTAACCTTATTTCTGATATCATGATGGTTGCTGCCGATTCCAAAATTAGTGTGTCATCACTTAATGCCAAAGTGCAAAAAAATAAAAGTGCCTTTATAAACATGGATCTCGATATAGGTAGCTTAGCGCAATTAGAACACCTTATGACTAAAATACGTAGAATCCAGGATGTATATACTGTGCATCGTACGACCCAAACCTTAGGAGGATTTTGATGCGAGCTGTTGTTCAATTAACCGATCAAGCCAGTGTTACTGTAGATGGCCAGGTTATTGCCGATACTAAAGCAGGTTTAACCGTTTTTCTAGGGGTAGGACAGGAAGACACTGAACAGGATGCAAAATATCTTGCGGAAAAAATTGTAAATTTACGAATTTTTCCTGATGATGCGGGGAAAATGAATTTATCTCTTTTGGATATAAATGGTGAATTATTAGCGGTCTCCCAATTTACACTATATGGTGATTGCCGTAAGGGTCGTCGTCCCAGTTTTGACTCTGCCGCACCGCCTAAGGATGCAATTGAGCTTTATGAGTATTTTATTAAGCTTTGCCGTGATCTGGGTGCAAATGTTTCGTGCGGTCAATTTCAAGCTGAGATGATAATTCGTTTGACTAATCATGGGCCGGTCACAATCTTACTAGATAGTAAGCGGCTGTTTTAATAGGAGAGTGTAATTTAGTGAAAATAATTCAATTAGAAGTAGGAAATCTGGGAACAAATTGCTATATTGTATATTGCGAACAAACTAGAAAAGCTGGAGTCATTGATCCCGGCGGAAGTGCTGCATCTATAATTGCAGAAATCAATAAGGCCAACCTTGAAGTTGAGTATATTATAAATACCCATGGCCATGCCGATCATATTGCCGCCAATGATGCCATTCAGCAGGCTACTGGCGCTAAAGTATTAATTCACCATAGCGATGCCAATATGTTAACAAGTGCCCAAGCCAACCTTTCCATATATATTGGTGGTGCAATTGTTTGTCAGAAGGCCGACCGTTTGCTTAGCCATAACGATACCATTACTATTGGAACTATAGAATTTAAGGTTCTGCATACTCCCGGACATACTCAGGGTGGTATTTGCTTACTGACAGATAAAGTATTGATAGCAGGTGATACTCTGTTTGCCGAGTCAATTGGACGAACAGATTTCCCTGGTGGATCCTACAGTGAATTAATAAATGGAATAAAGGAACACCTAATGATACTTGAAGATGATGTTAAAGTCTTGCCAGGGCATGGCCCGTCGACAACTATTGGCACCGAACGCAAACTCAATCCCTTTATACAGTAGTAAAAAAAGCTATGTTTATATCAATTGCTGTTTGGATAAAGGTCGTCATTTTAATTTTAGGGGTTTACGTTCTCAGTCAAGTAACTCCCATCTACCTGCCGATTATTGTTGCAGTAGTAGTTTCTTTTGTGCTTAATCCGATTGTTACCTTGCTGACAAAAGTACCTTTACCTCTAGGCACAAGAAAATTTCATTTACCCCGTGGTATTGCAATCTTGTTAACTTTTCTGCTGGCAGCCGTACTTCTTTCGGTTGTAACAAGTTTTATTTTGTTGCCATTCGTTAATGAATTTAACAATTTTGTTGTAGATTTACCTAAACTAGCTAAGAGAATTATGACTCTAACCGATCTAATTGAAAAACAGGCATATTCTACATATATACCCGATCATATTCGCACGGTAGTGGAAGAAGGATTAGGAAGTGCTGCTTCCTACGCTGTGGGATTAGTAAGAAGTGCAATCAATGCATCAATTGCTTTTGCCTCACAAGTAATTGAATTGGTAGTCGTACCAGTTTTGGCCTATTACTTTTTAAAAGATTGGCAAAGTCTTAAAAGCGGTTTTGTAACGATTTTTCCCCGTTCCGCTCAGGCTGCAGCTAGAACTATCATTGAAGAAATGGGCGCCGTTGTCAGTAATTATATTCGAGGTCAAGTACTTATCAGTGTTATAATGGGCTTGTTGGTATTTAGCGGTATGTATTTTTTAGGAGTAGATTATCCATTGGTGTTAGGGCTATTGGCTACATTAACCGAAACTATACCGATAATTGGCCCGATTATTGGCGCAATCCCCGCAATTTTATTAGCTTATTTAATATCACCACTATTGGCGACAAAAGTTGCAGTTTTTTACATAATTATTCATCAGATTGAAAATCACATAGTTGTTCCCAATATCATGGGACATACTATTGACTTACATCCAATCCTGGTAATTATAAGTTTACTAATCGGTGGACAGTTATATGGAATCATGGGCATGATTGTAGCTGTACCTGTTGCAGCATTGCTAAGAGTACTGCTCCGGCACCTCTGGTATCTTGATGATGTTAATAAAGATAGGTGAAGATGAATGACGATTGATTTATCCAAAATGCGTCAAAAATTTAGAGAGCGGGAATACAAACTCACACCGCAGCGGCAAATTATTTTACAGGTTTTTATGGATAATCGTGACAAACATTTAAGTGCTGAGGATGTTCACAATATCGTAAGGCATCAATCTAATGATATAGGATTAGCCACAGTTTATCGCACACTTGAATTATTAAGTGAACTAGAAATCCTGCAAAAAATGGATTTTGGCGATGGCCGGAGCCGATACGAACTTAATGAAAGTAGTTCGCCTCACCATCATCATCATCTTATCTGTATTACCTGTGGAAAAGTAATAGAATTTGAAGATGACCTGCTTGAAGACCTTGAAAATGTAATCTCCAAGAACAGTAATTTTACAATTATTGATCATCAAGTTAAGTTTTATGGACATTGTCAGGAGTGTCGGGAAAAACGTGAAGGTTAAAAACTTCTTTTACTTACCGGCAGCTGATAGTGAAATTGATGTATCAGCAGCTATTCGTAACACTATGGTGTTGTTTAAGGTTGAATATGCAGGTAGTTGGATAAAAGAAACCGGAATGGCACAGCTTGCTAACGGCAGCGTACTAGTAGAGGACGCTATAAGCTATAAAAATAACGAAATGTCAGTTAAAATAACAATAAGTTTTCATGACTTTGATGGTAATCTAACCCGTCTCGATACCTCGAAATGCAAGTCATTAGCATCGAATGAGATTGAAGAAGATACAACCTCTCTTGCCAGACGGTTAGTACGACTTAATGTTCTTTCACTTATGCGTAAAATAGCGGAAGAAGACCCCGGTCCATGGGGAATTTTGCGCGGGGTACGGCCAACGAAAATTGCTCACCGGTTGCTTGATCAAAATTACAGTAGGAATGAAATTATTAATAAACTTATTAATGACTATGCATTAAATTCGGCTAAGGCAGAGCTTATTACCGGTATAGCAATCCACCAGCGGCCAATAATAGCAAACCCTATGAATTCTATAAGTGAAAGAAAGGTCGGTATTTACATAGGTATACCCTACTGTCCATCGAGATGTTTATACTGCTCATTTCCATCCTATATCTTACCCGAGCGTAGAGAACAGCTTGATGCTTTTTTACGGGCAATTAGGAGAGACATTGAAAGCGCAGCCGAATTAATAGCAAAAAATAGTTTAATTGTAGAAAATGTATATGTAGGAGGGGGTACTCCTACAAGTTTAGCGGCTTCTGACTTAGCAAAGCTGCTTGATTTAATAAAAGAATCCTTTGGTGTAACAAGAACAACAGAATTTACCGTTGAGGCCGGTCGTCCAGATAGTATAAATAACGACAAAATTGATGTGTTACGGCAAATCGGAATAAACCGTATTAGCATAAACCCTCAAACAATGCAAGATAAAACTTTGAAACAAATTGGACGACGGCATACTGTTCAGGATATAATAGACATATTCGGGAAAATCCGCCATGCTGGCATTCCAACGATAAATATGGACATAATTGCCGGACTTCCCGGTGAAACAGTGCGCGATTTGGAAGATACTATGCGCCAGATTTCCTTACTGAATCCTGAAAATATTACAATACACACGTTAGCTTTAAAACGTGGTTCTCTATTAAAAGAATCGTTGAATTCAATAGGCCTTGATTTACCTAACGAAGAGACGACCAAACAAATGCTGGCTATTGGTGCTGAATATACCAAAGATTTGAATATGCATCCGTACTATCTATACCGGCAAAAGTACATGACCGGTAACTTAGAAAATGTAGGTTATGCTAAACCCGGTACTGATTGCATTTATAATATTCAGATCATGGAAGAACGCCAGACCATTATTGGAATAGGCCCTGCTGCAGGCACTAAGGCAGTAAACCCAAAAAACTGGCATTTGCAAAGTTCCTATAATGCAAAAGACGTTACTTCTTATATAAAAAATTTAGATATATATTTAAACGAAAGATACGACCTGCTTTCCAGACTGTATGGCAATCGTGAGGAGGATAAACAATGCTAACAACAGGCCCAAGGGGAACAAGAGATATATTGCCTGACACCAGCGGCTACTGGCAGTATGTTGAAAAAGTGATACGCGAAGTATGCCGTAATTTTGCTTATCAAGAGATCCGTACACCGATTTTTGAGCATACTGAACTTTTTCTACGTGGTATTGGAGAAACAACAGATATTGTGGAAAAAGAAATGTATACATTCACGGACAGAGGCAACCGCAGTGTTACCCTAAGACCTGAAAATACCGCTTCTGTAGTCAGATCATATTTAGAAAACAAGCTTTACTCCGGACCACAGCCATCAAAACTATATTATGTTGGCCCGATGTTTAGATATGATCGTCCACAAGCCGGGCGTTATCGTCAGTTCCATCAATTTGGAATTGAGGCTATAGGGGCAAAAGGACCAGCAATAGATGCCGAAATTATTAGTCTTGCCGTTGAATTTCTCAATAAATTAGGATTAAACGATTTAAAATTATTCATAAACTCGGTCGGATGTCCAAGTTGCCGTCCGGGTTACCGTAAAAAGCTGCAGGAATTTTTCCAAGATAAGCTAGTCCATTTATGCAGCGATTGTCAATCACGTTATGACCGTAATCCAATGCGCATATTAGATTGCAAAAATGAAAAATGCACCGAACTTTCAGAAGGGGCTCCGCACATGATAGATTGCTTATGCGACGAGTGCAGCAGTCATTTTAATGGACTCAAAGAATTATTGACAGCAGCAGGTATCAGCTTTCTAATCAATCCCCGCTTAGTTCGTGGCCTTGATTACTATACCAAAACTGCATTTGAAATTCAGTATGCTCCGTTAGGAGCACAGAGTGCTGTATGTGGCGGCGGACGTTATGATGGTCTAATTGCTGAGTGCGGCGGCCAACCAACCCCTGGAATTGGTTTCGCTATTGGCATAGAAAGAGTACTTTTGGCACTGGAAAAACAAGAGTTATTCCCGCAAATAACTACCGCTATTGATGTATTTGTAGCTCCTCTGGGCATTGAAACACAAGCGGCAGGATTTCAGATACTCACCGAACTGCGCCGGGCAGGCCTTACCGCAGATATGGATTTTATGAACCGCAGTTTAAAAGCCCAAATGAAGTATGCTAATAAATACCCAGCTAAATTCGTAGCCCTAATTGGCGAAGATGAACTGGTACAAAATAAAATAATGCTAAAGAATATGGAAACAGGGAATCAGGAACTAATTAACAAATCAGACCTGTTACATATGATTATAGAGGGGATGGAGAAATAAATGGAAACAACTTATGAAACTAATAGTCTCGACACTATGCAAGGGTTAAAACGTACTCATTCATGCAATCTCTTAAACCAAAATCATAGTGGACACGAGGTAGTACTGTGTGGGTGGGTATCACGCCGGCGTGACCATGGTGGACTAATTTTCGTTGATCTTAGAGACCGCTCAGGTATTGTTCAGGTAGTATTTTCACCTGACGTTAATAAAGAGGCTTTTGCAAAAGCTGAAATGATTCGCAACGAGTATGTACTTGCCGTCCGCGGTATTGTAAAAGCCCGCTCTGAAGAAACCATCAACCCGAACATGGATACAGGTACTATCGAAGTATACGGTAATGAGCTGAGAATTTTAAACGCGGCAAAAAATCCGCCATTTTATATCCAAGACGAGATTGATGTCGACGAACTGCTGCGTCTGAAACACCGTTATCTGGATTTGCGTAGACCCGAAATGCAAAAAGACCTTATGCTGCGCCATCGGGTAACAAAATCAATGCGAGACTTTTTGGACAATCACAATTTTGTTGAAGTCGAAACTCCAATTCTTACTAAAAGCAGCCCGGAGGGCGCTCGCGACTATCTTGTTCCTAGCCGCGTTAACCCTGGAAAATTCTACGCATTGCCACAATCTCCACAAATCTACAAGCAACTATTAATGGTTGCTGGTATGGAGCGCTACTTCCAGATTGCCCGCTGCTTCCGTGATGAAGATTTGAGAGCAGACCGTCAACCGGAGTTTACACAGCTCGACATGGAAATGTCCTTTATTGACCGGGAGGATATTCTGTCGCTTACAGAGCAAATGATAGCCCATATCTTTAAAGAAGGTGTTGGTAAAGATGTTCCTACGCCGATTGTCCGCTTAACCTATGACGAAGCTATGGCTCGCTATGGTTCTGACAAACCAGATATTCGTTTTGGCATGGAGCTAATTGACCTGTCTGATATCTTTAAGGACTCCGGGTTTAAAGTATTTGATAGTGTCTTAGCAAACGGTGGACAAGTTAAAGCAATTAATGTTAAAGGCTATGCCAATGCACCACGCCGTGAACTAGATGGTCTTGTTGACTATGTAGCTACTTATGGCGCAAAAGGTTTGGCCTGGATATGCTATACAGAAGAAGGATTAAAATCTCCAATCACTAAGTTCTTTAGTGAAGAAACCATTAATAAAATGACAGCCGCCACTCAGGCCGAAATCGGGGACTTAGTATTATTTGTTGCCGATAAACCAAAAGTGGTTGCAGCCGCTCTGGGGCAGCTCAGGTTAGAAATGGGCAGAAGACTGGGCTTAATCGACCCGGATAAGCTTTCTTTCTTATGGGTTATTGACTTCCCGATGTTTGAATACGACGAAGAGTCTAAGCGCTGGGTAGCTATGCACCATCCGTTTACTTCACCGCGTGATGAAGATATTCAATATCTTGGCAGCGATCCCGGTAAAATCAAAGCGAAAGCTTATGATATGGTGCTAAATGGAATTGAACTTGGCGGCGGCAGCCTCCGGATATTCAACCGCAGCCTGCAGGAGAAAGTATTTTCAGCCATCGGGCTTACCCAGGAAGAAGCTATGGATAAGTTTGGCTACTTACTTGAAGCCTTCGAATACGGTACTCCTCCACATGGCGGCATTGCCTTCGGATTAGACCGTTTGGTTATGCTTATGGCGAAACGCGCTTCGATCCGCGACGTAATCGCCTTCCCTAAAACGCAAAGCGCTTCTGATATGATGATGCAGGCTCCTTCGGATGTTGGAGCACGACAGCTTAAGGAGCTCTATATTAAATCGGAAGTCGCGACAAAAAAGAAGCCTGACTAAATGGAAGAATATTCCGTGGTCTAAACACTTGCAATTGCGTGATTTATTTGATAATATAAAAACGAACTAAAGAAAGCACTCAACCCCTGCTGTGTGCGTGTGATGTCTATGTTTTGAGCCAACACATTGACTTAGGGAACTAGGCTCTGGTCATAGCGTGTATGCCCTGAAATTAGGGACACATAAAGTGATTAGGCGAGTACCCACCTGCCGAGGGCAGGTTCA
>CAZCEN010000047.1:0-16017 GCA_964497205.1 uncultured Sporomusaceae bacterium
ATTAGCGTCTTCAGCTACTGATGTTGAGAAGATTGCAGAAATAATATAGATATCGGTATATTGAAATTTTAGTCACCTTTCGGGTTCATGAAGTGGACCCCAAATTGGAAAGATGAAAGAAAGAGCCTCCTATGGTAGGATAAATTACTACCATAGGAGGCTTTATTATGCTTTGAAAAAAAGAATGAGACAGTATCCTTCAAGCATAAAAGAAGGGGGCGCGCCAAGATAATGGCACTCACTACGCGGGTGACATAGCGACCTGGTGTGTGCGTTTAAGAGTATCTGAACCATGCTTTATGGAGAAGGCTACGGTAGCACCTTCTATAAATAGATTAAAAAGTTATTAGCGCAATTTTAGAATCGACGGCGCCGGAAAAAGAAGAATGGAAAGAAGAATGGGAAAAATGGGAAGAATCTAAACCGTGGGAAAAATCTAAATCTCCGTCTCCCAAATCCATCAGGATCAAAGGGCGGATCGCCGTTAGGATCATCCATTGTACCCATATCGGCCGGGGCACCACACATTGGACATTCATCCCGTTGATCCTCATACTCGCCTCCGCAGTAAGCGCATACTCTACGTATGTCATACCCGCAGTTACAGTTTTCATAAACTCTGTATTTCATCGAATAAGTTCCAACACATCTATGCCCGGATTTTGGCATAGGTTCACAAGTTGGCATACACTCATCAATTGGCATACAATCATCTGTTGGCATACAATCATAGAACTTTTTTGGTTTACAGTGATCCACAATATACCCCTCCAATAAATTTTTAGGTGATTCTTATATATTTTATGCACGCTTATGTCGAGATGTTAAGTAAATTTAAAGCAGGGAGCACAATTAAAAAAAGATGGGTCATTATCTGACTCATCTTTTTATCATCACTAGTAATTGATTATTCTAACCTTTTCTAGGGGCAACAAATAGAGGGTGACTGCGGCCAGAATTTCATATTGGTTTAATCAATTATCATAGCGCTGGAAAGGCGGCAATGGTAGCTGCAGCGGGATAGTATTGAAGGTAAGTAAAAAACTATTAAAACGGTTATATAAGACGCCCGTGTGGGGAGGTAACGGCAGATGCCTGATTTAGATATAGTACCATTTACTGATCGATGCCAATTTTGCCGGAAGAAAAGAGCTACTAAGCAGTGTGATTTCCCGACGGGGGCGGGAACTGCTTGTGGTGCTAAAGCTTGTGACAAATGTGCAATTAGTTTAGGAAATGAAGTTGATTTATGTCCCAAATGTGTGGAAATGGTGGTCAAAGCGCGAGATTAATGATTGAAACATGAATAAAGCCCCGAATTTAAAGGAAATATGTATATTTTTGAAGAAATATAACAAATAGATAAATTTGTTATGTCTTACATATCTTTCCTGAAACAGGTGCCAGAGCGTTGTTTTAATGACTTTTGCGCTAGATAGTAGCTTACAGGGGGTGGTTAGCAATGCGTGTGTTGGTAGTAGATGATTCTAAATTCAGCCGTGAGTTGATTATATCTTATTTTCACAAAATCGGCATACAGGAGATAGACGAAGCTGCCGATGGGCTTGAGGCAATAAGTAAAATCAAAATGCTGCCACCGGAAGTCTGTTACGATGTTATTACTCTTGATGTAGTTATGCCGCGAAAAACCGGCATCCAAGCCTTAAAAGATATTAAAAATTTAGCACCTGAATCAAAAATCATTGTTTGCAGCTCGCTGCATGACTTACATACCGTTAACCTCACGATGGGGTTTGGGGTAGATGGCTATGTTGTTAAACCATTTACCAGAGAAAAGTTGTTAAACGCACTTTGGAATACGCTGAAGTTTGAGGGATAAATTTTTAACTGTATAATATTGCAGAGTTATGTCCACCCTAACCCTAAGGAGTGATTGGATATGATGGGCTATGGTTATGGTGGATTTTTTCCGTTTGGCATGTTTTTTGTAATTGGATACGCTATTGTTGTCATCTATGCGTTAGCACAACTGAACGGTATCAATAAGGCGCTGCAGCGGGTTGCCGCTGCACTTGAAAAGAAAGCAAATAGTGAGTAAAGAAAGTGGCATGGTATTTATTTTTTTTGTCATGTTTTCCAAAATAAGTAGCTAGACAAGTACTACAAAACAATATATAATGAATTTCGTCGGTTCAGGCAGTCAGGATGTTGACAAGCTTGGTTATACTGGGTATAATAGAGCAGTATCTGGTGAACAGCGATTAGTGGTAATTACCAGTTGCTTTATCGGCTTAAATGATATATAATAACATTCTGTGAGAGCACCTGGAGAGATGTCCGAGTGGTTGAAGGAGCACGCCTGGAAAGCGTGTGTATTCGAAAGGGTACCGAGGGTTCGAATCCCTCTCTCTCCGCCATAAAAAAATTAAGCCGGTTACGGCTTTTTGTTTTCTAGGCCGGGCTATAGCAGTGCCGGGTCTTACGCAATAGGAACTCATGAACCGCGTCAGGTCCGGAAGGAAGCAGCGCTAAGTGATCATTCTTATGTGCCGTAAGGGTGCCTAGCATTGCTGTGGTCCGTCGTGGAAAACAAAGGCCGAAGCCTTTAACCGATAATAATATAGATCTAGTCAATGAAGTAGCCATAATAGAGGCTGCTTTTTTGCTATATGCGCGAAACTTAAACAAACTGGATGGGAGATATCCTTATCTCGGATTAATGTAAATTATTTTCCCGAAAAAGGGAAATATTTTAGTGTTGTTGAATATATCAAAGTTGTGGAGATGCTTAGTTATTTAATTATAACTAGTAAAGAATGAGTTTGGCAGGATAAGGAGGCGGGAGTATGGCCTATGTAGCATTATACCGGCAATGGCGGCCGCAGGATTTTGATAATCTTGTTGGGCAAGAACATATTAGTATTACGTTGAAAAACGCAATAGCTACAGGCAAAATTGCCCACGCTTATCTGTTCTCCGGACCGCGCGGCACAGGAAAAACCAGTACGGCTAAAATATTGGCTAAAGCGCTAAACTGTGAGCAGGGACCTACAGCCAATCCTTGTAATCACTGCTCTAATTGTGATAAAATAACCGCCGGCACATCCATGGATGTGTTTGAGGTCGACGCCGCTTCCAACCGTGGTATTGACGAAATCCGGGATTTACGTGAGACTGTGAAATTTGCTCCTGTAGACGGACGGTACAAGGTGTATATAATTGACGAAGTGCATATGCTGACAACAGAAGCCTTCAACGCATTGCTAAAGACCTTGGAGGAACCGCCTGCTCATGTGGTATTTGTGTTGGCAACTACCGAACCGCATAAAATCCCGGCTACGATTCACTCCCGTTGTCAGCGGTATGATTTTAGGCGGATTGGCGTAAAAGAAATTGAACAGCGTCTGGCTGCAGTAGCTGAAAAGACAGGTATTCAAATTGCTCCGGAAGCCTTGCGGATGGTTGCCGTTCAGGCAGATGGCGGTATGCGAGATGCACTTAGTATTCTGGATCAGTGCGCTACCCTTGATAACGGCGGGGTAATAACAGCCCAGCATGTTCGCCAGCTTTTAGGTTTAATCGGACACGAATGGGTTTGGCAGCTTACCGATGCTGTAGCTGAACGCAATGCCCATGATTTGTTGCTAAAACTGGATGAACTCATTAGTCTGGGTAAGGATGTTCGCCAACTGCTTCTTGAATTAGCGCTGCACGCGCGCAGTTTGATGTTGTATAAAGCGGCTCCTGACATAGATAATATTGAAGTATACAGTGATGATAAAGCGATATTGGCTGCTCAAAGTGCCAAGTTCAGTCATCAGGAACTGGTGACCATGCTTGAAACGCTTCACAGTGCGGCCAATGAAGCAAAATGGGCAGCAGAACCGCGTATAGCGGTGGAAATGGCATTGATTACACTTTGCCGCCGCGCGGCAGGGAACGATATTGAGGCATTGGCGGCCAGGGTTGCCGAACTTGAGGCCAAACTGGCAAGTGGTCCGGTTCTGGTTGCTGACAGTGCGCCTCAGGCAATAGTCCCGCGCCCGCAACCGCAGGCACCACCAGTTCGGCCGCAAGCTCCAGCTTCGCCCGCAGCCAGATCGCCACAACCGCAGCAACAACAGCCGCCGGCTCCGGTACCGGCTGCGGCAGCTCCGCCAGTTCAGATGGAGTCTGCCAGCGGCAGCAGTGGTAATTTAAATGAGATATGGGCCGCTGTTTTAAAAGAACTTTTGACAAATGGTAAACGCTCAGTACATGCCTGCGTTATGCAAGGCCAATTAACAGGTCTTACCGATACTCAGGCGATGGTGCGTTTTACGGCCACCTTTCCCAAAGAACGTACTGAAAAAGATGATTACCGGGCTATTGTTGAAAAAACCTTAGCACAGATTACCGGTCATCAGCTAAGACTTACTTGTTCATTAGGGCTTGATACGCCACCTTCCAAACCTGTTGCTGCTCAGCCGCCGGCGACTGCGGCGGTTACTTCGCCGAGTGCGGCGACAGCAGAGCATGATCCTGGTATGGATGATCCTGTTGTGAAGCAGGCGCAAATGCTGTTTGGTGGTAAAGTAATTAAGATAGACGAAAAATAGCTTTAGGAGGATGACAACATGTTTGGAAATATGGGAAACATGGCGGGTATGATGAAAAAGGTGCAAAAGCTCCAGGCCGATATGGCGAAACTTCAAGAAGAGCTTAAGGCCCGCACGCTCGAGGTATCTACCGGAGGCGGAGCAGTAAAAGTCGTTATTAATGGTGAGAAAAAGATTCAATCGATAAAAATTGCACCTACCGCTGTTGATCCGGAAGACGTAGAAATGTTAGAAGATTTAGTGACGGCAGCTATAAACGAAGCTATTAGCAAGGTAGACGATATGATGGCTCAGGAAATGGGCAAGCTTACCGGCGGCCTTAATCTGCCGCCCGGAATGTTTTAATCTATGAGTTATATTGCGCCGATTGCCAGGCTCATCGAACATTTTCGCCGCTTGCCCGGCATTGGCCCGAAATCGGCAGCTCGACTCGCCTATCATGTGCTCAAAATGGATAAAACACAGGCACAGGCTTTGGCGGAAGCCATTGTTAACGCCAAAGAGCGGGTGGGTTATTGTTCGGTGTGTTTTGATTTAACCGACACCGATCCGTGTCAGACTTGCCGTTCCGAAGGCCGTGATAAGGCTGTCGTCTGTGTTGTAGAAGACCCCAAAGATGTTACCGCTATGGAGCGTACCCGCGAGTTTAAAGGCTTATATCATGTATTGCATGGCGCTTTGTCTCCACTGGAGGGGATTGGGCCGGATGACATTAAGATAAAAGAGCTTCTTGCCCGGGTCAGTCAGGGAGTTCAGGAAGTTATTATGGCTACAAATCCTAATGTCGAAGGCGAAGCAACAGCTATGTATATTGCCAAGCTGTTAAAACCTCTTGGGGTTAAAGTAACGCGTATTGCTCATGGGCTGCCGGTAGGCGGCGATTTGGAATACGCAGATGAGGTCACCTTGTCCAAGGCATTAGAAAACCGGCGAGAAATGTAGTATGTTTTATCCTGCCTGTTTATGGGAATACTCTAGACAGGGGGAGATGCGCATGAAGACTGTATTAATGAATTTTGCCTACGGATTAGTGCCGCAAGAGTTGCCTGTGCCTAAATATCAGCCTTTACCGGAACAGATTGAACAGGCTAGGCAAGAATGGCTTAATGCTCAAAACTACTACAATAATGTATCAGACGTTGATTTGATTGATTATGCCGCCTATATGATTCAGGCCGCCGAAAAAAAATATACATACCTACTCAAGCGTGCCCGTCGCGAAGGCGTTCATTATTCGCCTTTCAGTTAGTTCATAAAATACCGGATTTTTGTCCGGTATTTTTCATTTTTTTGGACTGGCCAACATATATTGTGATAAGTATGATGTTGGAGGGATTCATAATGTTTGCATGGCGGAGATTGCTGGGGCTGTGGGATAACGAACAGGCCAGTGGAAAAAAGCTTGTCAATTTAGTAGAAGTCGCCGATCAGGCCCGGCGTGACTGGTTATATGCTCAGTATTATTATAAAACAGTAACTGATCCGGATTTGATCGAATATGCTGCATACCTGATTAAAGCCTATGAACGCAAGTATATTTATCTGATAAAAAAGGCAAGGCAAGAGGGGATTAGGTATCCGAATTGTGTTAGCCTATCAGAAATTATCGAGACGAAAACTGTACGCGGGCCGTTTTAATGTGGTAGAATTAAGAAAAGTAATGAAAGGGGGCTAAAGAATGCCGATTTTACCTGGTTTAGAATTAAACGTAATCATTGCCTATGCTTTTGGGATTATTTTAATTTATCTTATCGGCCGCATGTTTTTTATGCCTATTAAGCTGGTATTTAAGCTGATATATAATGGTTTGATGGGTGGAGTTATGCTGTGGGTGGTTAATTTTGTTGGTGCTTATGTGGGTTTTAACATTGGCATAAACCCGATTACAGCATTGATTGCCGGGTTTTTGGGATTGCCGGGAGTTATTTTGCTAATTTTGTTTAAAATATTTATAAACTGATAAAAGACTTGGCAGAGGCCAAGTCTTTTTAATTAGTGGAATTAAGCCGAACAATCAGTGGAACAAGGAGTGTCGATCGTGGAGGTTGTAAAAGAGCCACAGCAGTCTGATCCAATTATTGAAGCTTACGTGGGGGAATACGCCAGCGGCAAAAGTGAAAATGCCGTAAACAGAGCCATTTATTTACGAAAACAAGGTTTGCCGGTAACCATTGCCGACTTGGACACAGTAGAACCGTGTTATACGTTGCGTCCCATCAAAAAAGAGCTGGAGGATTTGGGAATTGATGTCGTAGCCTGGGAAACCCGCGATACTACCGGGCTTGGTGAAGCAGGTAATGTTATTAAAGCTTCCATGCGATGGGTACTTAGGCGTAAAGGTAATATTATTATGGATGTCGGTTATGGTGTGCATGGTGCCAAAATTTTTAATCTGGTAGAAGGCGCTTTTGAGAATCCGTACCTTAAGATTATTGCTGTTATTAATATGTCGCGTCCATTTACTTCAACAGTGGATAATATTTTGGAATATGTCAGTACCTTAGGGCGGGTTGATGCAATGCTTAATAATACACATATGGCTGAGGAAACTACTGTTGAACTTGTACAACGTGGTGCCGAAGGAGTAACCACGGCAGCCAAGCGCCTCAGTGTACCTGTTGTCGCCACTTCGGCGGTTGCTGACATCGCCAAGCAGATTGGGCCGGTCGACTGTATGGGGAATCCGGTATGGAAATTAGAAAGAATTATGCCGCGTACCTTCTGGTAGCGGTTAAACTATAATGACTTGCTGGGCGGTATGTTGGTAAATCACACTAATAATTATTATAACTAAATATTAAGTATAGGAAATTGATGATAATTTCTGGTAAATTATCATCAATTTCACTATAATAGTAAAAGTAGCAAATTAGCCTGGAAGTGAGATGTATTTAGATGACAGAGCACGCATGGATAGCTTTACTTGTCTTTGTTTTTGTGTACGCAATTATTATATCTGAGAAAATTCATAGAACCAAAATTGCCTTACTTGGCGCTATCGCAGTAATATTCTTAAAAATTATGACCCAGGAACAGGCCATAGCCATAGTTGATTTTAATACTTTAGGACTCCTTATCGGCATGATGATTATTGTGTCGATTGCCCGCAAGACCGGACTATTTCAGTATCTGGCAATAAAATCGGCTAAAATGGTTAAGGGTAATCCAGTTCAGATTTTGATAGTGTTTTTCTGGCTTACAGCAGTTGCCTCGGCCTTTCTGGATAATGTAACAACAGTGTTATTGTTTACTAGTATTATTTTTGCGATAACCGATGTACTTGAAGTAAACCCGGTTCCCTTTCTGATTTCCGAAATACTTGCTTCTAATATCGGTGGTACCGCTACCCTGATTGGTGATCCGCCCAATATTATGATTGGTGGCGCTACCGGTTTGGGCTTCAATGACTTTATTATGAATTTGACATTACCTATTGTACTGGTAGGTATTGCTACCTGCTGGTTATTAGTACTCTTCTATAGAAAAGATTTACGAGTGCCCAAGGATAAACAGCTCAAGATTATGGAACTAAAAGAAGAAGAAAGCCTTACCGATGTCAGTCTTCTGAAAAAGTCACTGGCCGTATTAGGCGTAGTAATGCTGGGATTCGTTCTTCACCAGATGCTGCATTTTGAATCCGCTACTATTGCCATGGGCGGTGCGGCTTTGTTGCTCTTGGTAAGTGGTATTGAGCCGGAGGAGATTTTCAATGAAGTCGAATGGAATACGATTTTCTTCTTTATCGGATTATTTATTCTGGTAGGCGGTTTGGAAGTAACCGGCATTATTAAAATGGTTGCTAAGTGGTCATTAGATGTTACCAGTGGCAATGTTGTGCTTATGCATTTCCTGATTTTATGGCTTTCCGCTATTGGATCGGCATTTGTTGATAATATTCCGTTTGTGGCAACAATGATTCCATTAATTAAATCTATGGCCGAGCTTGGTCATATGGATGTTACTTCGCTGTGGTGGACATTGTCGCTGGGAGCCTGTCTGGGCGGAAACGGCACAATTATCGGCGCTTCGGCCAATGTTGTCGTATCCAGTATTGCGGCAGCTAAAGGCAGACCAATATCTTTTGGTTACTATTTCAGAATAGCATTTCCCTTAATGCTTGTATCAATTATAATCTGTAATATTTATATTTATTTAGCTTATTTGCGGTAGGTAAAATGAATCAACAAATATTAGCCAAAAGACCATCTGCCTAGGCAGATGGTCTTTTCTCTTAATAGCGGCGTGCCCCAATATAATGTTCAGTGTAATAAGTCTCAGATAAAGAGTTAATCGTTACTTGTTTGGCAGCCGAGCTGGCATGAATAAACTTGCCGTCGCCCATGTAGAAACCTACGTGAGAAGCACCCGGCTTGTAGGTGGTGAAGAACACCATGTCGCCTACCTGAAGATTAGCTTTATCAACAGGCGTACCTTGGCTAAATTGCTCAGCCGCAGTGCGGGGAATGTTAATTCCATTTTCGCGCATTACGTACTGGGTAAAACCGGAGCAGTCCCAGCCGGTTGGGGTGTCACCGCCCCAAACATAGGGAACTCCCATATATTTTTGGGCTGTTTTAACAATGGTGGCTCCTTTAGTGCTGCTATTATCAGTAGTTTTGGGGTCGATGGCGGCGCCTAACACGGAAGCAAGGTTGGGAGCCTTAGTGGTATTGGAATTATCGGAGTTGCCAAGAGCTTTACCCAACAGGAGCGCTAACAAGATGTTAAGCAAGCTGCTGGAACCGCCGCTTTGTTGGGAGGAAGAAGAGCCGGTAAGATCGGCAAGAGAAAACGCCTGCGCAGGTGCGGCAGGGAAAAATAGCGTAGTAAAGAAGGTGAAGAGAAGAACTACTGCTATGTTATTGATATAGCGCTTCATATACGCCCTCCTTGGTATGTTAGTTATAGACTACCCGTACATAATAACATAGTAAAATAATTATGTAAACAATATAAATTTGGTATTACAGGATAAAAAGACCCCATCTCGTATAGTCACCGCTATCGAAGATGAGGTCTTAAATGATAGTATTCATTTATTAAGCTAAACTCTGCAGTACCAAGCCGGCGGTAGCAACATTGGTAGCTACCGGAATGTTATGGACATCGCAAATTCTAAGGAGGGCTGTAATATCAGGCTCATGCGGTTGGGCTGTCAGCGGATCACGCAGGAAAATGACTGCAGAAACTTCCTGGCAGGCTATGCGGGCACCAATCTGCTGGTCACCGCCAAGCGGGCCGGACAGGTAGGTGGTAATAGCAAGGCCGGCTTTTTCTTTGACGATTTTACCGGTAGTTGCAGTGGCGATTAAATCGTAATTGCTTAGCTGTTCTTTATGATCAAGGACGAATGTAAGCATTTCTTCTTTTTTGCGGTCATGGGCGATAAGAGCAACAGTTTTTTTCACAAAATTCACCTCTTTACATTCCAATCTTTGTACCCATAATATCATAAAATGTTATTTATAGGAATTAAGGCGGTGGATTTTTAATGTTTATTTAATAAAATACAAAGGTGATTAGCTATTGACTTTGTTTAGGGCAACTGATAATATATGAAAAAATACAGTATACAAGTTTACACTTTTTTAAAGCGGAAGTGTGTCTAGGGTTCCGGCAGTCATGCGTCTGGTCCAAGCGGCACAGGGCCCAGTGGGTCACACCGTGGGTATAAAAAACCCCAGCGGAAAGTTCCTGAAAAGGACTTTTTGCGGGGTTTTTTTGTTTTTATCCTGATAGTATAACTTTTGCCTGGATAAGAGCAACATCGGCTTCCGCTTTCGCCAAGGCTCGACGCAAGCCGTGTTTTCTTGATAGGAGGAAGGGGAATAGGACAATGATTAGCTATTGGAATAAGCCTGCAGAAACCATGGAGCGGGCAGAGATGACTCAGCTTCAGACCGGACGACTTAAAGAAATTGTTGTCAGACTATACCGCCAGCAGCCGTTTTACCGTTCCAAAATGCAGGCCGAAGGTTTACTGCCTGAGGATGTTGATACTTTAGAGGATATTACCAAGCTGCCGTTTACTACAAAGCAAGATATGCGTGATAACTACCCCTATGGATTGTTTACCGTACCCATGTCTGAAATTGTGCGGGTTCATGCCTCCAGTGGCACAACCGGCAGACCTACAGTTGTTGGTTATACGAAGCGGGATATTGGCATTTGGTCAGAGGTTGCAGCCAGAGCGTTGGTATCCGCAGGTCTAAGTAAACAGTCCTGTATTCAGATAGCCTATGGTTACGGACTATTCACCGGAGGGCTGGGAATCCATTATGGTGCTGAACTCTTAGGTGCGTCGGTTATTCCCATATCCAGCGGCAATACGGCAAGGCAAATTAACCTTATGAAGGACTTTGGCACTACGGCGCTGGCTTGTACGCCCTCTTATGCGTTATATATTGCTGAGGCCATGCGGGAGCTGGGCGTTGAACCGAAAGACACTTCGCTGAAGGTCGGTATTTTTGGTGCTGAACCTTGGTCTGAGCGTATGCGGCAGGAAATTGAGGCCCAGCTCGAAATCAAAGCGATTGATATCTATGGCTTAAGTGAGATCATTGGACCGGGGGTAGCGGTTGAGTGTCCGGTACAAGACGGTTTGCATATCAATGAAGACCATTTCTACCCGGAAATTATCAATCCGCTTACAGGAGAAGTACTGGCTGACGGTGAAAAAGGGGAACTAGTAATTACGACCCTTACCAAGGAAGGTATGCCTATGATCCGGTACCGTACCCGCGACTTAACCGTACTGCACAGAGAAAAATGTGACTGTGGCCGGACACTGGTGCGAATGAGCAAAGTGCTTGGCCGCAGCGACGATATGCTTATTATTCGTGGTGTTAACGTATTCCCGTCTCAGGTGGAAAGCGTACTTCTTAGCTTTGGCGAAACCTCGCCTCACTATCAGTTAATTGTTGACCGTAAAGACAATTTGGATCTGCTGACGGTTCTTATTGAAGTGACAGATGCGATGTTCTCTGACGAAGTACGGGGATTAGAAGTGCTGGAAGCCAAAATTAAAGCAGAGCTAGCCAGTGTGCTTAATGTATCAGCCGCAGTTCGCCTCGTTGGCTCCAAGACGATAGAAAGAAGTGAAGGTAAGGCCAAGCGGGTAGTGGATAGAAGGAATCTTTAAAATCATATCTAAGGAGGGATAGCATGGTTATTCATCAATTGTCGGTGTTTGTTGAAAATCAGCCTGGAAAATTGGCTGAAGTTCTGGGTGTACTTCATGACCATAGCATTAATATTCGGGCCATGGCCGTTGCCGATACGGCCGACTTCGGTATTTTAAGAATTATTGTGAATGAACCGGAAAAGGTTCAGCATATACTTAGAGGAGCAGGCCTTACTGTTAAGGCGACACCGGTTCTCAGCGTTGTCCTAAATGATCAGCCGGGAAGCTTATTTGAAAAAGTAAGCAAATTAAGTTCTGCCGGTGTAAATATTGAATACGTATATGCTTTTGCCGCTAATTCTACGGAGATTGCGCGGGTTGTATTAAAAGTGGATAATATGAGTTTAGCCGAACGCCTTATTAACGGTCAGGAAAACGAGAAGCAGGCTTATCAGGATGATAATGAAAACGTTCCTGATTTTTACTGGTAGTGCAGACAAAAAAAGATTATCTGAAATAGGATAAAAAAAATCCTCTTGACAAAGTACGAAAGTACTGGCATAATGTATACACAGTTACATAACGCGTAAGGAAGTGCGTCTAGGGTTCCGCTGGTTAACAGGTCTGGGCCGAGCGTCGCAGAATACGGCAGCCGCCGTATTACACCGTGAGTATAAAAGGCTCTGCGGAAAGTTTCTTACTTTTTATTAAGTAAAAACTTTCTGTGGAGCCTTTTTTTGTGCATCTTTCCTAATAGAAAACAGGGAACAGGTAATGACTGGGATAAAAACTTATTATCCTGTGCAGAGAACCGGTGGTTGGTGCGAACCGGTACAGTGATATAAGTCCTGCTCACCCAGGAACTCTTTGCTGAAATGCATATTGTATGCTGTAAACAATATGCATTAGGCAATAGCGGAGCCGGCCGTTATCCGGTAGTCACGATATTTCGTGGCGCAACAAGCCCAAAGTAGGGTGGTACCGCGCAATCCGCGCCCCTATGGACAGATGAAAATCTGCCATAGGGGCGTTTTCTATTTATTAAATTAGGAAGAGCATCACGGTAAGAAACTAAAAAATGGAGGTGGTAGTTGTGCAGTCTAATGTTCTGTCAGTATTAGTACACAATCAGCCGGGGGTGTTGGTACGAGTGGCTGGCATGTTTTCACGACGGGGGTTTAATATTGACAGTCTGACGGTAGGTGTTACTCAAAACCCTGAGTTTTCACGAATTACGGTAGCTGTCAACGGCAATCAGGCGTTTATTGATCAAGTAAAAAAGCAGATTGAGAAGCTGGTGGAAGTAGTGGCTGTACAAATTCTGCCGCTTGATCATTCGGTGGTGCGGGGGATGGCGCTTATTAAAGTTAAGGCCGGCGAAAACCGCGCCGAAATCTTAAAACTTGCCGAGGTATTTAGAGCCAATGTTATCGATATTTCCGGCAGCAGTGTCACGCTGGAAGTAACCGGCGAAGACAATAAGCTAAATGCCTTAACTGAGGTTTTGGCACCTTACGGACTTTTGGAAACCATCCAGACCGGCCTTGTAGCGCTGGAACGGGGTGAAAATACAATTTATCAATATGAGGAGAGATTAAATTATGAGCAAAATGTATTATGAACAAGACGCCCGCTGGGAGCTTATTAAAGGAAAAACTGTTGCGATTATTGGTTATGGCAGCCAGGGGCATGCCCATGCGCTAAACTTAAAAGACAGTGGAATTAAAGTTGTTGTCGGTCTTCACGAAGGCAGCAAATCAGCAGCTAAAGCACGTGAAGCAGGACTTACTGTTACGGATGTGGCCCAGGCAGTTGCCCAAGCCGACATTACCATGATCCTGATTCCTGATGAGAAACAAGCAAAAGTATATGCTGAACAAATTGCCCCCAATTTGAAGCCGGGTTCAGCGCTGGCTTTTGCCCACGGTTTTAATATTCATTTCGGCCAAATCGTGCCGCCGGAAAACGTAGACGTTTTCATGGTCGCTCCCAAGGGACCGGGACATCTGGTACGCCGGGTATATACCGAAGGCAAAGGCGTACCCTGCCTGATGGCTGTTCATCAGGATTACAACGGCAGCACACAGGATTTGGCACTGGCATATGCCAAAGGCATCGGCGGTGCCCGGGCCGGCGTACTTGTTACAACCTTTAAGGATGAAACTGAATCAGACCTCTTCGGTGAGCAAGCTGTATTATGCGGCGGCGTAACCGAACTCATCAAAGCCGGTTTTGATACATTGGTGGAAGCCGGTTATGAGCCGGAAATCGCCTACTTCGAGTGTATGCACGAAATGAAGCTTATTGTTGACCTGATGTATGAAGGCGGTATGGCCCGTATGCGTTACTCGGTCAGCGATACCGCCGAATACGGTGACTATGTGACGGGTTCACGCATTATTACCGAGCAAACCCGTGCGGAAATGAAAAAAGTTCTGGCTGAGATTCAAAACGGTACCTTTGCTCGCAACTGGATCTTAGAGAATCAGGCCAACCGTCCGATGTTTGGTGCTAAACGCCGTCAGGAAGCCAATCACAAGATTGAAGTTGTCGGCAAAGAACTGCGCGGGATGATGTCCTGGCTGCAAAAGTAATATAAGTAAAGCAAACTAATCTTCAGGTGGGGAGTGCCCCACCTGAAGTAATAAATGGATTAAATATAATGGAAAGCGAGGTAATGACAATGGAAACTCGGAGAATTCAAATATTCGACACTACCCTCCGGGATGGCGAACAAACGCCGGGAGTTAGTTTACAAACAGAAGAAAAGGTGGAGATTGCCCTAGCTCTAGCAAAGCTGCAAGTAGATGTCATTGAAGCCGGGTTTCCGGTCGCCTCGCCAGGAGATTTTGAGGCTGTAAGCCAGATCGCCGCCAAAGTAAAAGGTCCGGCCATTGCTGGTTTGGCTCGTGCTAGTGAAAAAGATATTGCGACAGCTTATCAAGCTGTGAAAAAGGCCGAAAAGCCGCGAATTCACACCTTTATCGCCACAAGTGACATTCACCTGCAGCACAAACTCAAGATGTCCCGGCCTGAGCTTTTGGAACGAGCTGAACAGGCAGTACGCTATGCCAAATCATTGGTAAACGATGTGGAGTTTTCGGCCGAAGATGCTTCCCGTTCTGATTGGGACTTTTTGTGCCAGGTGTATACCCGGGCTATTGCCGCCGGTGCGTCGGTTATCAATGTTCCTGACACCGTTGGCTATACAACGCCGACAGAGTTTGGGGCACTGATAACCTATATCCGGGAACATGTACCTAATATTGCCCAGGCAGTTATTAGTGTGCATTGCCATGATGACTTAGGGATGGCGGTGGCTAACTCATTGGCGGCAGTGGCTGCCGGAGCCGGTCAAGTAGAGTGTACTATTAACGGCTTGGGAGAGCGGGCCGGTAACGCTTCGTTGGAAGAATTAGTCATGGCCCTGCATACCCGCCGTGAGTTCTACCGGGCGATGCCTAACATTGCTACACCGCAAATTTACCGCACGTCCCGTCTTGTCAGTACATTGACCGGAATTGCCGTACCTCCGAACAAGGCTGTTGTGGGTGACAATGCCTTTGCCCATGAATCAGGTATTCACCAGCACGGTGTACTCAATAATCCGCTTACTTATGAGATTATGAGCCCCGAAGTAGTGGGCATAAGCCGCAATGCTATTGTGCTTGGCAAACATTCCGGGCGGCATGCTTTTGAAGAGCGTCTTAGGCACTTGGGTTATGAAATGGATGCCGATACAATTACTACTTTGTTTGCTAAATTTAAGGATCTGGCTGATCGCAAAAAGATGGTATTTGATAAAGATATAGAGGCGCTTATTGTGGAAAAGGCTTCCGTGCGGCCGGAATGGTATACTCTTATTTATCATCATGTGAGTAGTGGTAACAAGACCTTGGCAACTGCCTCGGTACAGCTAAAAACCAGTGTCGGCATCAGTGAAGCGGCCAGTTGCGGCGATGGCCCGGTTGATGCGGCCTTTAAAGCGATTGAACAGGCGGTCGGTTTTCCTATCGGTCTCAAGGACTACCAGTTAAAGGCAGTAACAGCAGGCGAAGATGCTCTGGGGGAAGCAACTGTCTGGATTGAACGCGATGGCCGAACCTTTAGCGGCCGGGGACTGTCTACCGACGTAATTGAAGCAAGCGCCAAAGCCTATGTTAACGCAATTAATAAGATGCTGGCTGTCTGCGGATTTCCCGCAGTGGAGCAGGCGGCAGGGAGGTAACTTTTTATGGCAAGACCTATGACTATGACTGAGAAAATATTTGCAGCCCATGCCGGCCTGAAGGAAGTTCAACCCGGCCAGCTTATAAAAGCCAAGCTTGACGTAGT
>CAZCEN010000048.1:0-15849 GCA_964497205.1 uncultured Sporomusaceae bacterium
TCTTGAGCTTATTGCTGCTGGAGCTACCCGCTTGGGAACCAGTGCCGGAGTGATTATTATCGGCGGTTAGTTTTGCCGATTATATTTCTGGTTTATATACGTAAAACGATAAAAAAATTGCAAAAAAAGACTTAATTTACATAAAACACCTGTAGAAGTAAACTTGAACGCATGATATAATGTCCTTTACTTGCTCGAAAGGAGGGCAGCATATCATGCGTAATATAGTTGAAATTGTACCCGGCGGCATGCCGGTAATCGTTGGGCTGATTTTAGCCTGCTTGCTTCTAAGTATGATACCTATTCGTCCGCAAATGTGGCTGTACCCTCTGGTACGGCAGGTAGTCGTGATGAAAATTGAGTATCAGACGCATAGCATGCTGGCAAAAGAAACGCCGCATTTTATTATTAGATATACCGATAGCGACGCCGACATAGTTGACATGGTGGCTGAAGCTGCTGAAGCGGCCTATCAGCCTGTTACCGCAGCCCTTAATTATGCGCCAAGCGGTAAAACGCTAATTCTGGTTTATTCTGACCGCCAAGCCATGAAACAGGCATATGGCTGGTCTGGTGATGCCAGCGCTATGGGTTTTTACTGGGGCGGGATTATTCAAATCCTCTCGCCAAAAGCGTGGATGAGGAACAACCCCTCGGTAGACGAGTTTATCAAAACTGGTCCATTGGCGCACGAATACACTCACTTGGTTCTAGACCATTTGACCAAAGGAAACTATTCCCGCTGGTTTACCGAAGGATTGGCACAGTATGTGGAATACCGGGTCAATGGCTACGAATGGGTAACAGCTGATAACCGTTTAACAGGTAAGCTATATACACCGGAAGAACTTAACCAGGATTTTGACGGATTGTCCAATCAATCCCTGGCATACCGTCAATCCCTGGCGGCAGTTCGCTATATTGCTGAAGTTCAGGGTGATGCTAAACTAAACCAAGTATTGCTGTATCTTAAAGCTGGTGAAAGAACTGACCGTGCTATTGAGAAGACACTTGGTATGGATTACGCCACCTATATGTCGCTTGTTAATCTGTGGGCGCAAGGCAATATGCAACAATATAGTAAAGCAGCTAATTAAGGAACGTGCTAATGCATGTTCCTTTTTCTTTTACAGGGCAACACGGCTTATGCTGTCGCTACCGCTCGGCGCAAGCCGTATTTTCTTTACCCTAACAGAAAGCAGAGCTTTCTTAAAAACAGGATAAGGGCAACATCGGCTTCTGCTGTCGCTATCGCTCCGCACAGCCGTGTTTTCTTTACATAGATAAACCAGATCTGGGAAAATTAAGACCGATATGCCTAAGGGGGGAAGTCAATGCTTACCCGACGGGAGTTTTTAAAGATTTGTACGTCGGCAGTTTTATCTGTTAGCTTAACCGAGTATTTAGTACCGCTCATGCGTCAGGGCTATGCGGAAAGTAAATTAATCAAACCGCCGGTAATCTGGCTGGAGCTTGGGTCTTGTACCGGTAACTCAATTTCGCTTGATAATGCTGTTAATCCGGATTTTGTCCAGATACTTACCGACATGATCGACTTGCGTTACCACTGGCTTTTAAACCTTGCCCAAGGAGAACTGGCAGTAAAAGCATTAATGGATACGGTGGAAAAGGAAGCAGGGAATTTCTGGCTGGTGGTTGAGGGTTCAGTCATGACCGCTGAAAATGGCCGCTTCAACCATGTTTTCTTGCGAGGTAACGAGATGGTGACAGGTTTAGCGGCTTTGCAGGAATTTGCACCTAAAGCTAAATATATTATTGCGGCCGGTACTTGTGCTTGTTATGGCGGTCCGTCGGCCGCTTATCCGAATCCCGGCGGTGCAAAAGGAGTATGGGATGTCATAAAACAACCGGTTATTAACGTACCCGGCTGCCCAATTAATCCGGATTGGCTGTCGGGGACCTTTAGTCATCTTATTATGTATGGGTTGCCGGAGATGGATAGCTATAACCGTCCCAAGATGTTCTTTGGCCAGACCATTCACGATTTATGTCAACGGCGGCAGCAGTTTGAGGACGGTATTTTTGCTTCGTTTCCTGGTGAAAGCGGCTGTCTTTATAAAGTAGGCTGCAAAGGCCCTGTTACTCACGCCGATTGTCCGAAACGCCAGTGGAATCACTATGTTAATTGGCCGGTGCGGGCGGGGGCTCCGTGTATTGGCTGTGCTAGTCCCGGCTTTCCTGACAGCACTATGCCTTTCTATAACCACCTGCCTAATTTACAGACACCGCTCGGTACACTTAACATCAAAAGATTCGGGGCCGCTGCAGCCGGGCTGGGAGCGGCAGGAATCGGAGCCCACTTAGTTACCGGGGTTGTTGCCAAGCGGGTAGGCAAACATTGGCTTGATGGTACCAATCCGCCGGAACCCGATCCACCGGAAAACCTGGAGCAGCTAAAACAGGAGTTAGATGACTTGATTCGCCAGCAGAATGCGCTGATTAGTGAGAGTAAAGGCTTGGCCAAGGCCAAAGTCAAACGCAAACAGCCCCGAACGTTTCGACAGAAGGTTGTTGACTTCTTTCGCCCGGGACAAAGACACAGGAGGTAACAACTATGGCGGTACAGACAATTTTTCCGGTAACGCGTATTCATGAGCCGTTGCGAGTTGATGTAGAAGTGCAGAACGGCAAAATTGTTAATGCTTGGTTAGGAGCTCATTTGTTCCGGGGGATGGAGGCAATGCTTAAGGGGCGTGATCCGCGTGATGCGGCATTGTTTACGCAACGGATTTGCGGCATTTGTTCTGCAGCTCACGCTATTGCTGCCAGTATGGCTCAACAGCAGGCGTTTGACGTGCAGCCGACACCGACAGGTCAGCACATTACCAATTTGATATTCGCGGCTGATATAATTCAAAATAACTTGCGCCACTTTTACATGCTGGTGCTGCACGACTATGTGCGGGGACCGGATATGCCGCCGTATTTGCCACGCCCTTCAGTTACAGACTACCGATTGCCGCAAAAGGTAAACGACGAACTTCTGGGACATGCTAAAGAAGCTGTCATCAAAGGAGTACGCGCGCATGAGGCTATGGCTGTTTTCGGAGCTAAGGCGCCGCATCAGCAAACCATTCTGCCGACAGGCACAACCGAACAGGCATCGGTAGAACGCCTTATGGCTTATAGCGGTATTTTACAGGAGTTAACCGAATGGGTTGAACATGTTTTTATTAGTGATGCTATGACAATCGCTGAATACTATAAAGATTACTATAGCATTGGGGGTGGCTACGGCAATTTCTTTTCGGTCGGTATGTTCCCGGCACCTTTGACCGGCGAGCGCGTCTTTAAGTCAGGACTTATTCTTAACCAGGGGCAGCCGGAACCGCTCGACATTAACCAAATTACCGAAGAGATTCAATATAGCTGGTATAAAGATGACACCGTCAGCAGACCGCCTGTGCAGGGGCGGACAGAGCCTAATCGTGATAAGCCGGAAGCTTACTCATGGGTCAAGGCACCTCGGTATCAAGATCTGCCGCTGGAATGCGGTCCGTTAGCCAGAGGGTTTATTAACGGTGACTACCGGCATGGGGTTTCGGTTATGGACAGGCTGGTAGCCAGAGCCAGGGAGACATTAAAAATTTGTAAACTGGCGCAGGGATTTCTCCAGGAGATTGTGCCAAACACGCCCACTTTTCAGCCATATACGCCGCCTGAGAGCGGCGCAGGCGTAGGTTTGACCGATGCCATGCGGGGGGCACTTGGTCACTGGATGGAATATAAGCATGGTAAAATAACTCACTACCAAGTGGTTACCCCGACTACCTGGAATTTTTCGCCCCGGGACAGTCGTGGCGCACGGGGACCGGTCGAACAGGCATTGATTGGTACACCTGCAGTAGAAGGGGCAGGGCTTGTGGAAGCCGGCCGGGTGATCCGTTCCTTTGACCCCTGTTTTACCTGTGCGGTACATTTACTAGAAATGTGACAGGAGATAAGAGGTGTTGAAGCCGGAGTAACAGCGTGATACAATATTTGCTATAAACGATAGGGCAACATCGGCTTCCACCGTCGCTAAGAGCTCGGCGCAAGCCGTGTTTTCTTTAGGTAATGAGAGAGGGGCTATCCTATGAATATTTTTCAAGCTTGTGATGTACGCGGCATAGCCGGCAAGGAACTAACCGACATTATGGCCAGACGTATTGCCCTTGCCGTTGGCGTTAAACTAACAGGACAAAGAGTAGTGGTAGGCGGTGACATCCGGCTGTCTACTCCGCGCCTGCAGCGGATAATGATTGATGGCCTGGAGGAATCAGGCTGCCAGGTCATTGATATTGGAACAGTGGCAACTCCTGTGTTTTACTATGCGCTAAAAACCACCGGCGCAACCGGCGGCGTAATGGTTACTGCCTCCCATAACCCGGCGCAGTACAATGGTTTCAAACTGGTACTGGGCCCTAGTCCGGTTACCGAAGAAGAAGTAGCTGAGATTGGCCGGATGGTGATGGCTAACGAAAGAACGCAAGGGCACGGATCGGTAACTCAGCTTCCGGTTATTGCCGATTACCTTGAATATACCGCCGTCAAAGCCAAGCCAGGTAAGCTAAAAGTAGTTTTGGATGCCGGAAACGGGGCTACCGCCACCATTGCACCAAAACTATTCAAGCGGCTTGGTTATGAAGTGATTGAACTGAATTGCAAGCCTGACGGAAGTTTTCCCCACCATCCGCCTAACCCGGCGCTTGCTGAAAATCTGGCAGCGCTCGGACAAGCTGTACGTGAGCACAATGCGGCGCTTGGTGTTGGGTTTGACGGAGATGGCGACAGAGTCGGTTTTGTCGACGAAAATGGCCGTCCCCTTGATAATGACGATATTATGGTGCTTATTGCCAAACAATACTTAGCAAACGGGAATGGTGCAATCATTTATGATGCCAAGTGCTCAATGGTTGTGCCTGAGCAAGTGGCCAAAGCCGGCGGGCGGCCTGTTATGGCGCGCGCCGGTCATACCTTTAGTAAAGCGGCTTTTATACGGGAGAAGGCTTTGTTTGCCGGCGAAATCAGCGGCCATTTCTTCTTCCGTGAATTAGGCTATGATGACGGTATGTTCTCTGGTTTAAAAATATGTCAACTTGTGGCCGAGCAGGGCAGTCTGGCTGTTCAGATTGATGCCATACCCAACTATCTCCTGACACCAGATATCCGGGTCAAATATTTAGGGTCGGATAAAGCGGCTGTATTGACGCAAGTGGCGGATAGACTGGCAGCTTACAGTCCTAACCTGATAGACGGTGTGCGGATTGAGTTCGAAGATGGCTGGGGGATGATTCGTGCCTCCGTTACTGAACCTCTGTTTACACTGCGGTTTGAGGCTAAAACGGCAGAAAGGCTGAAGGCTATCACCGGCATACTGTTAGGTGCATTGCCGCCGGAAATACAGACAGCCGTCAAGGAAAAACTACCGGCAGAATGCATATAAATATAAGCATGTAGGAGCTAGCTATCCGGGAGGTTCTGATCTCTGGTAAAAGCAGGATAATAATTACTGGCAAAGAGGAATTTTAGACAGTTAAGTCGAATACATAACTGTTTTCCTTAAAGTAAAAAAAGTATGAGGTAATTATGCAAATTCATGTTTTGGCCAGCGGCAGTACCGGAAATGCTACGTTCATTGAAATGGAAAATACTAAACTGTTGGTGGACGCTGGGATAAGTACCCGGCGTATTAAGCAATCACTGGATGCCATCGGTACCAAGGTAGAGGATATTGATGGTGTGCTTATAACACATGAGCACCGCGATCATGTCAATGGACTGACAACACTGTTAAAAAAATATAAAATCCCGGCTTATGCCAGACCGGATACCTGGCGGTCAATGTTCTGCCGGGGAGTACTTCCCGAGGAGTGCTGTAAGGCGCTTCCCGACAGCCTTAGCATTGGCAGGATAAAAATTGAGCCTTTTAGTATATCCCATGATGCGGCTGATCCTGTCGGATTTCGCTTGTATGCAGGCAGCAGCAAAGTCAGTGTTGCCACAGACCTTGGTTTTGTTACGCCTACAGTAAAAGAGGCCTTGTCTTTATCCGACGTCATGGTGCTGGAATCAAATCATGATGTGGAGATGCTGAAAAACGGCAGTTACCCATGGCACCTGAAAAAAAGGATTATGAGTAACCGCGGTCACTTAGCTAATACTGACGCCGGTTGGACCTTGGCCAGAATTGACCGAAAAGCGCACACCCATGTTTTTCTGGCACATCTTAGCCAGGAAAATAACCGTCCGGAACTGGCGGAAGATACAGTAGCTGAAATTTTAACAAATCAGGGCTGCCGGCTGGGTCAGGAAGTTACTTTGCATCTTACCTATCCCGAACAGATTTCAGGACTATCTGAACACAAATAGGAGGCGATATAATGGGATGGTTTAAACGTTTGACTCCTTATATTGCGGTATCGTTAATCAGCATGGTTATTGGTGCTACTCTTGTGGTAGGCTGTGCCGGTAATATTACCGGTGATAAAGCGCAAAAACCTGACACAGCCGGTTCTCCTTTCAAGGCACTTCAGCCGCCGGCGGCGCAGGCACACGTCTCGGATTCCCGTAATACGCCTATTGTCCGGGCAGCTCAGACGGTTGGCCCGGCTGTTGTCGGCATTACCAATAAAGGGATCGCCCGTGACTTTTTCAGCAATCGTCAAGTCCTGGTGGAACAGGGCACAGGTTCTGGCGTTATTTTTGACGAACAAGGCTATATAGCCACAAACTATCATGTTGTCCAAAATGCTCAGGAGATTTCGGTTTCCTTAGCTGACGGCCGGACTCTCGACGGCAAGGTGGTTGGCGGTGACCCCGCTACCGACCTAGCTGTTGTTAAAGTTGAGGCTTCAAACTTGCCTGTAGCAGTATTGGGTGATTCTGATTCACTAATGGTAGGCGAACCGGCGATTGCTATTGGCAACCCGCTGGGACTTGAATTCAAAGGCAGCGTAACGGCCGGCGTAATCAGCGCCCTCAACCGTTCATTGGATATCGGTGAACGCCGCTTCAAACTGATTCAGACCGACGCCGCCATCAACCCCGGTAACTCGGGTGGTGCTCTTGTCAATGCCGACGGTGTAGTTATTGGTATCAACAGCGCAAAAATATCCCTATCCGGTGTAGAAGGCATTGGTTTTGCCATTCCTATAAACAGCGCCCGGCCTATTCTCCAGTCACTTATTGACAAGGGGCGGGTTATCAGAGCCTATCTGGGCGTAGGCGCCCTTGACCAAAGTACTGCGGCAAAATACGGTTATGAACTCAAACTGGATAAAGGCGTTTATGTAGCAAAAGCATCGGCCAGCGGCCCTGCTTACAAAGCCGGTATTCGTGAAGGGGACATCATCCTTAAAGTCGCCGGAGCCGAAACCAACAGTGTCGCAGAACTTAGAGCAGTTCTTGATACTCAGCAAGTTGGCGGAAAAGTAGAAGTCGTTATCCAGAGAAACGATCAGAAACAAACGATTAATGTGTTATTAGAAGAAATGCCAGGACAATAAGATGAAGATTACTATTATTACCGTAGGTAAGATCAAAGAAAAATATCTAACCGCCGGGATTCAGGAGTTCCAAAAACGCCTTACCCCATTCTGCAAACTGGATATCATCGAACTTGCAGAAGAACGAATGCCTGATACTCCGTCAGCGGCCGAAAAAACACAAGCGCTCACCCGGGAGGGTGAGCGCATTTTAAAAGCCGTACGGACGGGGACGTATCTTATCGTGCTAGACGTAGCCGGACAAGCCCTGTCGTCAGAACAACTGGCCGCAAAGTTTGAGAACCTGGCGTTGACAGGCCAAAGTGACCTAACATTCGTCATCGGCGGTGCTTTTGGGTTGTCGGCAGAAGTAGTAAGTGCGGCTAAGGAGAGACTGTCGTTTTCTAAAATGACGTTTACACATCAGATGATTAGGCTATTGCTGGTGGAGCAAATTTACCGGGCGTTTAAGATTTGGCGCGGGGAACCGTATCACTGGTAATGGCGAATTTTTATAGATCCTGTGAAGTATAGTTGCTTTGCAGGATTTATGTATTTTTAAGTTAAACATGTAGCTTATATAATATGGTACTGTGTGCTAATGGAGGAGTGTTATTTATGAATTTTAAAGGATTCCGTCGACCAGATGGACAAGTTGGTATCCGCAACAACGTTTTGATTTTGTCAACTGTAGTTTGTGCTAATCGAGTGGCCCGCGGCATTTCACAGCAAGTGAATGGGAGCACCTGGATTGAGCATCAGCATGGCTGTACACAGCTGGGGGTGGATGCAGAGTTGACAGCCCGCGTGTTAATAGGTCATGGAGTTCATCCCAATGTTTATGGGGTCGTAGTTGTCGGTCTCGGCTGCGAAACTGTTCGTGCACAAAATATTGCCGCCGCTATTAAGAAAGAATGCCCCTACAAGCCAGTCCATCTTATAGTGATACAAGATGAGGGCGGGTCTGTAAAGGCTACTGCCGCAGGTATAAGCGCGGCTAGAGCTATGGTGAGTGAGGCATCTCGCCTTGAACGGGAGGATATTAATGCATCCGAACTTATTCTTGGAACTGAATGCGGAGGTTCTGATGCATGTTCCGGCATATCCGCCAATCCCGCTTTGGGGATTGCCAGCGACCTTGTCATAGACGCCGGCGGTACAGTAATTTTAGCTGAAACTACAGAAATCATTGGAGCGGAACACCTTGTAGCTGCCCGGGCCATAAACGAAGAAGTCGCTAAGAAATGTTTTGAGACAATAAACCGCTGTGAAGCACTTGCTACTAACATGGGAGTCGATATGCGCGGTGGACAGCCCACGCCAGGTAATATTGAGGGTGGACTATCGACGATTGAAGAAAAATCGTTGGGCTGTATTTACAAAGCTGGTTCAAAACCTCTGCAGGATGTCATTGATTATGCGGCACCTATAACCCAAAAAGGACTTATTTGGATGGATACGCCCGGACAGGATGTTGAGCAGCTTACTGGCATGGTGGCAGGTGGTTGCCATATCGTAGTTTTCACTACAGGACGCGGAACTTGCTGCGGTTCACCAATTGCACCTACCATCAAGGTATCTACTACTACGCAATTATTTGAAAGGATGAATGATAACATTGACCTTAATGCAGGAACTATTATTGTTGGAGAAGAGAATGTTGATCAGGTTGGATACAGGATATTCAAAGAAATCCTCGAAGTAGCCTCCGGAAAACAGACAAAGTCTGAAATTCTTGGCTTCAACGACTTTGCAATAAAGCGTATCGGGCCAACAATGTAAACAGAAAGGGGTAAATAAAATGTCTAATGTCCGTGCTATTATTATGAAACCAATTGACAACGTGTGTACAGTCGTCGGAATAGTTGAGCCGGGTACTGAGATTACTACCGATATTGGTGGCAACAAGATTAGTATACAAGTAAGTGAGAAAATTCCCTTTGGTCATAAGTTTGCTATTAAATCAATCAAAAAAGGTGATCCGGTGTTTAAATATGGACAAATTATTGGTCTCGCGTCCCAAGATATTCTGGCTGGACAGCATGTTCATGTTCATAATATTGAAAGCTGCCGGGGACGCGGTGATAAGGGGGCACTTTGGGCTTGATTATTTAAGATAATTGACTTATTTACCTATCTAGAAATAAGTCAATTATCGGATAAATCACACCTGACCTAATTGTGCGAAATTTTAAATCCATAATATGAAAATTGTCCTAAAAATTAAGGACAGCCTATTTAGGTTCTATTTTGTATTAGATTCAATGACTGCAGAAATCAAGGCAAGACAAAAGAGAATTATTGAATATTTTATGGATCCATTCATCAAATTTAGAAGTGAAGGTCTTAGGGAGAGGTAGCAGTGTCTTGCGGCCAGAAGGTATTAGATTTATCTAAAATCCGTGTTGACGGTGAAGAATTGTAGACTGTTGAGTACACCCCGAGGAGTAAATCTTTGGGGAATTCTTTATTATATCTATATTAATAGGGCAATGAGGGCGGACTCATTGCTTTCGTTTTTTCGACGCTATACCTAAAACGGAGAAAGTAGCCACCGTATCGGGCATAACTGCAAATTCGCCCTTGTAAGTTTTTACTCGCAACACGTCAAACGACAAATGGGCTAGGACGGTTAAGAACCAACGGCCTTACGTAGTTTTGGTTCTTTTTGCAAAGTCACGAACCGCCAAGCCTGCTCCCATGTCCCAATTTTATCTGTTAAGGTTGCCTGGAGTTTTTAGGGACTAACGTGATTGGTTTGCTGGATGGGGAGGAATTTCGGGAAGCATTATCGAAAACATTGAAGCTATCATAAAATTTATAAAATATATATATTTTATCGATGCCTATGTATAGGGGAATTAACACGGATACTGGTGGTGAGGCGGTAGGACTATGATACAAATTCAAAATCTATACAAAGCCTACAATGGGATCACTGTACTGGATAACATTAATCTGAATGTCCAACGCAGTGAGATTTTTGGTATTGTCGGCCAAAGCGGCGCGGGAAAATCGACCTTGCTCCGATGTATAAACGGTTTGGAGAGCTTTGACAAAGGCAAAATCATCGTGAATAGTACGGACATCTCAGCCCTTTCGGAAAAAGACCTGCTATCTTTCCGCCGCAAAATCGGCATGATTTTTCAAAACTTTGCGCTGCTGAATCGGAGAACGGTAATTGATAATGTAATGCTGCCGATGGAGTGTTGGCACTATCCGAAAGAGGCCAGAAGGAAAAAGGCGCAGGAATTACTGGAGCTTGTAGGACTTGCCGATAAAACAATGGCCCTGCCTCATGAACTTTCAGGGGGACAGAAGCAGCGTGTGGCGATTGCTAGGGCGCTGACGCTGGAACCGGATATTCTGCTATGTGATGAAGCGACTTCTGCCCTGGACCCGGCGATTACCAAGTCGATTTTGGATCTGCTTGCCGATGTCAACCGTCAGATGGGTATTACCATTGTAATCGTAACTCATGATATGTCGGTTATTAAAGCTGTCTGCAACCGGATGGCGATTGTCACAGGCAAACAGATCGCCGCCATGGGGGAGGTAGCTGATACCTTTCTAGCCGAACCTCCAAGCCTGTTGGAACTGATCGGGAAAAAAGAGCTGATTGCTCCACCAGGTCATGCAATTCTTAGGCTTTCTCTGAAAAATGCAGGCCTGGACCAAGCCTTTTTAAATGACTTCGTATCAGAACTCAAACTGGAGTTTATCATTATAGCGGCGAATGTTGAACAATTTTATGGTAAGAGCTGCGGCCATTTGTATTTAAGTCTTGCTGCTCAAAATATTGAGCGAGCCAGAGCGTATTGTCTGGCCAAGGGAATGGACTGCACTGTGTTAGCACCAAGTGGCCGCCCGGGAGGGAACGACGATGTTTTTTGATCTAACCACTACCAGGTTGTTTGAATATCTGCCCAGGATCATTATCCCGGCTATCGGCTCTACTGTATACATGCTCTTCTTTTCAATGGTGCTTGGGTTCATTATTGGCACCGGCGTGGCTATTTTGCTGGTAACGACCTCACCTTACGGCCTAAAGCCGAACAGAAAGGTCTACAAGACGGTTGGCTTTATTGTGAATATGATTCGGTCCTTCCCGGTCATTATTCTCATTGTTGCCATATCTCCGGTGACAAAAGCAATCATAGGTACTTCGATTGGGGAAGAGGCGGCGATTGTACCACTGACGCTGGCTGCCTTTCCCGTTATTGCCCGTTACATGGAAGCCAGCCTGCTAGAAGTAGACACCAATGTCATACTGGCGGCACGGTCTTTTGGAGCAAGCAATAGCCAGATACTATTCAAGGTGCTGTTTTCGGAAGCCTTACCATCGATTGTGGCAGGCCTGACCACGACAACCATTTTGTTTTTGGCCAGTACAACACTAGCCGGCGCGGTGGGCGCCGGGGGACTAGGAGCGGTAGCGCTGACGTTCGGTTATCAACGCTTTGATGACGTGATGATGTATGCTATCGTAGTAATCCTATTTATTATGGTATTGGTCATCCAAGGGTTTGGAGAACTAATATATAGAAAAGTAAAAACAGGTAAAGGGGTTGTAAGTAAATGAATTACAAAAGACTTGGGTTGGTGGTACTCTTGTGCATGGCTATTGTGGCTGTGGCAGGCTGCGGCGGAAACAAGGCTGATGCTCCAAAAACAGCAGATAAGAAAGAGATCACAATTGCCTGCGCCGAGACGACGCAGGATTTGGTCGCTGCGGTTGTTCCCGTTATGGCCGAAAAAGGCTACAAAGTTACCTATAAAGTTTTTGACAATAATAAAAATACGCTGGTAGCCGCCAATGATGGCAGTGTGGATGCTGTCATGGTTGTTCATAGACCGTTCATGGAAAGCTTTAATGAAGCCAACAAAGGAGATCTGGTTATGGTGAAACCATATCTCTACACGGTGGGCATGGGACTATACTCGGAGAAATATAAGAATGTTAGCGAACTTCCGAACGGTGCGACTATCGCTCTCATGAACGATGCCATGAATATGGACCGAGCTCTTCGCATCCTTAGCGACGCCGGTCTAATTACCCTTAAAGACAATACCGTAAAAGCATCAGTTCTTGATATTGCTCAAAATCCGCGTAGTTTTAAGTTTAAGGATATGGATCAAACCCAGACCGTTCGCGCGCTGCCTGATGTCGATGCTTCTATTTCTTTCTTCAGTCATATGAGGAATGCCAACAAGGATTTCAAAGGATACCTGATCCGCGATAAGCATCCGGAAAACTATCCGCAGGGCGTGGTCGTTAAAGCCGGTAATGCCGAGGCCAAATGGGCGGTTGATTTGGTCAGCGCCTTCCGCGATGAGAAAGTCCGCAAATTTGCTCAGGAACATTACGGCGGACTGTACGAATATATTAACCAGTAATGGTAGGTAATGAAAATGCCAAAGAATGAAGCTTTATGGTTAGATATCTTATTGGAATTGCGACGGAAACCAGTGGGAATCCGGTTTTTGCTGACAGAAGCCGACTATGTGTCAAGCAAGGCTGCCGCGCTCATCAGCGGTATGCCGTACTGCACGGCGGTGAAATGGGCTGGTGAAGGCCGTTCCTACAAGATGGACGCGGCACACTGCGCGTGCTTCGCGGCAGCCAGAGCGCTCGGGATGGCTGAGGTCGGAGAAGAGGCTCTTTCCGGAAGCAGGCATGCGAAGTTGGGCGTTTATGAAAATCTGGGTGTTAGTCGCTCGGTTGCCAGAGATATGGTATATTGCGTTCACAAATGCTCCGGGGTGGAAATTATGCCGCTCGAAGCCTATGATGAAACCAATAGGCCCGATGTGGTTGTCATTGTCACAACGCCGCATAATGCGATGCGGCTTACCCAGGGGTATGCCTATCACAATGGCCAGTTGAAGGATATCAAAATGGCCGGAATGTGCGCTATCTGTCAGGAGTGCACCTCCTATCCCTTTGAAAAAAATATGCCTAATCTCTCCATGCTCTGCTCGGGGACCCGATGTGTTGCCCAGTGGGCCAAGGATGAATTGGGGGTCGGTATCCCCTACCATCAGCTCGGAGAGGTGATCAACGGTTTGCGCAAGACGGTCAACCCGATGGAGGCAAATGAGGATAAACGCCGGATTGCCAAGCGCTTAGCGGAGTCAGGTCAAAACGGTGCCATGGAAATCGTCTTCAGCCATAACTATTTCACCGGAGCCTATGGTACGCCGGAACAGCTTGCCCGCCGCAAAAAGTAACAAATACGAGACAAGCCTCGACGCCAAGTGAACCGGCTGGACGAGGCTTGTTTGTTTTTAGATTTCGCTGCAATAGGCTTTTTTGAGCCGGAAAAATTCGCCGTTATACCCGATACGGAGAACCGTATCACTGGTAACGGATAAAACAAAGAGTCAAAAGTACCTTTTATTATAAGGATACTTCTGACTCTTTGTTATTGAGTTTATTTTTGTATATTTCAATTTTATCATTAAGATTCTGAAGATTGCTTTCCCACTTAGCCTTTTCTTTTTCTACAACCAATTTTTGATTTTCTAATATCTTCAATCTTTGCTGTATTGTAGAATCTCCTTGATATCTCAATATAGCAAACTCTTTAATATCCTTAATAGACATTCCGGTATCTTTTAATTTTTTGATAAAAAGAATCCAATCGATGTCTTCTGCGGTAAATAATCGCCGCCCTGCAGAATCACGGTGTACGATTATCAATTGTTCTTTTTCATAGTACCGCAGAGCAGAAGGACTGATATTGGTTATGCTTGAAAAATATCCTATTGAATAATTCATTGCTATTTCCTCTTGACTTAAAGTTAACTTTAAGAACTACAATCAAATTATAACAAGAACAGGAGGTTAAAACAATGGAAATGAATCGTTTTGAAAAAGGTCTTAAAAAACTTTCAGAGGTAGATGGTAGTGCAGGTGAAAAAGTTATCAACGCTCTCAATGACATAGCGCCTGATTTGGGAAAATACGTTGTTGAATTTGCTTTTGGTGATATTTATTGCAGGGAAAACTTAAACTTAAAGGAACGAGAGATGATAACCTTGTCAAGCTTATTAACACAAGGTGGCTGCGAAAATCAGTTGGAAGTACATATTAATGGCGCGTTAAATGTGGGGATTACTCCTTTGCAGGTAACCGAGGTTTTTCTTCAATGCATTCCTTACACGGGATTTCCAAGAGTATTAAATGCAATTGGAGTTGCAAAAAGAGTTTTCGAAACAAGAAAAGTAAGTATTGGCCTTTGTTGAGCTAGTGATGTTATCCAAATAGCAATCACGCCTAAAATTTATCATTTATTTCTGCTGCTTAGGCAAGCTAGCGATAAAATTTAATACTTGTTGCTGATATTCAGCTTTATGATTAAAAAAAGCCATTGTGTGGGCATCCTTTAGGAAAGTATACTTTTGTTTGTACCCTTTGGTGGCAGTGTAAAGCTCATCACACATGCGAACAGGTACTAATACGTCAGCTTCACCGTGAAGGTATAAAATTGGCGTTGTTGCATTTTTTACTGCTTGTAAGGGCGAAACGTCTTGAAAGCGAAAACCTGCCTGCCAGTTGGCCGCAAGGCTGGAGTACCATAAAAGAAGCCGTACCCAAACAGAAGAATGCAAATTAACTGTGGTATCAATTTGTTGAGTTAATAGTTCTTCTAGATCGGAATAGGCACTGTCGGCTATATAGAACTTGACTCTATGGGAGCTTTCGTTCATTTCAGCATGCATCAAAGCAGTAGCGGCACCCATTGAAACACCATGAATTCCTATTGTGCCGCCTGGGTAATGCTGCTCAACCCAATCTACCCATTGGTCAAGGTCATACCTTTCATAGTAGCCCCAGGTTACCGAATCTCCACCGCTCTCGCCGCTGGCGCGCGAATCGTAAACTAATACATTGTAGCCTGCATTCCAGTAAAGCGGAGCATACCATATCCCCATTAAACGGCTGCCGGCAATGCCGTGTACAAAGATAACTGTGTTTTTCGTTGGTGTGGGACTTGGTAAATAAGAACCCTTGAGAGTGTAACCTAAGCGAGAATCAAGGCTTACATTCTGCCAGTGCTTAGTCGCGATGCCCTCGGCCAAAGTGGCTTGGAGGGGTTGAAACCTTTCAATGTCAAACCTAGTGTGCCACACGCAAAATTCTTTGTAAAAAGCATTTCCGGCCACCAAGCCTACTGCATTAACGATTATAAAAACGACCAATAATATGGCTAGTAGTATGCCTAACATTTGCCGCCAGGCCTTACGCTTAAGCTTTTGCGTTTCATGATCATTAAACATAGAATTCCTCCTGTGTTATTATGTGCTTGGAATTAGCTGCTAATGAACAAAAACCCTTCACTGAAGGAGGATTTAATGA
>CAZCEN010000049.1:0-14314 GCA_964497205.1 uncultured Sporomusaceae bacterium
CGATGAGCGATCGTTGCGGCCTTTCGATCAGTTTCCTGTCGCAAATCGAAAATGGCAGTTCATCGCTCGCGATCACCTCGTTGAAAAAAATCGCGGACACACTGAATGTGCCAATCACATACTTCTTCGACTCTCACGAAAACTACAACTACTATATCCCTCTGGAAAATCAAAAGAAATGGAGTATCGAAGGCTCTCCGTTCGAATATGTGCGACTGGCCGGCAATTTTCCCGAAACCACCTTAGAACCGCTACTGATGACGCTGCCGCCGCACTCAACACTCGGACAGGTGTTCAACCATCCTGGCGAAGAGTTCGTGTACGTTTTGGAGGGTCTGCTTGTCGTCGATCTGGAGAACAAGCAATACCAGGTCAAGTGCGGCGAATCACTCCATTACCCGTCAACACTATCTCATTCCTGGTCCAATCCGAGTTCGCAGCCGGTTAGGGTGCTGTCGGTCTCTTCGCCGCCGCTGTTTAAATAATCCGCAGAGAAAAAGCGGTATACTCTCTTATGTGGCAGTCAGGACCACCCGTAATAGGGGGAGGCGTGACAGAATTATTTAAAGTACTAATAAAAAAGCAGGGGCTAAAGCCTTGGAATCCATGACTTTATTGTGGCGGGAGCGTGTAGGAATCGAACCCACCCAGGACAAGTTAATACCCCGCAAACGGTTTTGAAGACCGCAGGAGCCACCAGGCCCCATCCACCCCCGTGAATAATAATCATTTAATAGCAATACCATAATCTATGACTAAAATAAGTTAAGTTGGTTCTGTTTTGTTACTCCTGTTTATTCTATTCAAGTTCATCCCTGTTCAAATCAGGCTGATATGTTTGTATCAGCCTTTTTCATTGCTGAACGAAGCATGGTGATAGCAGTGTAAATAATTACGCATACAACCATCCATTTAAGAGCTTCCAACGGAAGTTCTTTAACAATATAAGCGGCGATTAATACGCCAATACTACCAGCAAAGGTAATAGCAATAGATGCTTTAATATCATAAGCGCTTTCTTTAACAAATTTAATACTGGCTGCAGGCATCAGAAAAGCGCAAGATGCCATCATAATCGGGAAAGCAACTTTAGGACTCATGCCTAAGGCATACACTAAAGCCATACAAGGCGCATACAAACCAATGCCGATAGTCATAAGGGCACCTAGGATTAGGTTACCAATAATGCCCACGATGAGAGCTCCGCCTGTAAGGCCAATAGCAGAACCACCAACAGGCATAATCTTCAAGAGGCCGGCCAGGAACACAAAAGCCACAATAAGCAGAGATATACCCATACCCATTTGGATTTTCCTTTCCGGTAATTTAGCCACAATACCGGCACCCATAACGGCACCTATAGCAGACGCAGCAATCATTGTAATTAGGGTAATCGGCTCCACTTCAATAATGGTAATAAACAGCAATGCTTCTATTACAACAGGTATAGTCATGCTGACATTGAGAGTTCCCGGAAACAATCTATCAGGTACAAGTTTAAAGAACTTAAACATTGCTGTAGTTGGGGCAAAGCTGCCGATACCCAGCGTATCAAAAAAATTGGCAATAAAACCAACACCTGAAAGGCTTGCCCAGCCAACGTTGGACACAGAGTCCTTGTTTTTTAGAGCATGGGTGAAAAATATATAACTGAAGGCTATTGTTATCGCACCAAGGGCAGCTTGAACGAAGGCAACTAATGACATAATTTACCTCCTGCCTTTTATCATTTAAATTATTAAAGCAGTTTTAGTTTTTTTTTTTGCATTTTGCTCAATGCAAGATGGATGCTTAACCTAATTGAAAACCATATTTCAAAGGGTCCTCTGGATCAATGACATACTGACAACAGCCGGTAATATAGGCACAACCGGTTATTTCCGGAATGATGGCTGAGTATCCAGCTATCGTGGTAGTGTCAACAACTCTTCCTTTGAATAATGTACCTGTGACACTTTCATACACAAACTCTTCATTGAGACCCAGTTTGCCTTTGGCAAACAAGGTTGCCATTTTCGCACTAGTCCCCGTACCGCAAGGTGAACGATCGGCCTGACCATCACCAAAGATGACAACATTCTTGAAATTTGCCTCGGGATTAGTAGCAGTATCATAGATTTCTACCAAATCAATGCTGCGAATATGTTCTTTTTCTGGATGCTGTACCTTAATTTGCTCATTAGCAGCCTGCTTGATGGCCATACCAATTTTAATAAGTTCACCAATATTCTCAGTTGAAATTTTGATAGCTAAGTCTTTGGCATTAACTATGGCAAAAAAGCTGCCACCAAAAGCAATGTCGGCCCTAACTTCCCCCAAGCCCGAGACTTGGAGCTTAGCATCGGCCTTATATAAAAACGAGGGTACATTCCGGATGGTCGTTGATTTGACTGCGCCGTCTTTAACTTCTAATCTGGCCTCAATCAATCCGGCAGGAGCTTCTATCTTTAATCTTGTAATAGGCTCTACCGGAGGTACCATGCCAGTTTCAACTGCCACAGTTGCTGCACCAATTGAACCGTGACCACACATATTCAGGTAGCCACCGCCGTCCATAAATACAATACCGAAATCAGCCGATGGATCAATGGGACTGGTAATAATTGAGCCAAACATGTCACGATGGCCGCGGGGCTCATGCATCAATGCTGTACGCAGATAATCTAGATGCTGTTCCAAATATTCCTTTTTTGCACTCATAGTGCATCCCGGTATATTGGGAACACCACCTATAACAATACGGGTAGGTTCTCCCATCGTATGAGAATCAATCGCAGTTATATTTCTGCTAAACCTCATTTAATTTGCGCCTCCAAACATTTTTTCTTCAATAACCGAAGTGCTCTAACGGTGTCAACTGCTGAAACTGTATTCTCGCCCACAATTTCTGTTTCTTTGGCTTCCCCTGACTTATCAAGATCAATGATATTTACCATATATTCATTTTCAACAACGAAACCGTCAGCGGAAAAAGTAAGCCCCACGACAGGAATGTTTTGTTTCCCCAGTTCCTCCATATGTGCCGCAAAATCAATATGCTGATTGCCGTAGCCCTCTGCGTAGATTAAAATCCCATCCACATCAAGAGCATCTGCTAACACTCCAAGGCGTTCTGCCCCATAGAATTTTTGACTATTATCCTGGGGACTGCCTATAATAGCCACACCTACTAGGTCAATACTCTCATCCTGCCGGGTTATTTCGATTAAGGGGTCACGAAAGTGATGTAGTGTAGTTTCCTTCATGGACGGTCCAACACCCATAAAATCCTCTCCTATGTTAACGAATGTATTCCACCGTCTTTTATTTCATTTGGGGTCAGAATAATCGGAATATTGCCCAAATCAATTATGGACTTGCCACCTTGAACCCCAGCAGGTTCAGTAGGCAACAGAATATTGTCATGCATGGCTCCCTGACCGCACAGCTGCTTGACAATCAGTATTCTGGGTTTACCCCGGCGCCTTTTATCCTCGAAGACTGTTGACTTTACTACTTCCTTAGCTGGCAACGTACGCAGCACCGCGCGAATATTTTCAATAAAAGAGTCACATAATTGGTGGGCGGATATCGGGCCACGACGTTCCATTCCTGTGCCCTTTTGAAGGACGACATCCATGCGCAGGATAATATCCTTGGCATCTGGCGTTCCTGGCATACCGAATTTAACTCTTTCAGATAATATGCCGTGAGAAGATCCAAATTCTGCAATTTGGCGACCGTCTTCATCGATACCTGTTAAAAATATCACTACGCCGCTCAAGTACCGGGTTTTACCGTACCCTATACTCCCAGATACCTTAGTAGCAATTGGAATTATATCCATGATGCTATTTGTTTGAATATTCCGGTAATTCGGCTCAATAATATCAATTGTTACTTTTTTTACTAACGTGTTTTCCCGCAGCAGCGGAATAATCAAGGTCTGATCCACATACAGCGTCTTGTCTTTTATATCAGTTTTGGTTCCTAGAGTTACCTTATTTACACTAAACTCTTCAATAATTAGTTTTCTTAGAACTGTTGTCTGTTGGTTATCCAGCTGAATGCTTTCCGTTGGAGCAGACTGAGTACGCTGTCTTTGGGCAGTTAATAATTTTTCCGGCACATCAATGGTTATGCCTTTGGCCTGAGATACGTCGAGCTTCAACAAACTCTCATCTCCAAACTTGGTAATCCGGAAAACTCCGACACTCTGGAGTTTCCCGGATTAGAATCTGTTTTAGACCTTAGCCCGGTATTCGTAAGGCAAGGATACAATTTTACCGCAGGTATCAATACTTACCAAGGCTTTAAGAGTATCCTTCAGAATACTTGTTTGCATATCCTTATTATGAGGTTCGCCTACATTGGCTCCCATCGGCACCAACGGTGCCGAAACGCGCGGTGAACCCTGCTGTCTGGCAACAGGTGGTAATGCCGCAATGATAATAGTAGGGATACCAATTGCTTCAATTGACCTCTGCACAATCACGGCAGAGCGATGGCAAGTACCTCAGCCAGCGGTTAGCAATGCGATGTCTACTTTATCCTCTTTCAGGATTTTCGCAATTGCCGGACCTGTCTCATTTTCAAATTTTTGAATATTGCCGCCGCCGCCCATGAAGCCAATGAATTTTGGAGCCAGGCTGCCAATTACTCCTTCGGCTGCTAGCTCATGCAGCCTGTCGATAGGGAACATGGCGTTGATGTCTTTGTTAACATCGCTGTTATCATAGCCACCATGGGTAACCATCAGTTCAGATGATGGTGTTGACGAGAGAATTTCTCTAAAACTAAAATCACCCGCTAGGCTGAAAGGGGTCTGGGATTTGATGTGTACACCAGCCGCAGTAATAAAAGCCACTGAACATTCATTAATTGGCTTAGACACAGGTGTCCAAACTGGTGGTGGTGTGATAGGTACGTAAATCTCAGATTGTAAACCTTGCACAATAGTTAGACTCACTGTTTTACCTCCTGTTTTTTTATTTTTGACTTACGCGAACATAACTCAGATAAAACTCCACTTCATCGTCGATTTGAAGTTTATTATCGGAGATTATAAATCGCAGGGGAAGATTTAAAACACCAAGCCGCCCGTTAATTGCAATTTTAACTCCGACATCAGTTATCTCCACGAGTTTGCCTTTTAGTAAACGCGGATTTAATTCATATTCCATTACTTGTCAGCCCCACTAGTTTCTGATTTGCTTCGATAATGGATTGATCCCATTTTCTGGCCGGAGCTTTAATCGGCACACCAGCCATTTTAGTTTTAAGCATTGCCAGTGCCCTAATGGCGTCTTCCGGGCATAATGTGTTATCACCAAGAATTTCTGATTCAAAGCCTTCCGGATTTTTATTAAGATCGATCATACTATCCATATACTTGTTACCAACTACCAAAGCTCCTTGATATGCTGAATAAGTAACACCCACTACGCTAACACCGCGTTGCCCGATTTGTTCGATATGGCTGGCAAAATCGATATGGTTATTGCCAAAACCTTCAGTAGTAACAATTGCACCTTCAACGCCGAGTGCTTCAACGATAGCTCCAACCCGTCCTGATACATAACTCTTTTCTTCATTAATCTGGGGACTGCCGACAAATACCACGCCGACTAAGTTAATTTCCGGATCGTTTGCCATTAAATTGACTAAGGGCTCACGGAAGTAGTGGCGGGTATTTTCTTTGGAAGCCGGACCAATACAGGTTAGTGCATGGATACCGCCATCACGTACTTCGTTAGGCGATAAAACGACAGGAACGTTACCAAGATCAACATTAGGGCGGCCACCAAAAATACCAGCCGGCTCGGTGGGCAGAATAACATTGTCATGCATTGCTCCCTGTCCCATGATTTCCTTAACCAACACTACCCGTGGACGACCGGTGCGCTCAACGTCGTTATACACTACTTCATTAACGCTTTCACTGGCAGGCAGCTTTTTGAGAACTTCTCTAATTTCATTAATAATAGTGTCGCAGGCTTTGTGGGCTGCAAAAGGACCTCTTCTTTCCATTCCTGTTCCGGCGGCAATAGTTACCTGAAGTTTTACCATAATATCTTGTTCATCAGGACAACCGGGGCGGTTGTAGCGGATCTTCTCATCCATGAAGCCTTCGCAGGAACCAAACTCATGTACTTGGAGACCACTTTCGTCCAGACCGGTCAAAATTACTACCATGCCGCTTAATACGTTAGTAACGCCTTCGCCCAGACGACCTTCCACTTTGGCGGCTACAGGAACAACGTCCATAATTGTATTGCTGAAGACATGTTTATTGTCTGGAGTGATAATTTCCATTTCAAGTTTCTTAACCAACTCGTCGCTGCGCATTGCAACTTTGCAAAGGTTCTTATTGATTACTAAAACACCGTTTGCAAAAGAAGTTTTTTCACCTAGCTCAACTTTTTGGACGGCAAATTCACGTTTAGTGAAGGTTCGCTTTACTTTGTCTTCGCACTTAATGGCAGAAGCAGCAGAAGTGCCACTAGCGCTCTCACGTACCATGCCGCCATCACAAACCATTACTGTGGGGAACTCAAGGTTGATACCCTTACCTTCTTCAATGCGAATTCGCACCATGCCGCCGGATACTGAGGTTTCCATTGCAGCTGCAGCTTGACTGTTGCCAGAGATTATTTCGGCTACGGACTCTAGAGGGGTGGAAGCTGGCGCTTGATTAACCACACCCTCCAGAAAATCCGCCGTAAGCGGTGTTAAAGCATCAATATCTTTCAGTAATTTAGCGCCAATAACCTGACCAATCTTGAGCACGTCATCGGAAATTGTCAGTAACCCTGAATCCTCAAGATCCGGGAAGATACCGGGATCTTCAAGGTCAGACGGACTAATTGTTGTGCCTTTTGTGGTCAAACAACATACCACTGCAGGGTCATTGGCATGTTGTTTAGCAGTTTCGGCAGTAATAGACATATTGTTCCTCCTTTGCAAATTAGTTAATTTTAAGCCTGCGTACCAACCTATGATTAACAGAACGCAACACATGGTCGGTATGATGGTAAACAGGCAGTTTCAGCTTAGGGGCGACTCCCATAACGGTATTAGTGCAGTCGCTGCAATTACTCACAAGCAGAACTTCGGCACCGGATTTTTTTAGTTTCAGAATTTTTTCAGCTTGTCCTGGGCAGTTGCCCGGATTCTCACACTTCATAGTTCCCCGAACATCAACCACTTGTTTACAGGATTCTACTCCAACAACTTCTGCTCCCATTTTTTTCGCCAATTCTCTAAGGCGGGTTTCCGTAGCCCCGCAGGCACAGATCAAGAGGCCCATTTTACGTTTTTCGTGAGGAAGTGGTACCGTAGCCAGGATGCCACCGCTGGTTTTGGTAATAACGTCGTCAATAGCAGCACTTTGTCCGGTGAAAGGCCCGCCTAAAATGATCTCGCCATAGTCGCCGTCGATACCGCCGGCAGCTTCTATAAGTTCCCTAATAGAAGTACCTATCGGGACATCCATAAAGACTTGAGCGTCACGCCCACGCGTTAGATGACCGGCAACTGTAATGTTCTTGGTTATTACCGGTTTTTTCAGATCTACGGCTTCAGCAATTCTGGCCAGGGTTTCAACATTAGCGACTACCGCCTTAGCTGCTACTGGTAACTCAGCAGGACTAAGCAAGGTTCCGAGAACTTCGCGTATAATAGCCCGTTCTTCACCCATGGGATAGAGATCAGGTAATTCGGAAATTGATATACGTTCGTCATCAATTACCGAGTTCAGAGACTTGATAGCCTGAGTATTTTTAGCCTTAATGGCAAAAATGCCTCGCGATGCATTTACAGCCTGCATAGCATATTGCAAACCAGCATAAGCAAGTCTGGGATTTTCAACTAGTTGCTTAATATTGTGTGCCAGGATAGGTTCACATTCCACACCATTGGCGATCACTATTCCGCCTTGCAAGTCAGTGCTTAGCTTCACATGAGTGGGAAAGCCTGCTCCTCCCATACCCACTATACCGGCATCTTTGATGATGTCGACAATGCTACCGGTAGCATCTAATGGTCGATAGGTATCTGGCTGGACTTCATCCGCTTCAATTATTACTTCCTTATCAGTAACTTCTAAAACTCTACCGTTGACACTGGCATGGATATTGGCTCCAAGACCATTGGGAGTAGCTATTAACATTCCCTTTTCTACCATATCGCCTTTCTTAACAAGTGAGATGCTAACATTGCCAATGTGCTGCTTCAAAGCAATGCGATATTTTTTTTTCATTTCTATCACCCCCCCTTTTGTTTATTATTAATACTATTAACGCAATAACCATGCCAACGGTAATTAAGGGGGTTAATATGGCAAAAAACAGGGATTGAAGTTACATATACTTGAGATTGTCATATGAATGTATTATCAGCTTTACATTCAAAACCAGCTTCTTCCGATTTTTAATTAACATTTGAAATACTGAATCGTCATATTTTCGACACTTCTGTCTCCTCAAAAATCCTAAAAGTCCAATTTTCTACAAAAAAAATAAAGGCGTCCAACTAACCGACATATGTCAGTTAGTTGGACGCCTTTATTTACGCTTATGTTTTTAACACTTTACTCAATACCTAGTTTTTCGAGCTTGTAATATAAGCTGCTTCTAGGAATATTAAGAAATTTAGCAGCTTTGGCTTTATTATTGCCCGTTGCCGCCAAGGCATTTAGTACCGCCTGTTTCTCAGTCTCCATCACCACATCCGCTAGCTTTAATTTAGGTTGGTGTGCAGTAGTCCCATTTATTCCACTTGTTTCTTTTGAGAAATTTTCCGGCAGCAAGGGCAATAGATTTGCAGAAATAGTATTATTGTCCGCTAAAATGACCAACCGCTCCATCACGTTTTTCAGTTCGCGTACATTACCCGGCCAATGGTAATCCATTAGTACCTTCATTACTTCCGGAGCAATCTTATCTATCGCTTTATTATTGGCCAATGAATGTTTTTTTAAATAATGGTCGATCAGTATCGGTATATCATCGATTCTTTCCCGTAATCCCGGAATTTTTAGGGTAAATACATTTAGACGATAAAATAAATCCTGCCGGAAGGTTCCCTGTTGCAGCATATGCTTCATATCACGGTTGGTGGCTGATATAACCCGGATATTAACTTTAATTGGCTTGATGCCTCCTACGCGATAAAACTCCCCGCTCTCCAGCACTCGTAAAAGTTTAGATTGCATATCTAGGGGCAATTCGCCGATTTCATCCAGGAATACGGTACCCTTATTGGCAATTTCAAACTTACCCGGCTTGATCTTTTTTTGCGCTCCGGTAAATGCTCCCGGTTCATAGCCAAATAATTCGCTTTCCATTAGCGATTGGGGTATAGAACTGCAATCTACTACAACGAATGGTTCATCTTTACGGCTGCTGCTCATATGGATGGATTGGGCAAACAAATCTTTGCCTGTACCGCTTTCACCTATGATCATGACTGAAGCTTCTGCTTCGGAAAGCCGTTTGGCCATCATAATCAGATCATACATTTTCTTACTGCGGTAGATAATTTTATTAAAAATTTGATAGCCCTGTAGCTTTTTGAATTCTCCTTCGGCATACTCCAAATACTTAATCCGTTGTTTTGCTTCTACCAATTCATTTCGTAATCGCCAAAATTCAGTAACATCCTGGTCGATGGTAACAGCTCCGATTATTTTGTCTCCTTCTCTGATCGGAATAGCACTGATAATGATTCTGGATCCTTCTCTTGGGGAATGTTCTACATACTCAACGGTTTTTCCGGTCTTAAGCACTTCAAGGCCAAGGGGGGTGGGGAAAAACAGCTCAATGTGCTTTTGTACTATTTGTTCCCGTTTAATTCCATATAGCTTTTCAGCACTTCGGTTCCAATAAATTACTATCCCTGTTTCAGAGATCACGCATATAGCTTCATTGATATTTTCTAATATATTTTCCAGAGAAATAGCCCATTGAGTTTGGACTAAACCATCTTCTTTGCTTTTCTCCTCGAAAATATTTAGCTTAGCTTTCATATCGCTTCTCCTACTCGCAATATACATCTTTGAATATTTTAAAATCTAGCTGTAAATTTAGAAGTCGTCAAACTATCATTTAGAGTTCTAATAGCATATCTTTGATTACACTAATGCATCCTTCTAATTTCAAGTACCGAACTTCACCAGTCCGCCTGATTTTGCATTCCAGTAAATTATCTTCTAAGGTTTTAGCCCCAATAGTAATTCTGAGGGGATAGCCGATTAAATCGGCATCTTTAAACTTCACGCCGGGGCGCTCATCGCGATCATCAAAGGCCGCTTCCACCCCTGCTGCCGTTAATTGGTTGTATAAGGACTCAGCTAGTTCTATTTGACGGTTGTCCTTGCTATTAACAGGCACTATGACTACATGATAGGGAGCAATAGCTGCCGGCCAAATAATGCCATCTTTATCATTGTTTTGCTCAATGGAAGCAGCCATAGTCCGTGAAACTCCAACCCCGTAGCACCCCATAACAATAGGTTTTTCAATACCGGTTTCATCAACAAATACCGCATTGAGAGCTTTACTGTACTTGGTTTGCAGTTTAAAAATCTGACCGACTTCAATCCCTCTGGCAGTAGCCACAGGATTTCCACAGTGAGGACAGGGATCTCCTTCTTTGATTTGCCGGATATCAGCAACAATTGTTGGTTTAAAATCCCGGACAGGATTGACATTGATAAAGTGAAAATCCTGTTTGTTACCACCGCATTCTGTATTGACCATGTTTATGACGGTGTGATCGGCAACGATAATGGCTTTCTTAATACCAATAGGTCCGATGTAGCCCGGCTCACTGCCCATTTGCTCTCTTACAACAATATCATCGGCCATAGCCAAGAACAGGCAGTCCAACGTATTTTTTAGTTTAATCTCGTTAACCTCATGATCACCGCGAACCAGTGCCAAGATTGGCCCTTTATCCGTTATGTAAGCAAGCGTTTTGATGGCATGCTCAGGCTCAAAGCCCAAAAACTCTGCCACTTCAGCCATGGTTCGGCAATTTGGCGTATTTACCAGCTCTAACTCTTTTACGTCGGCAGCCGGCACCGCAATGGCTTTAAGCTCAGCCTGCTCAACATTGGCAGCATAGTCGCAAGCGGTACAATAGGCAATGCCCGCTTCCCCAGATTTGGCGATAACCATAAATTCAATGGAGCCGCTGCCGCCAATGGCACCGGAGTCAGCTTCAACCGGACGGTAACTCAACCCGCAGCGTTCAAATATCTTGCAGTATGCGTCGTACATTTTCCAATAATTTATCTCTAAACCTTCTTCATCTTTATCAAAAGAATATAAATCTTTCATGATAAACTCTCGTCCACGCATTAGACCGAACCGGGGTCTAATTTCATCTCTAAATTTATCTTGAATTTGATATAACATTAATGGCAGTTGGCGATAGGATTGAACATCAGCCCGTACCAGCGATGTAATAATTTCTTCATGAGTTGGTCCGAGGCAAAAATCTCTAGAGTGCCTGTCTTTTAACCGGAACATCTCATCCCCATATACAGTCCACCGTCCAGTTTCTTTCCACAATTCAGCCGGCTGGATAATTGGCATCATCAGTTCTTGCCCGCCTTTGGCATCCATTTCTTCCCGGCAGATTTGTATGATCTTTTTCAGTGTCCGCCAAGCTAACGGCAAATAATTATATACTCCCGGCGCAGCTTTACGGATCATTCCAGCTTTTAGCATAAGTTGGTGACTGATAATCTCAGCTTCAGCCGGAATCTCCCTCAACGTGGGTGCGTATAGTGTCGAAACTTTCATACTAATCCTCCCTCACATTATACTTCGATCAAAATATTTTTCATCTCCTTTTTCTATATTATTTTACATATTCCTCCTGAAAATAAAATTATTTCCAATTGGAATTGTTTTAGAAAGAGCACACTTTTGTTTCTTTATGGTAAAATAATGTAAAAAACAATACTATAATGAACGAGGTGCAATTTTCCGGTGAATCTAATAATATTATACTAAGGAGTAAGCCATTGAAGTATTTGATAATTGGAACGGCAGGTCACGTGGATCATGGTAAGACTGCGTTAATAAAAGCATTAACAGGTACAGATACCGACCGCTTAAAAGAGGAACAGGCGCGCGGAATCTCAATCGAACTAGGCTTTGCGTCTTTACAATTGAATGATAAAATTCTGGCTGGTATAGTTGATGTGCCAGGCCATGAACGGTTCCTAAAAAATATGTTGGCGGGAACTGGCGGCATCGATTTGGCGGTTTTAGTAGTCGCTGCTGATGAGGGAATTATGCCGCAGACAAGAGAACACCTGGCTATGCTGCAGCTCTATGGGGTACGGCATGGTGTAGTTGCTATTAATAAGGTGGATAAAGTAGATCAAGAATGGCTGGCAATGGTAGAAGAGGATATAAAAGATTTGCTGAAGGGAACCTTTTTAGCTGATGCACCGCTGTGCCGTGTGTCAGCAGTCAGCGGCGAGGGTATTGCTGATTTAAAAGCAAAGCTAACACAACTAAGTGAACAACTAACCCCCAGGGATTCCGAAGCACCATTCCGTCTTTGGATAGACCGGGTTTTTGCCGCAAAAGGGTTTGGTGTTATTGTTACCGGTTCTGTATTAACAGGACAAGTCTCTATCCGTGATATGTTGCAAATTTACCCTACAAATGATGTTGCCAGGGTAAGAGGCTTGGAAAGCCATGGTGTAAAAGTGGATACCATTTATGCCGGCCAACGGGCGGCTATTAATCTGGCTGAAGTAAAAAAAGAAAGAGTAGACAGGGGAATGGCTTTAAGCGCGTTAGATCACAGCCAGGTAAGTGATACTTGGGATGTCATTACCGAGTGGCATTCTGAAGTGAAAAGCAGCACTAGAGTGAGACTGCACATCGGTACGGGGGAACATATCGGACGTCTTTATAGCTTTAAAAATGCGGCCCCATCTTATATGAGGCTAATATTAGAGGCTCCCCTGGCCGCAGCTATAGGTGACAGAGGCATTCTCCGCTTATATTCTCCTCAATACCTGATTGGTGGCGTAAGGCTGGTTGCCCCCGGACAACCCAGCAGGACGTTAGGGCCAGCGCGTCAGTCGCTGGCTGATGCCTTGAGAACAAATGATACTAAGCAAATTATCTATCGCTTAGTAAGCGAATTCCGGCGGCTGGTATCTAAGACTGAAATACTAAAGGTTTCAGGCTATTTGCTTGAGCAACAGGTAGTGACGATACTCAGTGAGTTAACGGCAGCAGGGGCTATCAAAGTTTTGGACGGTTATTATCTGAGTAGTGAAACCTTGCAAAAGTTGAGCGATACGTTAAAGAGCTTCTTGTCCGATTATCATCGCGATCAGCCAGAACGCGGTGGTGCGCCGCTGGAAAGCGTGAGACAAAAAATGGGTCTTGACGAAAAGTCGTTTAACCTTTTAATTTCCTATTGGCAGCAATCAGAAATCATTACCAATAACGGCAGCGAAATTGCCCTGCCCGAATATGCCGCTAAACATACCGACAAGAAGCTGAGTATTAGAACTCAATTTGAAGCGGTAATATCACCTGACGAATTACTGACAATAGATGTTGAATTGTTAAGCGAGAAATTACAATTAACCCGCGACAAGGCTAAAAAGGTTTATGATTTGTTTACCGGGGATGGAACCTTCGTCCGTATCGGCGATATGTATTTATACAACAAAACTATCGACAAAGTGGCCGGAAAGCTACAGCTCTATTTTCAAGAGAATCCGACCATTAATGTTGCCGAATTTCGTGATTTGTTGCAAACTTCTCGCAAAATAGCTTTGCCGTTGCTTGAATATTTTGACTTGCATAAATATACCATTCGCAATGGCAGCCAACGTGTAATGGGTTCAAAATTAAAAAATTTTAATATTTATTTATAACCTATGATTAGCCCCCGAAAAAGCACATCTGAGAGAAGGGGAAGCAAATTAACCTTTCGGGTGCAAGCCAACTTAGAATTCCGGATAGATTTGGTTGGATAGATGCGCAAAAAGGCATAGATAGTCACTTTACTGCGGCAGTTAATGACTATAGCTATAACAACAACCGTGCATGGGGGACCATTATGGATTTGAAAAGTGCGGTCTGATTATCGCTTATTCCAAACCCGCTTTAGGCAGGAATTTGACTTTTTCTATGGAAGATTGTGTAATATATTTCTTAAATTGGAAAAAGAAAAGAGGTTTGTACTATGGACAACTTAAACGAGAAAGTTGACAGACTACGTGATGAACTGGTCGCTGCCGTGCAGCAGACAGTTCAACTCCGAAGTGTCGAAGGAGACCCGGCTGAAG
>CAZCEN010000049.1:14414-15497 GCA_964497205.1 uncultured Sporomusaceae bacterium
GCTGCCGTGCAGCAGACAGTTCAACTCCGAAGTGTCGAAGGAGACCCGGCTGAAGAAATGCCGTATGGTCCAAAGGTCGCTCTGGCCTTGTCGCATATTCTTGGTCTCGCGACCGGTCTGGGCTTTACTACTCGCAACCTGGACGGTTATGTTGGTTACGCCGAATACGGGGCCGGGGAAGATTATGTGGCGGTTCTAGGCCATTTTGATGTCGTTCCTGAAGGAAGCGGCTGGAAGTACCCGCCGTACGGCGGCGAGATCCATGATGGCAAAATATATGGCCGCGGCGTGGTAGACGACAAGGGCCCTACTCTTGCCGCATTATATGGATTAAAAGCTATTAAAGACGCCGGCTTAAAACTGTCCAAGCGGGTGCGTATCCTCTTCGGCACTAACGAAGAAACTGGGTGCAATGAAATCTCCCACTACCTTAAAACCGAAAAGCCCCCGGTCGCCGGATTCACGCCGGATTCCGATTATCCGGTTATTTACGCCGAAAAAGGCATTATGCGGTTTGCCCCGACCAAAAAATTAAATCCCACAAGTGACGGAGCAGTCCGCGTTAAACGCATTACGGGCGGCGAACGCCCCAATATTGTCTGCGGTTATGCTGAAGCGACCCTGGAAGCCAGTTCCCCCGACGCAGTCCTCAAAGCCTGCACTGAATTCGCCCGGACAAACAGCGTCAATATCAAGGCAACCGCAAACGGAAATACAGTACTTATTCAGTCCCACGGCGTGTCCGCCCACGCTAGCCAGCCCCAGTTGGGCAAGAACGCCATTACCCAGTTGGTTGCGTGCTTGGCGGTCTGCAACCTTAGTGGCGATATTGCCACTTATATCAACGCCATTCATCGCTACATTGGTAATGAAACAAACGGTCATTCCCTGGGCATAGGATTTTCGGATGAGCCTTCCGGCAGTCTGACTCTAAATGTCGGCATTATCGACGTCACTGAGCATCAGGCCAGCATCACCTGTGATGTGCGTTACCCGGTTACTTGTAAGTTCGATCAACTATTTGCCCTTGTGGAAAAAAACTTTAATGGAAGCGGTGTCGAGGTAGACAACATCACCAATACC
>CAZCEN010000050.1:0-10702 GCA_964497205.1 uncultured Sporomusaceae bacterium
TATTATCCTAAATTTCAACTATTTAGGTTATCTGCAATAAGTAAAATTTTAAAAGCATCTTGCCATCGATAAAAAACACTAGCGAAAAGATATAATTAGCCCCCTACCGCGCCGTGGTAGGGGCTTTTTGGTGTACCATGCAAATTCAAACTTATCTTGATTTCGCAGCCAGATACAAATACTGCTCAAAAGTTTTTTGGCAGCCGGAGGAGTATAGATAGGTATAGATAGGGGTATAGATAGGGGTCAGGCTTGAGTTATTTGATTTTTGACTTATTACTTTGATATTTTTGAATAATGCCTATTACTCGCTGCCTTCATTTTGCCTAAAAGTTAACAGTTTAGCAACTTACTTCTTAATAAGTCAATTTTTTAGAATAACTCAAGCCTGACCCCTTCTATCTTGACCCCTTCTATCCTTTAAAAAGCCGGTTTAGGATGGATATTATCCTAAACCGGCTTGAAAACACCCACATTGGGGACTGCCTTGTAAGCCCTGTCCCTGAAAGATATAATAAAATATAGATGAGGATGTGCTCGATAAGGACGTTATCGCTTACCGGCCAATTTGGTCATAAATGGCCAGCGACATCCCGGACATATCATAGAATACCTGCGGTTCATCTTTAACGTTTTCTGCCATCATGCACAGAATATAATTATGGCTTTGACCATAGACGATCCCACAGTCATAATTCATGCCATCCAATTCGCCGGTTTTATGGGCGACTTTGATATGGTGAGGCAACTGCGCTGTAATAATGAGATTATCTTCCTGGCGGGACATAATCTCAAGCATGACTTTGTCACTTTTAGGGTCAAGACACTTACCTGTATATAGTTTTTCCAGTATATTAGCCATATCGACTACGTTGGTATAATTTTGGCGGCCTTGTTTAACGGCTTCAAAATCCATCATTTTTCTTTGCAATATGGTTTCACTGGAACAACCCTGTTTTTTAATCATGGCATTAATATTTTCCATCTTCAATTTATCAATCAAAATATTGCAGGCGGTATTATCGCTTTGTACAATCATAAGTTCAACTAATTGACCAATAGTAAGTACGGTTCCATCAGGAAGGTTATAGACAGAACCACCCTCTACGGCTTCTGAATGGCGAATAGTAACTCGCTCGTTAAAATTCAGTTTTCCCTGATTTTTTTGGTTAAAGGCTTCAATCATAATGGGAATTTTAATCAAGCTCGCCGAAGCCATTTTATGTGAATTTAAAACTACAGCCTGACCTTTCTGATCGAGCGGCTTTACAAAGATAGCATACTGGACTTCCTTTTGAGTTGAGAAATTTTCGACTTGTTCACTGAGCCATTTTTCGGTAATGGGAGCGGCACTCACCAACGCGGGAAAAGCTAACGCATACATACAAAGAACTCCAAAACATACTAAGATTGCCAGAACAGTTTTCTTTTCGACCATGTGTTTCATGAGATTACCTCCTTTTTTATATAATAAGCTTTTTAAAAAGCTTATCTTCCTTGTGAATTAGTTTTAATTATTTCCAAGATTTCCCTTATTTCCACTTATCAGTTAGGTATTAATAAAACCCAGCAAAATGAATCTTCTCTGGCTAAGAAGATACATTTTGCTGGGTCTTATTTACGTTTATGCCTGTTTATAAGCAAGCATATTATGAATAAAGCAGCAAAAAAATTAATTATTTCTCAATTGTTTATTTACTTATTCAGCACAAGTTTATAAAATCCTTCAAAAGCTCAAATAAATTTTGCAAATATTCCGTTTATATTTTTTTAGTCTGCGTCTGCTTAACAACCAGTTGGGGTCAGGCTTGAGTTATTTATTTTTTTGACTTATTGTTATTAATTTTCATCACTGCCAGTCACTTGTTGGCGCGATTTTTATTGAAAAAGCTAATAACTTGGGAATCTGACTGTTAATAAGTCAATTTTAAAATAACTCAAGCCTGACCCCTTCTAATATACATCTAATTTAATGACTGGGTAAATTCTACTATACGATTGGTCACAGCAATGTCGCCCATGGCAAAAATATGCAGGCCGTCGGCTTCTTTGTGTACCTTTTGGATAAATTCGCAGGCTACTTCGAAGCCGGTTTTGCCTTGAGCCAGCTCTCTGAGTATTGCGTCAGGCACGGTAATTCCAGCGACGTTTTTGTTGACAAACTCGGCCATTTTCAGGCTTTTCAGCGGCATTATCCCTAGTAGTATGGGCTTACTTAGTTTCCGGGCACTAGCAAGGAAATTCAGCGCCTGCTCGGCATCGTATATCGGCTGAGTCTGGAAGAAGTCGGCTCCGGCTTCTATTTTGCGGGTCATATTCCCCAGTTCCGCCTCAAGGTTAACAGCAGCCGGGCTGGCTGTTGCGCCAATAGTAAACTGTGTCTGGCCTTTGATTTCCTCACCAACAGCGTCGCGTCCTTGGTTGAGACCACGGATAATTTCCATCAACCTTGCCGAATTATAGTCATACACTGCCGACGAAGCATATGGGCCGTGCTGTGGTCCGTCACCGGTAGTAGGCAACAATGCCTTGATTCCCAGTGCGCAGGCTCCCAGCAGATCGGCCTGAGTTCCCAGCAAGCTCCGGTCCCGGCAAGTAAAATGAGGAATTGTGGTAATGCTCAGTTCCCTTTGCAGGATTGCTGCCGCCATCACCGAGTTCATCCGCAGGCGGGCGTTGGGGCAGTCATGAACGTTGATGGCATCCAGCCCCCGGTATTCCCGGGCTTTCGCAATACTTTCCGCAATATCTACACCATTGATACCGCCAAGTTCTGTAGAAAAAACAAATGATTTCCCCAGTTTTTCAATAAAACTCATAATTGGCCTCCCCCTCTATCTTCACTCTTCTACTAACTTACGCATCTCTTGATACTCTTCCCAGGTATCGGCATCATAAAAAGGGCTGGCATCCGGCCAGACCAGTTCACGCACCCATTCCGGATTTTTCCGCATAATCTGCCTGCCACCGGTATCTCCTGCCAAAGCAGCTAAGTCGGCTTGCCAGTGACTGCCGAACAATACCGGACTGTAACGCTGTCCCTGATAACAAGGCACGATGATTGACCTGTTATCTGCCGCCTGATCAAATTGGTTTAGGACGGCCTCAATCAAAGCCGGTGACACCAGCGGCTGATCGCCCATAAAAAACATGAAACCATCAAACTCATCTTGCAGTTGGTGCATCGCCAAAGCAATTGACGTAGCTTGCCCATTCTGCCTGTTAGCGTTATATACAGATCGCAAATTGTAGTGTTGGCATAATTCAGCTAACTCATCTTCAGGTTGGCCAATAATGACTATACTGTCAGTCCAAGTTTGATTGTGCACAAGACTGAGCACATAGGAAAGTAACGGCTTGCCACCTAACGGCAGCAATAGTTTTTGCTGACCCATCCGGCTGGACATCCCTGCCGCTAAGATAACTGCCGCAATTCTTTGTTTCATAATAGGTATACCTCATTCACTTGCATTGAGCTGCCAAAACCTGCGGTTATTACAACACGCTCGATGGCAGTGTCCGCTATCTTAACATACCCGGCCACTTGTCTTGCCGCGATTTCCCAGCCGCTTTTCTCCGCGCCGCTCAGCAGCAATACCTTGGTTCCCCGGGCATGTTGAAAAATACCGTGCCGGTGTATGGCTAATTTGGCTAAATCCTCCCACTCAATGCTCGCGCCAGGTTGCTTGCCAATAATCTTAGTCACCAGCTCCAAACGGTGGACATAATCTTCTGTCAGCAGCTGGCCAAGAGAAGTCAGGTTTAATACGCCAATAGTCATTACCGTACTATCAGGTATTACCGGTTCATGCACGGCGGGCGCTTTAATAAGACAACGGCGGGCGCCGTCAGCTTCTACCAATATACAGGCAGCGGGAACGTTAGCCGCCACCTCGTCAATGCCCTGGGGTGAAACACCCACCACCTTTTTGCCCTCCTGCCAGGCAAACCACGCAACAGTCTCCCCTGATTGAAGATTTAGGGCTATAGCACCTGCCCTTTCGGTATATACAGGACAAAGCAATAGGCGATAACCGGCAACCTGGTCATAAAACATTTTGGTAGTAGCCGTTACTAACACAGGCCGCTCCTTACGGACGGCCTCGGCCGCCAGTGACTGTATCAGCGAAGTCTTGCCGCCGGCTCCTACACAGGCAAATACACCGGCTGGATCAATCCCTAATGCGGACCAAAGCATATTACACAACCTGAATTAATACTTCCATTATGCCGCCGCAGGCCATACCTTCATTAGCCGCCGTATCGCCTGACATCGACACTTTATAAGTAAACGAACGGTTTTCATCGAGTGCAGTCAGAGCCTGCAGCCGGACTTCCGCTTCAGCACACCCCCCGCCGATGGTACCAAACACCCGTCCGTCACGGTAAACCAACATCTTGGCACCGGCTTTACGCGGCGTTGAGCCCCTGGTAGCGATAATACTAGCAAGTGCCGCCTGGGTGCCTTCCTGCTGCACGGCGCAAATAGCCTTAACCATAGCCTCGTCCATTATTTACACCTCCATTTGTAAGACAACGGTAAAAAGTTAGCGCCACTGCTGACAGCTACAACTTCGGCGGCAATGCTTAAAGCAATCTCAGTGGGAGTCTCGGCACCGATGTCCAGCCCGATTGGTGCATGCAAGCGCGACAAGGCATCCTTATCAATACCTTCTGCCTGCAATGTGTTCATAACAATCCTAACCCGCCCTTGGCTGCCAATCATCCCGACATACAACGCAGGCTGATCGATAACGGCCCGCAGGCATTCCATATCTGACCGGTGCCCTCTTGTAACAACAATAATTGCCCCAAAACTAGATAAATTCAGTTCCGCCAGCGCTTGGCCAAATTCCTTGCAAATTACGGTCTCAGCCTGCGGAAATCGCCTTGTATTGGCAAAATCCGGCCGGTCATCCACAACAGTAACAGAATACTCAAGCATGGCTAACAGCGACGTCAGCGGCTGGCTGATATGGCCTGCCCCCAGGATGAGCGCCGAACGCCGCTTGGACAGCCTATCCCAAAAGAAGCGGTAACTTGCTCCTTCATATTCTAAATCCAAAGTTATTGGCTTTTTCCACACAAGACTCGCTATTTTTTCAATAACCAGGCGGGTAAACTGTTCATCGACCAACTGTCCTTGGTGCTTTCCAGCGGTTAACAGCAACATTTGTCCGATGTACTCAGCCTGACTGTCCGGAGCTGAAACTAAGGTAACAAACTCTGCCGGCTGCGCCTGCGCAGACAACTCCGCTAACTGAGCAAAAATTTCTCTGTTCATTTTTCTACCCCCAATTCCGCAACTATTCCAAAAATTCCGCCGGCAATAGCCTGCAACTTTATAAAGAGCGGCCTGCACAACTTATCGTCCTCATGTTTACCATTATTATGCCAATTAAAAAGAAAAAAGGCGGCAACCGCATTACACGGCTGTCGCCTTTAGTTTTCGCCACTTAACCAATATATTCCTGCTTGCCTATAGCGGCTTCAGCTGGTTTGTCCGTACCATTTAAAACAGCGTTAAGTAGAATAGCAGTCACACTGCCTGCCGTAATACCGCTGTGAAGAATTACTTGCGCCCAACTGGGGAAGTTATGATAAAAATTAGGTACTGCCAAGGTAATCATACCAACTCCCAAACTGATGGCTACCACCATGATATTATGCGTACCGTCAAACGGAACCTTGGATAAGGTTTTGATACCGCTGGCCGCTACCATGCCAAACATCGCAATACCGGCACCGCCCAGAACCGGATTAGGAATTGCCGCAATTATGGCAGCCACTTTGGGGAAAAGCCCCAAAACAACAAGAATAGCGCCGGCCGCAGCTACAACAAAACGGCTCTTAACTCTGGTCAAGCCAACCAAGCCAACATTTTGTGCGAACGCAGTGTATGGGAAACTATTCAAAACTCCGCCCAGGATTGTGGAAAATCCATCAGCCCTGAGACCACGGGTCAGGTCTTGCTGATTGACCGGCTTGTCGATAATTTCTCCAATCGCAATACAGTCGCCGGTCGTCTCGGTCATAACCACCAGCATAACAAGGACCATCGCTACAATCGAAGCCAGGTCAAAGGTCGGCATACCGAAGGCAAACGGTGTGGTAACTCCCAGCCACGCGGCGGTAGAAACCTGGGAAAAATTAACCATACCAAAGAAATAAGCAATAACCGTGCCACAGATAAGTCCCAACAGTACGGCAATGTTGCTTAAAAAACCGGTAAACTTGCGGTAAAAGAATAATACAATGACTAGCGTTACCAGGGCCATACAAATATAAGGGAAAGCTGCAAAATCTTTGGCCGCCGGATTGCCGCCTGCCGCCCAGCGAACAGCTACCGGCATCAGAGTAACACCGATAACAGTAATTATGGTGCCGGTTACAACCGGCGGGAAAAAGCGGATAAGCCTGCTAAAATACGGACTCATTAAATATGTTACAATACCGGCAACAATAACCGCACCGTAAATACCCGTCAAACCATGGGTCTTGCCAATAATAATCATCGGGGTTACTGCTGCGAAAGTTACACCTTGAATAACAGGAATACGAATACCCATGTTCCAAAAACCAAGGGTCTGAATCAAGGTAGCCAGACCACAAGTAAATAAGTCAGCATTAATAAGGTAGATGAGCTGTTCTTGGCTCAAGCCAAGCGCATTGGCAACAATGAGCGGCACCGCTACGGCCCCGGCATACATTGCCAAGACATGCTGCAGTCCGTAGGTAAATAGTTGTCCTAACGGCAACATCTCATCAACAGGATGTTTCAGTTGATTGTTTTGCACAATTTCTCCTCCTTATACTCTCCTTAGAATCTATCTCAACGCCAGTAAGCGGCTTTGCGATTTAAGTTAGTGTTTACCACCCATAAATATTTTTTCCGGCGTAATCGGAAGCCGGGTTACACTTACCCCTACCGCATTATAGACAGCATGGGCGATGGCCGGCGGCGGTGTATTGATAACTACCTCGCCAATGGATTTGGCACCAAACGGGCCGGTGGGTTCATAGCTAGCCTCAAAGGCTACGGTAATTTTGCCCACATCTTTCCGACAGGGGATTTTGTACTGCATAAAGGAATTTGTCTGCATTTTGCCATATTCGTTGTAGCGGACATCCTCATATAGCGCCATGCCAATTCCCTGGGCAATACCGCCCTCCACCTGGATTTTGGCCAAATTGGCGTTAAGCACAGTGCCACAATCAACTACAGCAACATAATCAATCAAATCAACGCTGCCGGTCTCCGGATCAACTTCAATCTCGGCAAACCCGGCAATGAACGGCGGCGGCGATACGGGTGACCCACAGGTAGCATTGCCGACAAGCTGCTTCTTGCCTGCACCTAACACCGATAGTTCTGCCAGCTTGGCCAATGCCATTGATTTGCTGCCGTCAAGTGTCGTCAATGTTTCCCCGTCAAAATTAATCTGTTCCGGCTCTGTTTCCAAGAATCTGGCGGCCTGAGCAACAATCTGCCGTTTTAAATCTTCCGCCGCCTGCAAGGTTGCCATACCGGTAACATAAGCAGTACTCGATGCGTAGGAGCCGGGATCATACGGGGAAATATCAGTATCGGCAGCGTGGACAACAATTTTCTCAGGCTCAACAGTAAGCACCTCGGCGGCAATCTGCGCCAGTACGGTATCACTGCCTGTTCCCATATCTGTCGAGCCTGTCAGCAGGGTATACTCACCGGCTTCGCTAAGACGGATTTCGATAGAAGCAGTGTCAATGCCGGCAATTCCCGAACCTTGCATGGTTACAGCCATGCCAACAGCCCGGATTTTTCCGTTCGGCATTTGGCGGCGGGGGTATTTATCCTGCCAGCCGATAAGCTCCTTACCTTTTTCAATACAGCGGTCAAGCGCCGAACTGCCAAGTTTCTTCCCGTTATAAGCAAGGCAGGTTTCGCCTTCTCTTATCAAATTCTTAAGTCTCAGCTCAGCCGGATCCATATTAAGCTTAGCCGCCAGCTGATTAACGGCCGACTCCAGCGCAAAAGTGCCTTGGGTAGCACCATAGCCTCTGAGCGCCCCGGCCGGCATTTTGTTGGTATATACAGCATGGCCGTGATAACGTATGGCCCTGGTTTTGTTATACAAAGGCAGCGTCTTATCACCGCATACTGCAAAAGTGGTAGGTGCATGTTCGCCGTATGCGCCGGTATCTGATAAATTTTCTATATCGAGAGCGCGGATGAAGCCTTCTTTGTCGGCACCTATTCTAACCTTTAGCCGCATAGCGTGACGGCTGGTTGTCGTGCTGAAAGTTTCCGTACGGGTATAGATAAGCATGGCCGGCTTACCGGTCTTACGTGTCACCAACCCGGTAAATACCTCGCCCGAACCTGTCTGTTTGCCGCCAAAACCGCCGCCAATCCGTGGTTTGATAACCCGCACCTTGCTGGCCGGCAATTCCAAGGCCCGGGCAACATGCCGGCGGATATGGAAGGGGACTTGGGTGGAACTGACAACAACCAGACGCCCGGTATGATCAAGATAGGTAAAGGCCCGGTAAGTTTCCATCATGGCTTGAGCCTGCGCCTGCGTATAGTAGGTTTCTTCAATAACAACATCACAGTTTTGAAGTTCCTGTTCGACGTCACCTACCTCAACCTTGTGAGAAGAGCAGATATTGCGGTCTTTGTCCATGCCGATAGGGAAATTGCAAGTGAGGTCTTCTTCAGAATGAACTACTGACGGGTGACCAATCGCTTGTTCAAAATCAAGCACCGGTTGAAAAACTTCATAATCAACTTTAATTAACTTCATAGCCGCAGCCGCTGCTTTTTCGTCGACAGCAGCTACTATGGCTACCTCGTCGCCAACATAGCGGACAATACGGTCAAGAATAAGCCTGTCATACGGAGATGGCTCAGGGTACGACTGCCCAGCCAGCGTAAACCGTACTTTGGGCACATCTTTATAGGTAAGAATACATTCTACCCCTTTAACACCATAAGCCTTAGTTGTGTCAATTTTTTTAATCCGGGCAAATGCATGGGGACTTCGTAAAATCTTCACCACCAGCGCGTTAGCTGGCGCTATATCCTCGGTATATACCGGTTTGCCTGTGCTTATGGCAATAGCATCTGTTTTAGCAATACCTTTGCCTACATATTTCATTCTGCTGTTACCCCCAGGTATTTTTTTACCGCCCGGAGCTGTCCCTGATACCCGGTACAGCGACACAAGTTGCCTGTTAAGTAATGAGTAATCTCTGCTTCCGTGGGATTAATGAGTTCCCGTTTCATAGCGAGAACCGTGAGTATAAAGCCCGGACTGCAGTACCCACATTGGTCAGCGCCCTCGGCGGCCATAAATTTAGCAAACTCCTCGGCCTCGCCGGAAAGTCCCTCAATGGTTGTAATATGCCGTCCTTGCGCTTTAAACGACAAGGTGGAACAAGACAGTGCCGGTTTGCCGTCAAGCCAGATAGTGCACAACCCGCAGCAAGCCGTGTCGCAGCCCCGCCGCACACTAAACAGCCCGTATTTTCGCAACGTATCCACTAAAAAGTCATCAGGTGCAACCTCTAACGTGACAAGTTTATGGTTGATAACTACATCTATTTGCATGCCGCCACCTCCGCAATGGCTCGTCTGACCAGCACTTTACACATCTCTTGCCGGTACTTTGCCGAAGCTCGCATATTATCGCCAAAGGACAATTCTGCGGCTGCCGCCTGCGCGGCGGTTTCTATAGCTTTTGGGGTAACTCCGTCTGTCAGCAGTTTAGCCGCATCAACAGCTAACTTGGCTATCGCCGGCCGGGCGCCGACAGCTATTTTCCACTCGGCATCCAGTCTGGAAACAGCCACATTCAAGATAGGAAAGTCACTTGCCGAATTGCGCAAAGCCTGGTAAGCAGCCGTACGCTCAGTTTTATGAATAATTACTTTAATCAGTAGGTCTTTAGCCCGCGGTTTGTCCAAAAATTCAGCCAGACTCATACGTCCGCCTTTATATAACTCTACTTCTGCATCAAGCGCCAGCAGCGCGGTTATCACATCCGAAAAACCAAACCGCGCGAAAACAGAACCGCCCACAGTAGCCACATTACGAAACTGCACGCCGATAATATTACTAACGGCCTGTGGCAATATCCCGTTACCATACTCGGTAAGCGCCCGGCTTTTCTCTATTGCGCGTAAAGTAGCCATAGCGCCGATTTCAATAGTATCCGCAAAATCATTGATATATGTTAAATTAAGCTTGGCCAAATCCACACCGGTAGGGATGGCCAAAGATCCCATACGCAGCCAGGCGCAACCGCCAAGCACTGTATTAAACCTTTTTGCTGTTAGTATTTTATAAGCTTCCGCCAGCGTATCCGGCTGCGCCACAGCAAGCATTCTGAACATTACATTATCTTCCTTCCCGAACGTTCGGTTGATTTTAAAAATTATAGTTCGTATTATATCATATAGGCTTGCCGATGAAAACCTATTTTTTTCGAGTTAAAGACTCATGCTGTATAAAAAAACAGACAGGCCGTCTTTTCCTTTTACAGAAAAGACGACCTGTCTGTTTTTATGTTCCTCTTGCTTTGTAACTACGAAAGACTCTCATCCGTCCCTCGTCTCACACATTTATTCCGCCATAATGCGCATCAAGCTCAATAGTGTAAGTATAGTTTCGGCCGCTATTATTATCCCAATTATCTGCGCTGTCTCTGAAACAAAGATT
>CAZCEN010000050.1:10802-15485 GCA_964497205.1 uncultured Sporomusaceae bacterium
ATTAACAGCAGTAATCATTAGTCATCCTCCTATCCATTGATACGATTAGTATTGCACAGTTCTCAATTTTTTTATCAGCACAAATTTTGGATAGAGTTTATAAGAAAATAAGGAGGGTTGACTTATATAGCGCTGCTGGATTATAATAAAAATATTGGAATAAAATGTTAATCGCGAGGTGTATAAACTATGCGTAAACAAAATAGTAAAATGACAGCAACTGAATATTGCACCTCTACAAGCCATTTGTTCTTTTGGTTTTAAGAGCATCCCACATAACCGGCTGCATTTTAACTTTCACATGACAATTATATAGTCGATAAAATGCCGCGCTGTTGGTGCGGCATTTGTTTTTAGTCATTAGGGGGGGCTGTACGCATAATACATTATGCGGAACGGTCTTTTCCTTTTTTACAAGAGGGAGGAGAGAATTTGTTTAGACGGTTTATCTCTTATTATCGGCCACATTTACCTTTATTTGTATTGGATTTTAGCTGTGCCCTGATCATAGCAATGCTGGATCTGGTCTTTCCACTAGCTGTCCGCAATGTAATCGATAAAATTTTACCCGCCGGTGATGTGAAGCTGCTGCTCTGGGCAGGCGTAGCGCTGCTTGGTATGTATTTGGTCAGCTATGTTTTAAATTATATTGTTGACTATCTAGGGCATGTGCTGGGAGCCAAAATGGAGTTCGATATGCGGCGCACGCTGTTCGATCATGTCCAGAAGCTGACATTCCGCTATTTTGATAATACCAAGACCGGTCATATCATGTCCCGGATCGTCAATGATTTGACCGAGATTTCCGAGTTTGCGCATCATGGGCCGGAAGACGCATTCCTTGTAGTTGTTACCATGCTGGGAACACTAATCATTCTGCTTTATCTAAACTGGGAACTTGCCTTGATTACTTTTGCCCTGGTGCCATTTATGCTATGGTTTACCATCGTTCGCAACCGGGAAATGAAAAGTGTTTACCGGGAAGTCCGGCTAAAAATTGCCGACATTAACGCGCAGGTCGAAGACAGTATATCCGGCATCCGGGTGGTAAAATCATTCGCCAACGAATTATACGAACAGGAAAAATTCGAACGGGGCAACACCGGCTTCCTGAACACACGCCGGCGGGCGTTAAAGATTATGGCCAGGTTTTATAGTGGTATTACCCTATTTACTAATGTAATTAATCTGGCAGTTCTCATTGCCGGTGGCGCACTCATCTTTTACGGGCGCCTTACCGTAGGGGAATTGATCGGCTTTTTGCTTTATGTCGGAATTTTTTTGCAGCCCATTCGCAAGATTACTTTTCTTACAGATATGTATCAGAAAGGTATGGCTGGATTTAGGCGGTTTATTGAGATCATGGATATCGAACCAGATATTGTCGATGCGCCGAATGCTCGAACTTTGCAGAAGGTAACCGGCAACATCGTGTTTGACAATGTTACCTTTAGCTACAACAATCACGGCAATGTGCTGGAAGGAATTAACCTGACCATCAACGCCGGCGAAACAGTGGCTTTTGTCGGGCCGTCAGGCGGCGGTAAAACAACACTTTGCAGTTTAATTCCCCGCTTTTACGAAGTTGACCAAGGAACAATCACCCTGGACGGCACAGATATCCGCATGGTCACACAGAAATCCCTGCGGGAAAACATCGGGATTGTGCAACAGGACGTATTTTTATTTTCTGATACCATCCGGGAAAATATCACCTATGGAAAAATCGGCGCTACCGAAGAGGAAATTATTACTGCCGCTAAACTGGCGCACGCCCATGAGTTTATCCTAAGCTTGGAAGATGGCTATGACACTTTCATCGGGGAAAGGGGCGTTAAACTATCGGGCGGACAAAAGCAAAGACTTGCCATTGCTCGTATCTTTTTAAAGAATCCCCCTATTCTTATCCTGGATGAAGCTACCTCTGCTTTGGATAATGAAACAGAAAAAATCATTCAGCAGGCATTGACTAAACTGGCCGAGAATCGAACCACCCTGATTATCGCCCATCGTCTGGCAACCATTCGGGATGCCGACCGAATTGTAGTTTTAACTGACGAAGGCATCATGGAAGAAGGATCTCATACAGAATTGCTGGACCGCAATGGGTGTTATGCACGACTTTACGAGTCGCAGTTTAAGGATTCTACTCCAGAAACTAAGGAAAACCCCTGAGATAGTAATTGATATTAGAAAAATAAAAGCCCCTGATAGAGGATTTCTTGGTGATATCCATTATCGGGGGCTTGTTTATTTTTTATTTGTTCATGCTTATGTAATATCTTTTACGAATTCTTTTTTGCCTCGTTTTTTTGCAGGAATTTTTCAAGATTAATGATATATCGTTCATGAGTACCTTCGCCGATTAGCTCCTTGTCATCATAAGCTTTAACGGTGAAGCTCAGTTTCTTTCCGGCAATTTCGGTAAGCTCAGCAGCAGCTCGAACCCGCATGCCCACAGGAGTTGCCGCCAGGTGCTTGATGTTAAGGCTAGTTCCTACTGTTGCCATACCTTCCGGCAAGTGTGGGTCAACGGCTGCCAGGCAAGTACCTTCCATAAGTCCTACCATAGCAGGTGTCGCATATACTGCTACTCCGCCACTACCATATTTCATCGCAGTGTTATCGTTGGTAACCAGTTCTGTTTTTTCGGCTTTCATACCGATACGTAGATTGTATTCCATGCTGACTCTCCTTTTAATTAGTATTCAGTTAGTATTTGTCCATCACCTTTCATTATTCCTGCTAGTAACCCCTCGTCAGGGTTTGAATATTCTATAGTAATACTAGATATTCAGGAGGATGTAAAAGTGGTACAAAAATCAGCAGGCAAACGGGTTCCTATTGGTCAACACCGCTTGCCGCCATTGCCCTACCCCTACGATGCGCTTGAACCAATTATTAGCGAAGATACTCTTAGATTGCATCACGATCATCATCACAAAGCTTATGTGGATGGTCTTAACAAAGCAGAGGTAGCCTTAGAGGAAGCGCGTGAGGCAGAAGACTATACTTTTATTAAATACTGGGAGAACGAATTGGCCTTCAATGGTTCCGGTCATATACTGCATAGCATCTATTGGACGATACTGGCGCCGCGGGGGTACGGAGGTGAACCGGGACCAAATACCGCAAAAGAAATTAGGAGACGGTTTGGAAGTTTTGATGCTTTTCTAAGCCAGTTAGTAGCTGCTACGATCAAAGTTGAAGCATCTGGCTGGGGAATCTTGGCCTGGAATCCAGCCTGGAATAGTTTAGAAATATTAATTGCAGAAAAACACCAAAATCTTACCCAATGGGGATCTATTCCCATACTGGTTATCGACGTGTGGGAACATGCTTATTATCTCGATTATCAATATAACCGCGAGGCATATGTTCGCAAAATTATAGAGTTAATTAATTGGAACGAAGTCGAAAATAGGCTGACCTTGGCTATTCGAGGAAAACTACCGTTAATTCTTGCCATGTGATATAGATACTATATTTTCTTTCACATTCTAATAGTTGCTGCTTTTTGGTATCAGGCAAGCCCCAAAGCAAGAGCAACTTTATGGTGTGGACCAGCCCAAGGCAGACTGCTGCCTTCGGCGGAACTTAACCAACGAGTGCCTTCTAACAGTTCACTGCCGGCAAGCCACTGACAATGATAAAAAGAAATATCCCATTTCCGGTGGCTGAACGTGTGGATATAGTGAAATTCTCTTTTCCCTACCGCTGCTTCCTGGCCAAACTCATTTTGCAGCCCTTCCTTAAGGCTTTCAACTGCAAACCCTTTCTCTGTGAGTTCTACGGTAGGAAATTCCCACATTCCCGCCAGCAAACCGCTTTCCGGCCGCCGTCGTACCAGATACTGTCCATCCCTCAATACAAGACCGGCGGCCAAATGGTTCAGCAACGGCTCCTTCTTGAGCGGCCGTACAGGCAAAGTATCCTGAACCTCCCTGGCATAACCTTCGCACAAATTGACTAAAGGACACATTTGGCAGCGGGGATTCCGGGGGATGCAAACGGTAGCTCCCAGATCCATGAGCGCCTGATTAAAATCCCCCGGACAATTATATGGCATATGCTGCCGAACCAAACGATCAACTTCCCGTTTGGTTGCCTGTTTAGTTATATCACCATCCAGACAAAACAACCGGCTGAAAATTCGCAGGACATTGCCGTCAATAGCAGGCGTTCTTCGATCATAGGCAATACTGGCAATAGCTCCTGCCGTATACTCACCTACCCCGGGCAGCCTTTGTATGGTTCTTTCGTCATTAGGCATTTCTCCGCCGTAAGTTGCACAAACTTCCCTTACACCGGCCAGCAAATTACGCGCCCGGGTATAATAGCCTAACCCTTGCCAGTATTTTAGTACTTCCTGTTCTGACGCCTCAGCCAAAACCTCCAGTGTTGGAAACCGCTCAATCCACCGCTGATAATAGTTCTTTACCGCTTCTACCCGTGTTTGCTGCAGCATAATCTCCGAAACCCAAATTTTGTATGCATCTTTATCTTTACGCCAAGGTAAATCCCGGGCGTTTTCGTAATACCAATTCAACAATTGAGTGGATAGAGTCATAGCATTTTCCTTTCGTATTTATAACAACAGTTTAACAAGGTTTGATAGATACAACGCAAAAATTACAAGAACGCACTCTTCTATTTTCACTAATTCACTTTTAAATCCTTCTT
>CAZCEN010000051.1:0-15483 GCA_964497205.1 uncultured Sporomusaceae bacterium
ACATCAAATCTAAGTTTGGCAATGGTATACGTCCTGCCGGCTACCTGTATGCCGATACTTACATTGGTAGGAGAGTTATATCTTATGCCATAAGGCAATTCCAAGTTGAAATCAACCGTACCCGGCGGAACAAAAATGTCCTGAGGCTGGCTTAATGACGTAATCAAAACATCAGATCCAGTAAGCTTGTTTTTTAAAAACTTCTCGGCTTCCGTGATAAGACGCTGTCCGTCAATTTGTTGGGATGAGGCCGTAACCTTGAACTGTTGGGGAACCTGCCAGGCAATATTCGTCAAATCAACATTCGCGGCGCTTAGCCGCGTATTTAATAACTCCCCCGTAAATATGTAACTTTTCCCAGGCAAAGGGGTACTGCCCAATTTAATTTGGCTTAGTTCCGCTATCCTGTTTGAATCGTCCCCACTGATGCTGGCAATATCGCCAAGAGTAAAATACGTACCCGTAACTTGTGATTCAGCAGCTACTACAATTGTTAACTCCTGTGCGTTTACTGTGCTAGCGGTAAATAATATACCGGCAACACATAGGATTACCATGGTAAGCCGGTATAAATTATTCTTCATGAATTATACCTACCGTTTCAGGTTGGCTGCTCTTTCCAGCATATCATCCGAGGTTTGGATAGCCTTGGAGTTAACTTCATAGGCCCGTTGGGCTACAATCATATTTACCATTTCTTCAACAACTTGAACGTTAGACATCTCCAGATACTGGTTTACCAGCGTACCTGCGCCGTCTTCACCAGGGTTACCAACAGATGCAGTACCTGATGCTTCCGTTTCTTTGACTAAGTTACGGCCAATACTCTCTAATCCGGCCGGATTAATAAAGCGTGCAATGGTAAGTTGTCCTATTTCTTCTGTGGCACCTGCAGAATTCTTCACACTAACACGCCCGTCAGAAGATATTGTCAGGTTGGTGGATTTTTCCGGAATAGTAATCTGTGGTTCCAGCGGATAACCTTCCGAAGTGGTAAGACGGCCTTGAGAATCCTTTTTAAAGGCGCCATCACGTGTATAGGCGAGATTGCCGTCAGGCATAGTAATCTGAAAGAAGCCGTCTCCTTCAATAGCAACGTCAAACGGATTACCGGTATTTTGAAAATTGCCTTCCCCGTACATTTTTTGGGTGGCTACCTGGCGTACGCCGTGGCCAATCTGAATGCCTGTCGGCAATTGAGTATCCGGACCGGTTGAAGCGCCGGGCTGCCGCATAGTCTGATACATAAGGTCTTGGAAATCAGTACGGCTTTTTTTAAAGCCGGTTGTATTTACGTTAGCCAGGTTATTAGATATAACATCGAGATTGGCTTGTTGGGCAACCATACCGGTTCCCGCAGTCCATAAAGATCGAATCATTGGTCATTACCCCCATAATTATAGTACACTGCATCAGTCGTTCCGCAGTGTGAGGGCTCTCCCTTCGGGTCCAGCCCTTTATGTATAGATACCGAATTGTTTTTTACAAAGTTAAGTGTCAATTACAATAATTAGACGCGTCCCACTTCATTAACGGCTTTATCCAACAATTGGTCATGGGTTTGGATTGTTTTTGAATTGACTTCATAGGCCCGGTAGCCGCTAATCATATTTACCATTTCGGATATGATATTAACGTTTGACATTTCTAATGAGCCCTGCACTACCCGGCCTGTTGCCGGTTGTCCGTTATTAGGAGCACGGTATAAGCTTGATCCCTCTTTTACCAGTTGGCGTTCATTCGCAAATTCGGCCACTCTGAGCTGCCCTATCTCAACGCCGTCCACCTTCATTACTCCGGTATCATCAACAGAAAGTTTGCCTGCCGGCAGGCGAATGGCACCATTTTTACCAAGCACCCGGTGGCCTTCGCTGGTTACCAATTCTCCCTGGGCATTGCGCGTAAAGGAACCATTTCTTGTGAAACGTATTCCCGCAGGTGTCTCAACAGCAAAAAAACCTTTGCCTTCAATGGCAAAATCCAGCGGATTATCAGTTGGCCGTACCGACCCGTTTGTATGAATGGTAGCTACTTCGTCAATCATAGCACCAATCCCCAAAGTACCGATATTAGGTGCGTCTTGTCCGTCATTAATACGACGGATTAGCAAGCTGGCAAAATCTTTAGATACGGCAATATCTTTTTTATAGCCTGCCGTATTGCCGTTTGCCAGGTTATTGGCAATGGTATCTGCCCTGGTGGTTTCCGCCAGCATACCGGAAGCTGATGTATAAATTCCACGAATCATAGTCTCACCTCTCTATATTATCGTGAAGTTTGTTATTTTTCTTAACACTATTTGGGATTAACACCCAGTGTATTTTCTTGCACAATTATCCTGCAACAACGTTGCTTTTTTTAAGTGTTGTTAGAGAATCCTGCAGGCTTTCAAGCGAATCCAGGGCTTTACCGGTTCCCAATGCCACACATGACAGCGGATCTTCGGCTAAATATGTAGGGATGCCTGTTTCCTGATTAATCAGCTTGTCCAGTCCATGAATCAGCGAACCGCCGCCTGTCATAACAATTCCCCGGTCAACAATATCTGCTGCCAGTTCAGGTGGTGTCTTTTCCAGTACGGATTTAACACATTCAACGATGAGAGATACTGGTTCACTCAAAGCTTCCCGCGTTTCAGCCGAACTAATGCGCATGGTTTTCGGTAAGCCGGATACCAAGTCACGGCCGCGTATTTCCATAGTTTCATTCCGGCCATTAGGATATGCTGTAGCGATAGTGACCTTAATTTCTTCGGCCGTGCGCTCACCAATCAATATGTTATGTTCCTTTTTAACATGGCGGATAAGTGATTCGTCAAATCTATCGCCGCCAATCCTTAATGATTCGCTGACAACAATGCCGCCGAGACTGAGCACGGCAACATCAGTGGTACCGCCGCCAATATCAACTACCATCGAGCCACATGGTTCAGATATTTCCAAGCCAGCTCCAAGTGCGGCAGCAAGAGGCTCCTCAATCAGATAGGTTTTACGTGCCCCGGCTTGCATAGCCGCTTCCAAAACAGCACGTTTCTCAACAGTAGTGACACCGGAAGGAATACACACCATAATCCTGGGTTTAAAGAAAACGCTCTTGCCGGCCACTTTTTGAATAAAGTGTCTTAGCATGCTTTCCGTAGTGTCATAGTCGGCAATTACCCCTTCGCGCAAGGGACGAATAGCAATAATATTGCCTGGTGTCCGGCCTAACATGCGGCGCGCTTCTTCACCTATAGCCAAAATGCGGTTACTATCGCGGTCAATTGCCACTACCGACGGTTCTCTTAAGACAATACCTTTGCCTTTTATATATACTAAAACGTTGGCTGTTCCCAAATCGACGCCAATATCCATCGTTCCGAACATGTAGAATCATAATCCCCTTTCAAATCTCGCTCTTGTCCCTCGGGCCTGTCCAATTTTTCATAAAGAAAAAAGGAGGGAGCAATAAGATAATCACAAGTAAATTATCAATTCTACAAATAAGTAAAAAGTCCTTTATTTTTCGCCTTCTCTAAATAACCCTATTTTTATTTTTTATTCTAATTTGTTGTTACTCTTCTTCTTTTTCTTCTTTATATTTTTTTCTAGTAGCCTCACCACCGCGAATATGACGCTCAGCTTTGTTTAATTCCAAAATATTTTTTACTTTGCTTGCCAACCGCTTATTAATTTCCGGTAAGCGTTCAATCATATCTTTGTGAACTGTACTTTTACTCACTCCAAAAACAGCAGCAGTCTGACGTACTGTTTGTTTTGTTTCCATGATGTGATTGCATATATCCAACACCCTCTTGCGAATATATTCTTTCATCCAATCTCTTCCCCCTCGCGCCCGTCCTTTTAACCCTTTGCTAACATGTATATGCGAGGTAAAAGAAAAAATGACCCTGCAAAAAGGTCATTAATACATTGAAGGCTTATTTAATTTGGAATATTCAAAAACGCCTCTTTGGGATCAATAAAATCTTTACTGCTGCTGTTTTTGACAGCCAAATGCAAGTGAGGCTCTAACTGATTGGCACTAATTCCCATGGACCCTATTGGAGTTCCTGCCGTAATCATGGTGTTCTTCTGTACTACAATGCTTGCTAATGAACCATAGTAGATAATGTATTTTCCGCTTGCCACAACTACCGTCAGGCCATACTGTTTATCGGTGTAAATATCTACAATTTCGCCGCTGGCAACGGCCGGCACAATTTGTCCCTCACTACCGCTGATGTCAATACCATTATGGTATCGCCAATCCCGATAAACTGGGTGAAACCCCCAGCCAAATCCTTGTATTTTGGTGCCACTCCATAGTTCCCGTATCGTTTGATTATCGGCATGTGTATTATTATCAACTGTTGCTGTTGACGCAGGCACAACTGTAATCTGCGACACGGGTGCCTGTTTCTGCCCACTATTTAAACCGTCATTTGCGTTAGGGTACTTATTTACTGCAGCTTGTTCCGCCGCCGGCACTGGTTCAACAGAAGGTGTTGTTTTAACAACCGGAGGTTTTTTCGCTACTTCCAGGGTGCTTACAACTGAAAACATCAGGAAGGAAACCACTGCTAACAGTGCTCCTGCTGTCATTACCTGTCCCCAATAACCCGGGCGTATTCTTCGAAACCAAAATTTTCCGGGCATATTATCACCTCATGAGTAGTATGCCCAGAAATGCCAATTTTCTAAACCTCACCCCATTGGGAAAAAAACAAAGGACTACAGTTTATCCGATGGCTAAACCGCTCTAAGACTCCCTCTTCTCCAAGCGTGGATTATACCTCGGCGAGTACAGATGATCGGCTTTATATATTTTGCCTGAAGCTAGGAACCAAAAATATTTTTGATAGCCACACCAGTATAGTAGTGGGTCAAGATTTGGCGGAAATTGCGATTCTCTTTCGCTTGACCATTGGCGCCGTATTGACATAAACCTACCCCATGCCCATAGCCGATGGTTTTAAAAATCAATTTATCTCCGGCAGATTCAATTTGGAAATTAGCAGAACGCAATTCTAATTTTTGCCTGACTTCAAGACCGGTCATTGTTTTAGACCCTATTCGCACCTTGTTTACACGCCCCGAGTCAGTATAATCGATAATACTTGTAATCCCCGCACCACCACCGCTCTGCGCGGCTGCCACGATTCCGGCGTCAGCTCCCAGGCGGGTCTCCAGCTCTGTCAGTGTTATCTCTTTAGTATCTTGATAGCGGGGCGATTTTTTATCCCAAGAACACGACACACTGATTAGATAGGGATAATCAAATCCCCAAACTTCTTTTGCGCTGGCCGTCCGTTCACCGCTCGTAGAATGAAACACAGCGTTAATTGGTTCTCCATTGTAGGTGAGAATTAGACCCCGGGTCTGGTCAACAGCACGACTTACTTTACTCCAGTACTTGGTGTAATTTTCGCCCCACTTTGCTTTTAACTTGGTTTCATCCTGCCAGGCCTGACTATCGTTGTGATCGGTAGACACATCCGCACCAGGGTGCTCAGTAGAGCCAGTACCGCCAAATACAGCCATATGTTTTACAGCATAGGTACGAGCCGCCACCGCTTGCGCTTTTAAGGCTTCCAGTTCGAATTCGGCAGGCATTTCGGCGGCAACAACCCCCTTGATATAATCTTCCAGATTCATAGTAACAATCTGATTTATTTCATGCATATACACTTTAATGGTAATATCTTCACCACGATGTACTTCCGCCCCGTTAATAACCACAGGTTCCCGGTTCCAATCGTAAATACCCAAAATTACTGCTGATGGAATGGCAATAACCGCCGCTATTACTATTATTATACCGTACAGCATTACGTATCTCACAATCTCACCTCTTGCTTGCATACTCTGTGCCAATACGCCAAAGTTATAATTCATACTATGCAAACAAGCCCTGGTATATGATTGAAACAGGAAGCGGGATTGCCAGACTTAGTAGTATTGATCTTGCAAGCATTCAATACTACTAAGTCAAACAATCCCGCTTGTTCTCCGCAGCATAAGTATATGTGATTTTGTAGCGTATTAAACCGATAGTTACTTTAATTATTAGTTCAACCTACGCGTTCGATGTCTGCACCAATACCACGGAATTTTTCTACTAAACGGTCATAGCCGCGATCAATATGATGGATATAGCCAATTTCTGTTTGCCCTTCTGCTACCAGACCAGCAAGTACTAACGCCGCCCCAGCTCGCAAATCGGTAGCTTTGACCTGACAGCCGGTAAGTGTTCTTACCCCTTCTACCACAGCACTGCGTCCGTCAATCTTGATTGAGGCCCCCATCCGTTTGAGCTCATCAACATGCATAAATCGATTTTCAAATACAGTTTCACTTACAATGCTTGTCCCCTGAGCAATTGTCATCAGAGCCATAAACTGAGCCTGCATATCTGTTGGGAAACCAGGATATGGCAGTGTTTTGATATCAACTGACTTGACTATACCAGTACCACGTACCCGAACACCATTGATATCTTCTTCAATAATAACGCCAGCTTCTTTTAATTTGGCAATAACCGGCTTTAGATGCTCTGTAAGAGCATTCTCAACATAAACGTCTCCACCAGTCATGGCAGCCGCTACCATATAGGTTCCTGCCTCAATTCTGTCTGGAATGACGCAATGGCATGCACCTTTAAGTTCTTTTACGCCTTCAATTCTGATTAACTTTGTGCCGGCACCGCGAATATTAGCACCCATGTGATTGAGCATATTGGCCAAATCAACAATCTCTGGTTCTTCGGCCGGGTTTTCAATAATTGTCTGACCGTTCGCCATACTGGCGGCCATCATGATATTTTCAGTTGCCCCAACACTAGGGAAATCCAGATAAATTCTAGCTCCCTTCAAACCGTGAGGCGCTCTGGCTTCAATAAAACCATGCCCCATAATAATTTCCGCACCTAACGCTTCAAAGCCTTTCAAATGCAGATCAATTGGCCGTGTGCCAATAGCGCAGCCGCCAGGCAGTGAAATCTTTGAACAGCCTTCACGAGCCAGAAGCGGTCCCATGACCAAAAATGACGCCCGCATTTTCCGTACCAGTTCATACGGAGCCTCACAGGACGTAATCTTGCTGCTGTCAACATATAACGTTCCTGGTTCAATTTTTACCGCTGCACCTAAATGCTCAAGCACTTCGGCTATTGTGCGGACATCCTCTAAATCTGGTATCTCTTCCAGGGTACTGGGAGTTGTGCCCAGCAGTGTTGCCGCAATAACCGGCAATACAGCATTCTTGGCGCCACTGACTTTTACTGTGCCAAAAAGACGGTTGCCCCCTCGAACAATTAATTTTTCCACAAAAATTTCCTCCCACCACAGCGGTAAGTTTCATGCATATTTTTCCTAGAATAGTTTATCATTACCGTGGTAGCTAAGCAAGAGCCCCAAATCCTATAATATCATTAAATAATGCCGTTATGTTCATTTTTGCCAGTATTTAGGCACGTTATTCAATGTAAATTATGGTGATACAACAAAATACGCAAAAAATAATATTTTTTTATACAAAAATATTTCTCAACTGAGCCATAGCGGCAGACTATACTGCTGTATTTATCATTCCTTATTCAAATAATACTATTTGTTAGACAAGTAAAGCAGCAGGCAAATGCCTGCTGCTTTATAATTACATTTTGTGTTCAGAAACCTTAAGACGCACCATAGCGCGTTTTAAGGCTACTTCTGCTCGTGCTACATCAATTTCAGGTGTACTACCTTTTAAACGAGCCTCGGCCCGCTCTTTGGCTTCTTCGGCGCGTTTAATATCAATTTCTTCCGGTTTTTCTGCACAGCTTGCCAATATCGTGATCTTTTGCGGGCGTACTTCAATGAAACCGCCACACAGGGATAACTGCTGCTCACCCTCATCTTTCATGATGCGGAGCGGCCAAATATCCAAACCGGCAATCAGCGGAGCGTGACCGGGAAGAATCCCCAGGTCGCCGTCAGTAGCTCTGGCAATCACCATATTGACATCTTCGGAATACACCATCCGGTCAGGAGTAACAATATCTAGCCGAATTTTATTGGCCATATATTATTCCCCCTTCATTTGTTGAGCCTTTTCCACTGCCTCGTCAATAGTTCCTACCATATAGAAGGCTGCTTCCGGCAGGTCGTCATGCTTGCCGCTTAAAATTTCTTTAAAGCCGCGGATGGTTTCCTTGAGCGACACATATTTACCAGGAGTACCGGTAAAGGCTTCAGCTACGAAGAATGGCTGGCTCAAGAATTTTTGAATTTTACGGGCGCGGGAAACTGTCAGCTTATCTTCGTCAGACAATTCTTCCATACCTAAGATGGCGATAATGTCCTGAAGCTCTTTATAGCGCTGAAGAACTTCCTGTACGCCGCGAGCTACTTGGTAGTGGTCTTCCCCAAGAACATGCGGATCAAGAATCCGTGAAGTCGAATCCAGTGGATCCACCGCCGGGTAAATACCAAGCTCAGAAATCTGACGGGACAGAACTGTAGTGGCATCCAAGTGAGCAAAAGTTGCTGCCGGAGCCGGGTCAGTCAAGTCGTCGGCAGGCACATATACGGCCTGAACCGAAGTGATAGAACCTTTTTTAGTAGAGGTAATGCGTTCCTGCAGAGCACCAACGTCAGTGCTCAGTGTCGGCTGATAACCAACCGCCGAAGGCATCCGGCCTAACAGCGCCGAAACCTCGGAGCCGGCCTGAATAAAACGGAAAATATTATCAACGAACAACAGTACGTCCTGACCGCCAACATCACGGAAATACTCAGCCATTGTGAGGCCGGTAAGACCAACGCGCATACGCGCTCCGGGCGGTTCGTTCATCTGACCGTAAACCAGCGCCGTCTTATCGATAACGCCTGATTCAATCATTTCGTTCCATAAGTCATTGCCTTCACGAGTACGTTCGCCTACGCCGGCAAATACCGAGTAGCCGCCATGCTCGGTGGCAATATTACGGATTAATTCCATAATTAATACTGTTTTACCTACGCCGGCGCCACCGAACAAGCCGATTTTACCGCCAAGAGCGTAAGGTGCAATCAAGTCAACAACCTTGATGCCAGTCTCCAAAATTTGAGTTGATGTTGATTGGTCTTCAAATGCGGGAGCCGGACGATGGATTGGCCAAAACTCGTCAGCATTAACCGCTTCCGGATTATTATCAACAGCTTCTCCAAGCACGTTGAAAACCCGGCCTAGTGTCCCTTTACCAACAGGAATTTTAATAGGCGCCCCGGTATCAACTGCCTTCATGCCGCGAGTAAGACCGTCAGTGGAGGACATGGCAACACAACGAACGGTGTTATCACCAAGATGCTGCATAACTTCTGCAGTCAGCTTCACATGAACGTCAGCGACTGTTTCATCCACAGTAACAGCATTATAAATGGCAGGCAGTTTTTCCGGGGGGAACTCAACGTCAATAACAGGACCGATAACTTGAATAATTCTACCGATATTCACGGGGTTTCCCCTCCTTAACTTCTTGAACCCTTTCTACTTAAGCGCCTCGGCGCCGCCCACAATCTCGGATATTTCCCGGGTAATGGTGGCCTGACGAACTTTGTTGTAGTTTAAGGTCAGTTTGGAAATGAGTTCTTGCGCATTATCCGTGGCCGAGCCCATAGCAGTCATTCTGGCTCCCAGTTCACTGGCAGCCGACTGCAATAGCGCACCATAGATGACGGTTTCCAGATAGCGCGGCAGTAAGAGACTCAGTACTTCATTAGCTGACGGCTCAAATATATACTCAGTTTGAGGAACATCTTCCCCTTCACCCATTCCAGCTACCGGCAGCAATTTAATCGTTGTCGGCTTTTGATTAATAGGTGAATAAAAGTGAGTATATATCAGATAAATTTCATCATAATCACCGGCAGCAAACTTATTGGCCATCAGTTCTGCCAGCATAGCAGCATCCTGATAGGACGGCTTTTCCGAAAAGCCGGTGTATTCACCGTCAATTGTATAGCCCCGCCGTTTGAAATAATCCCGACCCTTTCGCCCGACTGTAATTAAGCGGGCATTCTCTTTACCGCGTACTTGCGGTAGAACTTCTTTTATCAGGTTAGACGAATAGGCTCCAGCCAAACCTTTGTCAGCACTAAGTACAAGATAACCTACCTGTTTTACTTCCCGTACTTCCAGTAATGGATGAGAAGCATCACGGGCATTGGCTGCGACACTTGCCAAAACCTCACGAATTTTTTCAGTATAAGGCTTGCTGGCAATAGCCCGCTCCTGCGCACGGCGCAGCCGGGCAGCCGCTACCATCTTCATAGCCTTAGTTATCTGTTGAATGTTTTTTACGCTTCTTATACGACGGCGGATATCCCTGGCGCTAGCCATGTATTATCACCTCGCCGCTTCAACTTTGACAAAAGTGTCTTTAAATTCTTTGATGGCTTTTTTAAGAGCCGCTTCTGTCTCACTATCAATATTTTTCTTTTCTCTGATGGTTTTAGCCACTTCGGCGTAATTGCTGCGCATGAACTTCAAAAGATCCTGCTCAAACTTGGTTACGTCCTCAATTGCCACATCATCAAGATAGCCGTTAATACCGCTGAAGATAACGATAACTTGCTCTTCAACAGGCATTGGTACATACTGCGGCTGTTTTAAGATTTCCATCATGCGTTGACCACGGTCAAGCTGGGCTTTGGTTGCTTTGTCAAGATCGGAACCGAACTGGGCGAAAGCTGCCAGTTCACGGTATTGAGCAAGATCAAGACGCAAACGGCCTGCAACCTGTTTCATGGCTTTGATTTGTGCCGAGCCGCCTACGCGGGATACGGACAAACCAGCATTGATTGCCGGACGAATACCTGAGTAGAACAACTCGCCTTCCAGGAATATCTGTCCGTCAGTAATGGAAATAACGTTTGTTGGAATATAAGCAGATACGTCGCCTGCCAAAGTCTCAATAATCGGCAGTGCGGTAATGGAACCGCCGCCCAGTTCAGCGGACAATTTGGCTGCACGTTCTAACAGACGGGAATGTAAGTAGAATACGTCGCCTGGATAAGCTTCCCGTCCGGGAGGACGACGAAGCAACAGCGACATGGCGCGGTACGCCATAGCATGTTTGGACAAATCGTCATACACACACAGCACGGCGCCGCCTTTATACATAAAGTATTCGCCCATGGTTACGCCGGCGTAAGGTGCCAGGTACTGCAGCGGAGCACTGTCGGAAGCGGTTGCGGCAACAACAATGGTATATTCCATAGCGCCTGCTTCTTCCAGCGTCTTAACTACCCGGGCGACCGTAGATGCTTTTTGGCCGATCGCTACGTAAATACAAATTACGCCCTGGCCTTTTTGGTTGAGGATGGTATCAACAGCAATGGCTGTTTTACCGGTACCGCGGTCACCGATAATCAGCTCGCGCTGACCACGGCCGATCGGCACCATAGAGTCAATGGCCTTAATACCGGTTTGCAGCGGCTCTTTAACTGACTGTCTGTCGGCAATACCTGGTGCACGGTATTCAACCGGCCGGAACTCAGTGGTGTTAATTGGTCCTTTCCCATCAATCGGCTGGCCAATGGCGTTAACAACACGTCCAACCATAGCTTCGCCGACAGGAACCTGCATGATACGGCCTGTACGGCGCACTGTGTCGCCTTCCTTGATTTCAATTTCGCCGCCCAGCAAAACGGCGCCGACATTGTCTTCTTCAAGATTCAGAACCATACCAAATACTTCATGTGGAAATTCTAATAATTCGCCGGCCATAGCTTTTTCCAAGCCGTGAATCCGGGCGATACCGTCGCCTACTTCAATAACAGTACCAACATCATCAACATTGAGGTCTACTTGATAATGCTCAATCTGTTGCTTAATGATGGCTGTTATTTCTTCTGGCCTCATTTTCATACTTCGTTTTTCACCCCAATCATAGAGTAGACTTAGCCTCAGGTGTGGTGATTACCACAGCTGAAGATTAGTCGCCCTTATCCAGGGACTTAGCCGGTCTTAACGCTTAACTTATCCAAGTGGCGTTTTTAGACCACGGTTAGTCGTCGGATAAAGTCTACAGCAGACGTCTTACAGATAAGCCGTCTATACATAAAATACTGAGACTACACAGCGGTGGCTTGGTTAGTCAAAAGCGCGGCTTTCATTGCTTTGAGCTGCCGGGATACGCTGCCGTCAATCAGTTTATCGCCAATTTTGACAACAACACCGCCAAGCAGTTCTTGGTCTATAGCTGTCTTCAAGACAATATTTTTACCGGTAACTTGGCTTAGTTTAGCCGCCAAAGCCTCTAGTTGCGCTGCACTAAGCTCCTTGGCGGTAAATACTTCGGCCTCAGCAATATTTCTGGCTTCGTTTGCCAGATTTATGTACTCGCGGATTATGGCCGGAAGCGCTGGCTCACGCCGTTTATCAATGAGAAGCAGCAAAAAATTCCGGACAAACTCATCCAGGTCTTCGGCAAAAATCCGTTTGACCGTTTCCTTTTTTGCTTCTGCCGGTACTAATGGATGATACATAAGAGTAGCCAAATCCTCATGGCCGGCAATCGTTGTTTCTACCAGTTTAAGCTGCTGTTCTACTGTGTCCAGCATCGCTTTTTCAGTAGCAATTTCGTATATGGCCTGAGCATATTTTAGTGCTAACTGACTTGTTAGCATGGCAGACCACCTATTTTCTTGCCATCCAAATTACCAATGAATTCATCTACAATCTTGGCATTAGCCTGTTCGTCGATGTTCTGGGCAATTATTTTTGAAGCAGCGGCAACAGCCAGGGTAACTACCTCGCCTTTAAGCTCGGCTACAGCCCGTTCACGTTCCCGCACAATTTCTTCCTGGGTGGCTTTTAAGAGCCGTGCACTTTCTTCACGGGCCTCTTTCATAATTTCATCCTTAGTTTGTTCAGCCAGCTTGGCGGCCTTTTCCACAATAGCTTGGGCCTGGGCACGGGCATCGGCCAGTTGAGCAAGATATTCCTGCTTGAGTTTCTCAGCAGCTTGCTTTTCCTGTTCAGCAGTTTCCAGACTTTCAGCGATTTTGGCCTGCCGGTCAGCCAGCGCCTGCATTAACGGTTTGTATGCCACTTTAGTTAAGATAGCAACAAGTATAAGAAAATTTATAATTTGCGCTATAAGCGTCGCATTCAAATCAACCAATTGAGGGCCCCTCCTCTTTCCGGCGTATAAGGGGAGCGCTGGCAGAAAGTAATTTGTCCTGCCAGTCGCCCGATAACGCGTAGATTACTTAATGAACGGATTGGCAAATACAAGAACGATAGCAATAACCGCAGCGATAATAGGAATCGACTCGATCAAACCTACCGAAATAAGCATGTTAACAAGTATAGTTCCTTTCGCTTCCGGTTGTCTTGCCATACCCTCAATTGCTTTAGCGGTTACGGCACCGTCACCAATACCGGCACCAATAGCGGCGAGTCCAATCGCCAAACCGGCTCCAATCGCAGAGGCTGCAATAATAATAGCTTGTTCCACAAAAACTCCTCCTTTATTTCTGTTCAATTATGAGTAACTGATTTTTCAAAAAAGTCTAGTGATGCTCGTCCTTTACCGAGTTAGCTAAATACGACATGGACAGCATAGTAAATATGAACGCCTGTACAACGCCGACAAACACGCTAAAGGCCAACCACGCGGTGGGTATTACATACGGCACAAGCATTCCCAAGATAATCAACAGGATTTCCCCTGCCAGAATATTGCCGAATAGACGGAAGGATAGGGTAATCGGCTTGGCCAATTCTTCGATAATATTGATGATGACAAACGGGATGTAGGGTTCAAAAAAATGCTTCAAATACCTTACAGGTCCCCTATTCATCATGCCGAGAATATGTACCAGGATAACCACCATCAACGCCAGGCCTAATGTTGTGTTAATATCATTGGTCGGTGAGGAAAATCCCGGCACCAGACCCAATTCATTGCCAACAATAAGGAACAAGAACAACGTAATGATTAATGGCGCTAATTTTCGTCCCTTCGGCCCCATGGTATTATCAATCTGGTCCAACAAAGCGGTTACTGCCATCTCCAGGAAATTCTGCCAGCCACGAGGTACTATTTCAACCCGGCGAGTAGCAAGGAATGCCAGGATAATAACAATTGCCATACTCAGCCATGTCATATATAAAGTGTCGAGATTGAAGGTCAATCCGGCTAAATGCGCCAGTTTATGACTACCAATCTCATGGCCTCCTCCACCATGTCCCATATTTTCATTTTCACTTCCTTTCTTTAGTTAGTTTTGGTTGCCTAAATTTGCTATTAGTTCGGAAACCACAAAATACACGGCATTTAGCACTAATACTATATGAAGTGAGAATAATCCCACTACTGCCGCCCAAAAATCAATACCGGGCACTTTTACCGATAGTACAAGCATAGCAATCATAAAACCAAAGCGAAGCACCCAGCCTGCGCGCATAGAAGCCAAAGCTTTGTCTGGCGGCAGTTCGGCGCTTCTTTTCACCCGGCGGCAAAGGAGCAGGAAGTATAACACACTGCTTGTCCAGCCTACTAACAAACCGGGGATAAGGAACACTTTGTCAGATAGGAAAGCGCTAATGGTCAAAAACATCCCTAACGCTAACAGGTGAAGTAACGTCTTACGTACTTGGCCGACGTAATTATCAGCAAAACCAGCTTTAAACACAATACTATCCTTTATTACTAACTATTTTCTTGTAGGTAGACCATAAGCCTGCGAGCATGCCAAGTACAATACCTACTATGGTAAGCCATGGCGCAGAACCTAGATAATTGTCAGCAAAGCGTCCTATGAATAGCCCCACAGCCACCGTTGCAGCCATGTTCAGGCCAATCGTTCCTGCTATGCTAAAGGCTGACCATACCCCGTCTTCTTTCTTAGGCATAAATTCACCTCGTATAAAGCCAGATAGCCATACTTGCTATTATAACCAATAGACTACGAGATATTATTTAAGAAAGTAAAAATACGGCTTGTACTCAAGCCCTTTAAGACAGTAGGGCCTGCACCCCACCATGGGCGTTGAAAAAAAAGTCGATATTTGGGAAATATTCTATGACAAAGAGTAAAATCCTTCTAATGCTACAGAAAACATTAAATAATTTAATAAGTTATACAATTTGTAAAGTTTTTTGTTAAGAATTCCCTGTTAAAAACTCATTTGGCCGCGCAGGGTATAACCCGTATTTATATAAAGTAGCTTCAACAATCCGTTTGGACGCTTTGCCATCCCCATAAGGATTTACAGCATTGGCTATGCGGTCATACTCTGCTTTATTAACCAATAATTCTTTGGTCTCATTATAGACACGTTCGCGGTCAGTACCAATCAGCTTAACCGTACCGGCAGCCACTGCTTCAGGCCGTTCTGTCGTATCACGCAATACTAATACCGGCTTGCCCAGCGCAGGAGCTTCTTCCTGAATGCCGCCCGAGTCAGTCAGTATTAAGTACGATCTCGCCATGAGATTGGCAAACGGTTCGTAATCCAGCGGGTCAATGAG
>CAZCEN010000052.1:0-4191 GCA_964497205.1 uncultured Sporomusaceae bacterium
TTATTTGTAGGATAGCCATTTGCCGTTAGCCGCCATTGTTCTAATTGCAGCTTTTCTTTTAGCAGTTCCGGGAGTATAGTATTTATAACAGCATAAGGCCGAGTTCCAGTATGGAAGCGGAGGAACCAACTTTTTGGGGTTAATTCTGTTAATGCAGAAGGGATGTCTTATCTCTTGCCATCCTACCCGTCAGCTAACTTCGTAGGCTAAAGCAAGGGGTCGTTAGACCTTTTAGGGTCTTCTTTTTGTTTTTCCGGGCTTCTACAAGAAGAAATCCGGACAGTTGGAGGTACGATAAAGTAATGGCCCCAAAAAAAGCCGTATTGGAAGCGGCTATAAGTGATTCTTTTATTAAATTGCAGCGCAGTCAGGTTGGGCGCGGACCTGTCGAAACCCGGACATATATTATTGAAGATATGGTCCTCGTACGGTTTAAAGGAGTACTCACTGTCGAGGAGACTCATTTAGCCAAAACCGATAAGGGGCGGCAGGTAGTAAAGGAAATGCGCCAGATACTCAGGGAAACTTTTAGTAATCAAGCTGAGGAGCTGGTCGCAAGGCTTACAGAGTGTAAGGTCATTAGTAGTCACTGTGATATAAGTACAAAAACCGGCGAACGAGTCGAAATATATATATTGGAAAACAATTTAGAGAAAAAACTTAGATGTCTGGAGAAGAGTGGCGGATAACACTAAAAAGTGTTTGCTACCAGCCTTCAGATAGGAGCGGAAACATAACCAACGGGCTGGTGGACAGGGCACGAGGCAAAAGCTTGGTGTTGGGTAGGCCGGTACGAAGGTATGAGGCAAAGAGGTTTTTCTTATGCCTGGTATTTTTGTACCGGTCTATTATTTTGCCTTGATAAGGCGCAGTCATGGCAGTTTCGACTGTCTTGGTTTGGTATTATTATTTTTTATTATCGAGGAATAAGAGGGGATAAGAATGATTGGTGAGAAGCTGCGGTCATTACGTGAACGCTGCGGCATGACTCAGGAAGAAATGGCAGAATCGTTAGGTGTGTCGATTGTGGCAATTGAACACTATGAAGCCGATCGTTGGAAGCCGGGAAATAGTCTTGTTACTAAAATTGCGGAGCTGCTAAAAGTAACGGTGCCGGAACTGGTAGGCGACTGTATGGCCGTGCAAAATGAGGACGGCAGTACAGTTTATATCAAAAATCTAGGCTGCGGCCGTTTTTGTGCGGTAGGCAGAACAAAATAGGAAATACTGGCGGGTAAAGCATAGGTAGTATTATGGGTACTGTGCAGGCCGGTATGGAAAAATTAGGCGTAAACTATGCCTGATTTCTCCATACCGGCCATTTTCTTTTTAATTAACTAAATTTGAGGTGATTTATGTTCCGTTTCATTTGCAAAAATAAAATATAATATTGGGAAAATTGATGCAATATGAAACATAATGCAGGAAAATGCTGCTCTGCATAGAATTTATCAAAATAAATCAGCTCTTTATTAGGATATTGATAGTAGCTTTGATTTCAGGCCAATACTTACTAATTTACTAATTAGTGCAAAACAATAGCATTAAAAAATATATAAGTGAGGCGACACTATGCAACAGCATTCCGGAGAAGAAATTTTGCGGTTATTTACTGAATTAGCCCCTTACATTAATGATGTTATTATTGAGGATGTAGGGGTATCGGTAATTAAAGACGGACTTTACACTGCATATGTGCCTGGTAAGTCTTTTGACCTCGGAATTAAAGCAGGACAACCTATGCAAGGGCAGGTCAGTGAGCAGTGTATTAAAACAGGTAGTAAGGTTATTCGTTTGATAACCAAGGAGCAATCGGCTTTTGGTGTTCCTTATATTGCGTGCGCGCATCCCATAAAAGAGAGGACAGCTACCATTGGCTGTGTTATTACAACCCAAGCTATCGTCAATCAGGAGAAAATCCGATCTATTTCCAGTGAACTTGCGGCTTCGTCTGAGGAATTTAGCGCCAGTATGGAGGAAATTGCGGCGGGTGCGCAGGAGTTAGCGAATATTTGCGGCGAACTTGGACAGCTGAGTGGTGGACTGGCCGCTACCATTAAGCATACTGACGAAATTGTTGCTTTTATTAGAAATGTATCCAACCAGACCAATCTGCTGGGATTGAATGCTGCTATAGAGTCTGCCCGTGTCGGTGAAGCCGGCAGGGGGTTCAGTGTTGTGGCTGAAGAAGTCAGGAAGCTTGCTGCCGTAAGCGCCGAGTCAGTCAAAAACATCAATACGTCCTTACACCAAATCCAAGAGTCTATCGTGCAAATGAATCAAAAGATAGTAAGTATTGATAAAACTGTGCAAATCCAGGAACAGTCTATTCAGGAAATGGCGAAAGCCAGCCAGGGATTTGCATCCATGGCTACAGAGTTATCCAGTGTTTCTGAAGATATGATGCATAGTAAATAGCCCGTAAAAAATGTGCCATACCTACGGCCCCTCTAACATATGGTAGTAGAGATAAATTATGTTGGAGGGGAAAGGTATGGTCGAATTTTTTGTAGGGTTAGGTATGCTGCTTGGCGGCATTTTCATCATGCGTTATGGCTTGAAAAAAGCCTTATGGTATAAACTGCATAAGGTGCTTGTCAATTTGACTAAGACACCATGGCGCGGCCTGCTGTTGGGTGCAGTAGCGGCCGCATTATTACAAAGCAGTACAACGGTATGTTTGATTACAATCGGCATTGTCAGCGCCGATTACCTGTCTTTCCGTCGGGCCCTGGGAATTATATTGGGGGCAAATATCGGCACTTGCTCCACCGTGCAGTTGGTCACTGTCGCTGTTCCTTTAGAGTACATCTTGCCGCTCATTGCTTTTGTTCTATTGTCGACCATGGTAAAGAAATTCCGGTATCTGGGATTAGCCGCCGCCGGACTTTTAAGCATGCTGGCAGGAGTTGAGTTACTCGTTCAGGGGATCTCCAGTATGTCGCAGTTCCAGGAGATGGCAGCGTATTTGGTCCAAGCGAAAGAGCAGCCGCTGTATGGTATCTGGGGCGGAATTGTTGCCACCATTATTTTTCAATCAAGCAGTGCCGCCACTGCGTTACTTATGCTGCTGGCCGATCTGGGATATGTCGACATTGTGACAGCTGCCTATGTAGTATATGGAAATAACATTGGTTCTTGTGTATCTTCTGTTGTTTTCAGCGCAGCGGCACCAAGAGCTGCCAGACAGGTTGCTTTATCGCACATTCTGCTGAATGTGCTTGGTGTCGCCATCTTTTTTCCGCTAACAAAACTGCTGGTGATTGCTGCCGGTTGGTTTAGCACAGATTTTAGCACGCAGGTGGCCATTATCCACACTCTGTTTAATGTGCTGTCCTCGCTGATGATACTGCCGGTTTACAATCAGTTTGTCGGGCTAGTTTGCTTATTAATACCTGAGAAATAGTAAAGTAAACTTTTCAAAAAAAATTATACCAATTTACCCTAAGATATGATAATATGTAGGCGGAGTAAAAAAAAGCCGTCATGACAGCTGGTATTCTGAGAAACCGGACTGACGGTGCCTGTAAAGCTCCTGAATAAACGACTTATATCCCAAAGGGGAATAAGAACGGAGGTAATGAAAAATGGAAAAGACGGAATCTTTACGGTCAGCGGGTAAATTCGGAGTACGACAAATTGCCATCATCGGTATGCTGTCAGCTATTTCCATAATGTTAGGCTTATCAGGATTTGGGTTTATTCCGCTGCCGACAGCGAAAGCCACCATTATGCAAATTCCAGTTATTATTGGCGCTATTTTAGAAGGACCGCTGGTTGGTGCCATGATTGGTCTGCTTTTCGGGATATTTAGCATTATCCAGAGTTTAACCACCCCGAACATTCTTTCTTTTGCTTTTATAAATCCGCTTGTGTCGGTATTGCCACGGGTACTGATCGGCATTACCGCCTATTATGCTTATAAATGGACTTGGAGTAAAAATGAAGGAGTGCGCATTGGCGTAGGTGCCATTGTCGGCTCGCTTACCAATACTTTTGGCGTACTGACAATGATCTATCTGTTGTATGCCGTTCAGTTCGCGCAAACAAGAGGTATTGACGTTGGTGCGGCAACCAAAGTTATCTATAGCATAGCTCTGGTAAACGGAGTTCCTGAAGCTATTATTGCAATGGCTATTAGCGTTCCGGTCATAGTGGCTATTAAAAAGCGTTATAAAAACTAAAAATATA
>CAZCEN010000052.1:4291-14822 GCA_964497205.1 uncultured Sporomusaceae bacterium
CGGCTAATTCAGTTTTGGTGGCCATAGTAGATTTGATTTCAATAATTTCATTTTTGACTTCTTCAATATCGGCGCCGATATTACCGACAGTACGAACTAGCTGTTCCATTAATGTCTCAAGGCGGTCCAGGTTTTTTTCGTTCATAGGTAACCTCGCACTCCTCATTATATCTAAATGTCAATTGTATCATATTCATTATAGCATTATTACATGGACTAACAATAAAAATCTTTAAAAAAGATAACTATTGCCCCAGCAGTATTTGCTGCAATAGTTATTAGCTGATTGGGTAAACTATCGGGTAGAATACGGAGGTGATATCCATGCTTTTGAGCTGGATGATGATGAAGATGCTCGATCCCATGGCTGATGAGGCTATGGCTAAGATGTTTACCGAAGACTACCCGGATAATCCGTTTCTAATGGTAACGGTTATGGAAAAATTGTCGCCCCGCGCTATGTTCGAGGCGGCTATGCGGGCCGAAGTGGGCAAGGAATTGACAAGACCTTTGGGAAGTCCGATCGTATTGTCTCCCTGGGACAAGATTTTACTTAACCCTAGGCAGTTATTTCAATTGCCAAACCCTGATTATACCCAGGTAGATACTGAAACAATCATTGGTCCTACAGCCAAAAAACCACTTAAGTTAGATATACCAATCATGATTACAGGTATGTCCTATGGCGGATCGTTGAGTTTGCTTATGAAAATGGCGCTGGCCAAAGGCTCAGCCATGGCCGGCACCTCTACCAATACCGGCGAATCGGCCGTTATTAATGAAGAACGCGATGCCGCCAAGTATCTGATAGGCCAATACCACCGGGGCGGTCAGCTAAATGGTCAGGAACAGCTTAGCCGGCTGGACGCCATCGAAATTCAATTAGGGCAAGGAGCCTGGGGCGGGGCTGTTGATGAACCAATGCCTGCAACGATGATTGGCCGCCATCTTCGTAAGGCCTGGCATTTGGAAGAAGGACAGGGGAATACTATTTATGCCCGGATGCCTGGCAAACAAACGCCGCAGGATTATATAAAAATGATTAATTCTATGAAAGAACAGTACGATGTGCCGGTGGGAGTAAAAATTGCCGGAACTGATTATATTGAGTATGAGTTGGCGATAATTGCCCAAACCAAAGCAGATTACATAGTTGTTGACGGCTCGGAAGGCGGTACGGCAGCCGCGAACCCTACCCTGCAGGATAGTGTTGGATTACCAACCTTCCATACGCTTGTTAGAACCATTGACTGGCTGCAAGATAATAACCTAAGAGATCGGTTCAGTGTTATTGTTACCGGCGGCATGACGACGCCCGGACATTTCCTTAAGGCTATGGCGCTAGGGGCTGACGCTGTGTATATCGGCACTATCGCCTTGATGGCAGCAATGCATGTACAAACTTTAAAAACACTGCCTCAGGCCCCGCCTAGTCAGATGGCACTGTATACCGGCAAGATGACTGACAAATTAGATGTAGATATTGCCGCTAACCATTTGTCTAATTTCCTGAAATCGTGCACGGTAGAAATGCAGCTTGCCGCCCAGGCAGTTGGCAAACAGGCGTTGAAAGATTTGGATCGCAGTGACCTGGTGACTGTAGAAAGTGATCTGGCTGAGTTTGCCGGTATTCGTTATGCAGGCAGTCGTAGACAGCCGCAGGAACAAGAATCGATCGAACAATCGACGTATAATCAGCCACAGAATTTACAGTTGCAGTAGGAACAAAAAAATAAGGCGGCCTTGCCTGGCCGAAGTGCCGCCTTATTTTTGTTGGTGGTACTATTTATCGAATAAGCAGGAAAATACTTACTACATAACGAATAATCAGAGCCATAATTCTCAAACAGGAGAATTATGGCTCTGATTATTCATTACAAAGTTTTGTTAGGATTGGGGCGATAATATATGCAAGAAATCGAAATGCAAGAATTAACAAAGGATACACTGGAAGAGGCGATCGAAGTTTTTCGGCTAGGCGGCTGGGATGAAACCAGTTTGCTGTACGTCAAAGCAGAAATGACTGCTTTTTTAAACGGTGATATCCCCGGGTATATTCGAGCTAAATTTATAACGGCTGCAGTAGATGGGCGGATTATCGGGGTAGCTGCCTGGGCGCCGTCGATGTGCGCTTTTGCGGTTTATGAACTATCCTGGGCAACTGTGCTGCCTGAATGGCGACGGCGCGGTGTTAATACCCAGATGCTGCAGGAACGTCTGCAGCGGATACGGCAGTTTCATGGGTCTGAACCGTTTGTGGTTATAGTATATACTTGGGATAACCCCATGTATGCTAAAAAAGGTTTTTCTTGCTTTAAGCCTCCCATCAGGCAGGAAGAGCCGTATACCGGTAAGTGTCTGCTTGTAGCTCACTTCTGAATGTAATCCTGTTATAGGAATTGCACCTTGCCGTTGGAAAAAGCTTTTATCCGGGCCAGGGATTCAACCCGGTAACCTGCCTCGGTTAATTTGCGAGCCCCTGGCTGGAAGGACTTTTCAATAACAATTCCAATGCCTACCACTTTGGCGTTGGCCTGCTTAACAATTTTGGCTAATCCGGCGGCGGCTTCTCCATTGGCCAGGAAGTCATCAATGATAAGGATATTGTCTTCCGGGGACAAAAACTGTTTGGATATCGTAATTATATTGCTTTCGCCTTTAGTATACGAATAGACCTTTGTGGTATATACGTCGTCGGTGGTTGTGGTGGGCTTTTTCTTGCGGGCGAAAACTACGGGAACTTTAAGAATGAAACCGGTCATTACCGACACGGCGATACCTGATGATTCAATGGTTAAGATTTTGGTTATTTTTTCGTTGCTAAACCGGTTGGCAAACTCCTCACCGATTTTCAACATAAGTTCCGGGTCAATTTGCTGGTTCAGGAAAGAGTCGACTTTGAGTAAAGAATCATTTAGAATCAGGCCATCGGTCTGAATTCTTTGTTTTAATAAATCCATTATATCCTCCTGTTTTAAGGGGGAGTGGCCAGAAAATACAAAAAAGCCTCAGTTGGAAACTCCGCTTGCAGATGTGAGCGAAACTTCCCGATAGGCTTAATTCCTACGGGTATTAACGTAGACAGGCAATTTACGGTTGCCGGTAGAGACTTCTGGGCCATATTCCCAAAATTATACGGTTATTATTATTTAGATATAATTGTAGAAGTTTTTCAGGGGGTTGTCAATAAATATAAGGAGCCGATGGTATGAAGTATAACGTAATTTTATTTGATTTAGATGGAACATTGACTGACCCTAAGATTGGGATAACTAAATCGGTACAGTATGCATTAGTCAAGTTTGGTATGGAAGAACCTGATTTAGATAAACTTATCCCTTTTATCGGTCCGCCGCTGGTTGAATCCTTTCAGGAATTTTATTCGTTAAATCAAGAGCAAGCGCAAGCGGCTGTGGGCTATTACCGTGAGTACTTTGCCAAAACCGGGATGTACGAGAACGCTGTTTATCCTGGGATTAAAGAACTGCTTGCCCAATTAAAAAGCGCAGGGAAAGAGTTGATTGTGGCTACCTCCAAACCAACGGTATTTTCGGAACAGATTATCGATCATTTTGGGCTGACCCCGTTTTTTAAGGCCATTGTCGGCAGTAATCTTGACGGTTCCCGGATTCATAAAGATGAGGTCATTGCCTTTGCTTTGCAGGAATTGACCGGCACTATTTATGACAGAGTGATAATGGTTGGCGACAGAAAACATGATATCATTGGCGCTCAAAAAAATGGTATTGCATCTATTGGGGTAACTTACGGTTATGGTACGCAGGAGGAGCTTGCGCAGGCTAAACCCGGTTATTTAGCTTCAACCGTTGAAGAACTTGGAAAATTGTTGCTTTTGTAGCTGCAAATTTTTTCGTTATCCTGTTTGTTAAAAAATGCTTTGGATTGAAACTGCCTTTTGGCCAAAACTATAAATAATAGTTTTGGAAGGAGGCGAATTGATAGTGAAACACAAGTCGCACCGCAAGCAGACCAAATCGCTTAAACGAAAAATTAAACGCATGGCGGCGGCAGCGGCAGTTGCTGGTGTTGCCTTTGTTTCGTCCGCATTCCTCCCAGGGTTGCCCGCAACCGCTCACGCTTCAGCTCTTCCTGATACCGGCGTTCAGCCGGATACGAGTATCCAACAAACAGTAAATAGTGCGAAAGGGCAGTTTAACTTGCAGACAGAAAGCAAAGTTCCGTTAAAGAAGGCCATCAGAATTCAAGCCAAAGCGGCTGAAAAGCAAGCCGCAGAAAAGGCTGCTGATAAAGCCGCGAAAGAGGCTGCTGATAGAGCCGCGGAAAAGGCTGCCGATAAAGCCGCAGAAAAGGCTGTTGATAAAGCCGCGGGAAAGGCTGCTGATGCCGATAAGACTGCGGAAAAAGCGGCTGATCAGGCTGCCTTACAGGGTGCGGAGAAAACTGCCGATCAGGCTGGGTCTGAAAAAACAGCGAATAAACAAGTGCAAGCCAAGCCGGCAACGGATAAGGCTTCACCCGATGCTCCAGAAAATTTCCAGGACGTTTTAAATATTAAAGCCACTGCCTATGCCCCTGGCCCTCATGATAATGATCAATGGGGTGATAAAACGTATATGGGTACAACCGTAAGGCCGGGAATCATTGCTGTAGATCCTAATGTTATTCCATTGGGTTCGAAGGTTTATATTGAATATCCGGATGGTACAGGGCAGTATGCCGTTGCCGAAGATACCGGCGGAGCAATTAAAGGTAACCGGATTGATATTGCTATGAATTCAGTCGATAAGGCGTATGATTTTGGCATTAAAAATGTAAAAGTTTATGTAGTGGATAAAAAGGCATAAATAAAAGCGATAAGGCACTGTAAAGCTCCACCGGGTTGACTGGTGGAGCTTTCTATTTAAAACAATATTTTCCATTATACTGCAAAATAGAAGGAATTTATTTGTAGTATAGAGAATAGAAATAGAAGAAATATTTGCCAATTTTATCAATATATACAAAATATTGTATAACTGAGTCGCTTCATATTTTACCAAGAAAGACTGATGAGGAAAGCATGAGACAATTCAATCTGACCACGAGATTAAATATCAAGGCAATATGTATAATCTCTATTTTTATGATTTTTTTTACAATGCATAATCAATGGATATCCTATCAAGCAAGAATCGCGGTACTTAGCCGCAATATGGATCGGTTTAGTGCTTATCTCCAGACAGTCATCCCACCCGAGTTCCTAATAATAAATGAAGCATCGGTAGCTGATCCAATTAGCTTGGAAGAGCAAGTGCTTGCTATTAATAACAGAGTTCAGCCAATCTTAAATAATATTTTTATGCCCTCGCCTGTGGTTAAATACGGTGTTTACTCCACTAAACATAAACGGATAGTTGCGATTGGGCCGGAGCTAGAAAAGCCTATGTTAAGTGTAGAGACAACTTGGTGCGATATTGGGGATGCATCCTGTTCCGGGGAAAAAAGTAACTCAGTTGTTTGGTATGGTGCGCAAATCATGTATTTTGTCAAACCGCTAACGTACAATAATGAGGTTGTCGGCTACACGTTTGCCTGTATAAATTTAGATAGAGTCAGGCAAGAAATTTTTTGGGCTAATACGCAAAAGCTGCTGTTAGGAGGCATTATTGCACTGCTCATTGCCATTATGCTTTTTCAGGAAGTATTTATTAGGTTAAAGAAAGATCTTGCCTTGTTTGCTGAAGCTACTGTAGCGGGGCAGAGCAAAGGGTTCGAGAGTAAAATCCCGGAATTGACACCGGTTTTACAGTATTTAAGTGAGCAAACGGATCGAATGGCTAGGTTGGACAGGCTAAATATTATTGGTGAGATGGCTGCCAGCATTGGCCATGAGGTCCGTAATCCAATGACAACGGTGCGGGGCTTTTTGCAATATATGGGGAGTAAACCGAAATTTTCCGAATATAAATCAGAGTTAGACCTTATGATTAGCGAAATTGACCGGGCCAACAGCATAATAACCGAGTTTTTGTCATTGGCAAAAAATAAGGCGATGCACTTTAAAGATTCCGATTTAAATACAATGATTTGTGAAGTCATTCCGTTATTAGACGCAGATGCTTTGCGCTATAACTGCCATATAAAACTGGATTTACACGAAACTCCGGCTGTCTGTGTGGATCACAACAGCATGCGTCAGCTTATATTAAATTTAGTCAGAAATGGGATAGAGGCTATGCCAAACGGGGGAGAAATCACTATAAGTACTGCTTATAAGCAAGGAGAAGTATTGTTGTCTGTAGCCGATCAAGGGGTGGGCATTTCCCCTGAAGATAAAGAAAAACTAGGAACGCCGTTTTTTACAACTAAGGAAAACGGTGTCGGTCTGGGGCTGGCAGTTTGCTACCGCATTGTTCAGCGCCATAATGCCACAATTACAGTAGAAAGTGAGCCTGGCAAAGGGACTCGCTTTTTGATTAAGTTTGCCGCCGCTGCGACGCCGCAAACCAATTAATGAGGTGTTAAAATGGCAGAAAAAACATTATCTTTTGTCTTCCTGCTTGTTAGTATTGGTTATGTATGGGCTGCTTGTGATTTATCTTTCGGCAGGATGAATGCGCCTAAGGCTGGTTTTTTACCGGTAATTTCGGGAAGTATCGCGATTTTTTTGTCTGCTATCATTATTGGCAGATTAATGCTTAAGAAGCAAATTAAGGCCGCCAGCCAGGTTAATTGGAGAAAGCTAACAGTTGTGGTTTTTGGCTTACTGTGTTACGTAGCTTTATTTGTTTACATTGGCTACACCGCAACTACATTTGTTATTTTGTTTTACTTGCTAAAAGTCACTGAAATGCCTGGCTGGATTAATCCTTGTTTACTTTCCGCGGGGATTGCGGGGAGCTTCTACTTTATCTTTGCGGTTCTATTAGGATGTAATTTGCCATAGTTGGAGTGAAATTAAATGGACATTTTGAGTATGCTGATTGACGGATTCTATGTTAGTATTCAGCCGGTAAATCTACTGGCCTGTACCTGTGGTGTCCTAATCGGAACCTTAGTAGGTGTTTTACCGGGGATAGGACCGCTAGGGGCAATTACTTTATTACTGCCTGTAAGTCTGATAATGGACGCAACCTCTTCGATTATTATGTTTGCCGGTATTTATTACGGTTCTATGTTTGGCGGCTCTACGACTTCAATACTTTTAAATGTTCCAGGTGAGTCTGCTTCCCTGGTAACTTGTATAGACGGTTATGCGATGGCCAAAAAAGGCAGAGCAGGAGCCGCCTTGGCCATTGCGGCTATCGGCTCGTTAATTGCGGGTACTTTGGGACTGGTGGGATTGACTTTTTTTGCGCCGGTTATGGCTGAACTTGCCTTGAAGTTCGGACCACCGGAGTATTTTGCGATAGCGGCTATAGGGCTGCTAATCCTTATGCGGTTGACTGGTAAATCCATGCTGAAGTCAGGTTTTATGGTTGCGCTAGGAATTATGCTCGGTACTATTGGACTGGACAGTTTGACCGGTATTAGCCGGTTTGCTTTTGGCATTGATACATTACAACGCGGGATTGAATTTGCCATCATGGCGATGGGCGTATTTGGTGTAGGTGAAATACTAGACACCATGGTACAAACCCAGGAAAAAAGGAAGGTATTACCCTTTAAGTTCAGGGAACTCTACCCAAATAAAGAAGAGTGGCGGCGTTCGGTAGCTCCTATTTTCCGTGGTGGGCTAATTGGTTTTTTGATTGGGTTGATTCCAGGGCCGTCGGCTACCATGTCGACCTTTGTTTCTTATGCAGTAGAAAAAAAGCATAGTAAATGGCCGGAAGAATTTGGTAAGGGGGCCATTGAAGGTGTTGCCGGTCCGGAGTCGGCCAACAATGCGGCAGCTTCAGCTACCATGATTCCACTGTTGTCGTTAGGGCTGCCCTTTTCTGCCAGTGCGGCAGTAATGCTAAGCGGGTTTATGCTGCATGGCGTTGTGCCCGGGCCTATGCTGATTTCTCAAAATCCCGATCTGTTTTGGGGACTAATCGCCAGCATGTATATCGGGAATGTCCTGTTGCTTATTATTAATCTGCCGCTTGTTGGTATATTTACCTATTTGCTGAAAACGCCAATCAATATTCTTATGCCGGTTGTTTTAATGATAACCATAACCGGGGCCTATTCCATCAATAATAGTGTGTTTGATGTGATGCTGCTGATTATTTTCGGAGTACTGGGCTTTTTTATGAAGCAGACAGGCTATGAACCGGCACCACTGGCGCTGGGGCTGATTCTCGGGCCAACGTTAGAAAGCGGCCTGGCGCAGGGGTTAATCATTGGTGACGGCAGTATCTGGTTCTTTTTCTCGCGGCCAATATCGGGAACGATTCTTTGGTTAGGGGTAGCTTTGCTTATTTACCATTTTGCTAATTGGTTCATGACCTGGAAACAGGCAAAAAATTATAAATCTGAGGTGGGAGGTTGTTAAATGGGCTACAGGAAAAAACTCATCAGTCTTTTGGTAAGCTTCTTATGTATAGCCATTACGTTAGGGGGGTGTAGTAACTTGGTAAAAGAAAGTACAACTTCTGTTCAATATCCTACCAAACCTATTACTGTGATTGTACCTTTTGCTGCCGGAGGAAGTGCAGATTTAATGGCACGGGCGTTAGAAAAGTCCTCCAAAAAATATCTTGGTCAGCCCTTAGTAATTACTAATGTGACCGGTGGTGGTGGGACGATTGGTATGAATGAAATTGTTGGAGCAAAACCTGACGGCTATACCATTGGCGCTATTGGGGCTAATGTGATACTGCAACCGCTTTATGGCGAAACAAGATATCATTACCCTACTGCGATGGAGCCTTTAGTCCAGGTAGTAAGCTCGCCCTCGGTAATAGCAGTGCTTGCTGATAAGCCGTGGAATAACATAAATGATTTGGTTGATTATGCAAAAAAACGTCCTGGAGAAATTAAGTTTGGACATGCAGGTTTAGGAACAACAGCACATGTTGTAGGTGAAATGTTTGCCAAGGAAGCAGGTATTAAAGTTGTCCAAGTTCCCTTTAAAGGTGACTCGGAAGCTCTTGCTGCTTTGCTAGGTGGACATGTGCAGTTTATTCCAGGTACTCCGTCTTCTTTGAAAGAACATGTGAAAAGTGGGAAAGTTAAAATACTTGGGGTTGCCGAGGAAAACCGCTTGACTATTCCAGGTTTTGAAAATGTGTCGACTTTAAAAGAACAGGGAATTAACGTTGCCTTTAATTTTTGGATTGGAGTGGTCGGTCCCAAAGGCATTCCGGCAGAAGAACGGGCAAAACTCACTGCTGGTCTTAAAGAAATGATTAAAGACCCTGAGTTTAAACAAAGCATGCTTGATATTGGAATGTCAGTTGAATACTTGGGCCCTAATGAGTTCAGTGATCGTTGGGCAGAAAATAATGTAAAATTGACCAAGATTATAAAGGAAACCGGTATTGCCGATATCATTAAGGCACAAAAAAAATAGGGTCAAAAATTTCAAATTGGGGATAGTCAGATGGGCTATAAAAATAAATTGCTTACGCTAATGGTAGGTTTTTTCTGCATGTCAATTATATTAGGGGGGTGCAGTAATATGTCAAAGGAGAGTACAACTTCGGGACAATATCCTTCTAAACCTATTAATATCATTGTGCCTTTTGCCGCTGGTGGCGGAATGGATTTAATGGCAAGGGCGTTAGAAAAATCATCGCCCAAATATCTTGGTCAACAGTTAGTTGTTGTCAATGTACCCGGTGGTGGTGGAACGATTGGTATGAACCAAATTGCTGGTGCACTACCGGACGGGTATACCATTGGTACGGTTGGCACTAGTACTGTATTACAATCCCTTTACGGAGAAACAAGATATCATTATCCTACTGCTTTAGACCCTTTAGCCAAGGTAGTGAGTTTACCTATAGCAGTGGCTGTGTTGACGAATAGTCCCTAAGAAAACTTGAATGATTTAGTCAGTTATGCAAAAGAGCATCCTAGGGAAGTTAAATTTGGGCATGGCGGATTAGGCACGGCAACACATATTGTGGGTGAGATGCTTGGTAAAGAAGCCGGTATTAACATTGTCCAAGTTCCTTTTAAGGGTGAATCGGAGGGGATTACTTCTTTATTGGGAGGACATGTGCAGTTTAGTATTGGAAATCCGGCCGCTTTTAAAGAACATGTAAAAAGCGGGGCGGTTAGAATATTAGGGGTGGCTGTAGAAAAACGTATGTCTATTCCTGGTTTTGAAAATATACCGACATTTAAAGAGCAAGGGATAAATGTAACTTTTAATTTCTGCAATGGAATAGTCGCTCCTAAAGGCCTTGCGGCAACTGAAAAGGCAAAGCTTACGGCCGGTCTTAAAGGAATGATTAATGATCCCGAATTTAAAAAGATCCTGCTAGATATGGGAATGGAAGTACAATACTTAGGTCCAGAGGAATTTAGTGATCGCTGGGCGGAAGATAACATAAAGCTAACCAAGATTGTAAAGGAAACCGGAATAGCCGATATTATTAAGGCGCAGAAAAAATAGGACTTGGAAATTAGAGGA
>CAZCEN010000053.1:0-14444 GCA_964497205.1 uncultured Sporomusaceae bacterium
AGTAAATTAAGGCCTTTGCTCCTACCCTACCTACTTTTTTGATATCGTCCATTCCGGCAATGCCAGTAACAATGGTGCAAAAAATAATAGGGGCAATAATCATCTTGATGAGTTTTATAAATCCGTCACCAAGTGGTTTCATGCTTTCGCCAAGTCCGGGATAGAAATGCCCTAAGGCTACGCCGACGATAATTGCAAGGAATACTTGGGTATGCAGGGATTTAAAAAACGAGGTCTTCATGCGCATCTTCCTTTCGTCATTATTAAATTTTTAAGGTTAGAACAATATTGATTACATGTTACAGTCACCCCCGGATTTTAATTCCAGAACTCAATGAAGTGTAAAGAAAGTATCTGGTAAAAAGACAATACCACAAAGTTGGGAAAATGGAAACAGGTATTAACGTTTTTATAAAAAATTTGATTCAAAACAACAAGATAGCGGCTAGAATTGCTTAGGGAAATAGGGTACAATAGCTTCATTGACACGCAAAGAGGAGGCTCAGACATGCGTATTACCAAGGCTATTAAGCAGGAGATGCTTGATATTTTAGAAAAACATTACAAAGACACAACCACAGCGTTAAACTACTCGACACCATTTGAACTTTTGATTGCTGTTGTTTTATCGGCGCAATGCACAGATGCAAGAGTGAATATTATTACAGCCAGGATGTTTCCTAAGTATAATACGCCTGAGAAAATCCTTGCATTAGGACAACCCGGTTTAGAACAAGAAATTCGGGATTGTGGCTTATTCCGGAGTAAGGCAAAAAATATAATTGCTACCTGCGAGATTTTATGCCGAGAATATGGAGGACAAGTACCTAACCACTTTGAAGACTTAGTAAAATTACCAGGCGTAGGTCGAAAAACGGCCAATGTTTTGGTAAGCCAATTATTTGGTGTTCCTGCAATCGCTGTAGATACTCATGTCTTCCGGGTAGCCAACCGGCTTAACTTAGCGATAGGCGATACGCCTTTAGCTGTAGAACAGGGTCTTATGAAGGCAATTGCCAGGGAAAAATGGAGTGATGCCCATCACTGGCTTATTTGGCATGGGCGTAAGGTTTGTAAAGCAACTAACCCAGCTTGTGGTAGATGTCCTCTAAATAATTTATGTCCAAGCAGCAAAAATTAATAAAAACGATTCTTGTATATTTATAGCAATAGATGTATAATAATTCATAAAACTGGAGGATAAATTATGATTTTTCGGAAAGCAAAGTTTAGTGATGTGGAAGATATCCTCAAAATAATTAACGATTATGCCGAAAAAGGACTTATGTTAGCTAGGGCGCGCAATGTGCTGTATGAAGGTTTGCGGGAATTCATATTAGCGGAAGAAGACGGCAAGATAGTAGGGGTAGCTGCTTTGCATTTGGTATGGAACGAGCTTGCCGAAATCAGGGCGTTAGCAGTTGAGCCGAATAAAATCAAGAGCGGTATCGGGCGCCGGATAGTAGATATGCTGACTGAAGAAGCCCGGGAACTTGGCGTTAAAACTTTGTTTGCCTTAACTTATCAGCCAGGTTTTTTTGCCAAGCTTGATTTTAAAGAAGTACCAAAAGAAAGCGTACCCCATAAGATGTGGAAGGAATGTATCAACTGTCCCAAGTTCCCTAATTGTGATGAGATTGCTATGGTTAAAGAATTATAAGCAAAAAAAGCGTCTGTGTCAGAATGCTGGCACAGACGCTTTTGCTATTTACGGTGTTGCGTTTTACAATTCAATAGTTTGTCCGGGAATCATAATATGTACAGGAATGTTTATTGATTCTACTTTTTCTTTAAAGGCTTCAGGGGATTGGGAAATAACCGGCCAGGTGTTATAATGCATGGGAACTACAGCTTTTGGATGTAGCATCTTAACTGCTTCTACAGCATCATCAGGTCCCATAGTGAAGTTATCGCCAATTGGCAGCAACGCATAATCAATTTTCTCCAGACGCCCCAAAAGCGCCATATCGCCAAATAGAGCAGTATCGCCGGCAAAGTATATGGTTTTGCCCCAAAAATTAACAATGAACCCGGCAGCGTGTCCGCCGGGAACGCCCGCACCGTGAAAAGCGGGCGTAACCCTGACATAGCCGAAATCAAATGTCTGCTTACCACCTAAATGCATTTTGGCAGTTTCGCAGTTGTGTTCAGCCACTAGGGAAGCTATTTCGGCAGTCGAAATTACTGTGGCGCCGGTACGTTTGGCGATAGCTATCGTATCGCCGAGATGGTCGAAATGGCCATGACTGACTAAAATATAACTACAGTCAATTTTGTCAGCAGTCGCAGGGTTAACCGGATTGTCGGTAAAAAAAGGATCGAATAATAAGGTTGTGTTTTCGCTTTGCAAAGTAAAGCAAGCATGTCCGTAAAAGGTCAAAGTTGCCATAGTACACCTCCGATTGAATGGTAATATATAGTGTTTTTATCGGAAACCAAATAAATTCCTGCAAACAATAAAAAGTTTTATCATAAGAAATTGGCGGAAGGTTAAATACTTATGATGGAGAATTAAAAAAATAATCAATATTCAGCCTGCTGTAAAAGGAGCGACAACATGATTCCCGTAATATCTGTAGTAGGGCGGTCCAATAGCGGAAAAACCACCTATTTGGAAAAATTAATAGCGGAATTTAAGCAACGTGGATATAAAGTAGCTGTTATTAAACATCACCATGACGATTTCACTATAGATAAGCCTGGAAAAGATACGTGGCGGCATGCACAGGCCGGGGCCGACATAGTATATTTAGCTTCTCCATATAAAGTGGCTATGATTAGGAAGACTGACCAAGAACTGACGCTTGACCAAATAATCAGTTCGATAGACAATGTCGATATAATTTTTACCGAAGGGTATAAAAAGGAATCGAAACCGAAGATCGAAGTATACCGCCAAGCGGCAGGGAATGAGCCATTGGGTTCAAAGCCGGAACTTCTTGCGGTTGTAGCAGATGCTGAACTTTATGAAGCGATACCTCATTTTGCACTTGATAATCCAATCGAGATGACTGACTTTCTTGAAAGAAAGCTATTAAATAAAGAAACCGCAAAGGACTGATATTATGTACGATTGTCACAACAGACAGATTAACTATTTGCGGGTTTCAGTTACAGACCGATGTAACTTTCGCTGCGCATACTGTATGCCGGAACAAGGAGTAAAGCTGCTGACACACAACGAGATACTATCTTATGAAGAACTGCTGCGGGTAATACAGATTGTCAGTAGGCAGGGTGTATCAAAAATTCGTCTTACCGGCGGCGAGCCCCTTGTGCGTAAGGGAATTGTCCGGTTTGTCCAGAGTATCTCGGAACTAGAAGGCATAACTGATTTGTCGATGACGACCAATGCCAGTTTACTTGCCGATATGGCGGACAAGCTTAAGGCTGCCGGATTAACACGAGTAAATATCAGTATGGACACAATTGACCCGGAGCGGTTCAGGAAAATTACCCGTGGCGGAAATATTGCCGATACGTTAAACGGAATAGATGCGGCTTTAGCTGCAGGATTAACGCCGGTAAAACTCAATGTTGTTCTTACTGATATAATAACTGATTGCGATTTAGTCTATTTTGTTGACTTGGTGCATCGTGAACACATTTCTGTGCGCTTTATCGAATATATGCCGATAGGCGATAATCAAGTGGGAGCAGGTCCAAGTATTGAAGAAATTAAAGCAAAGATAAACTCTTTCGGCAAGGGCACATTAAAACCTGTGCTTGATATTTATGGAAATGGCCCGGCGAAATATTTTAGTTTACCCAAAGCTAAAGGCTCTTTTGGCTTTATTACGCCGATGTCCGAACATTTTTGTGGTATGTGCAACCGCCTTCGTTTAACTGCAGATGGTAAATTTAAACCGTGTCTTTTGTCTAACCAGGAAATTGACGTTCGGTCTGCACTCAGAAATGGCGCTACAGATGAGCAAATTGCAGAGTTGTTCTACAGTGCTATTGCCGAAAAACCACAAGGGCATACATTAGCCAAGTCTCAGCCGGACAAAAGGTTTTTTAGGAAGATGTCACAAATTGGCGGCTAGATTAGGAAGGAGATACTTTAATGGAACTTACACATTTTAATAATTCAGGCAAAGCGCGCATGGTTGACGTTACCGTTAAAGATGAGACCAAGCGGGAAGCTGTGGCCGAAGGCCGGATTACAATGAAGCCTGCCACGCTCGAGCTCGTCAAACAAGGAGCAATGGGTAAAGGCGATGTATTAGGTGTCGCTCAGGTAGCTGGGATCATGGGTGCCAAACGCACCTGGGATGTAATCCCCATGTGTCATCCACTGCTCTTAACCGGCGTCAATTTGGAATTTATCATTGATGATGCAGTAAGCGCAATTGATATAAAAGCCATTGTTAAGACAACCGGGAAAACCGGCGTGGAGATGGAGGCATTAACCGCTGTTTCAGTGGCTGCCTTAACTATTTACGATATGTGTAAAGCAGTAGATAAAGGTATGACAATCGAGTACGTACGGCTGATGGCGAAGTCGGGCGGTAAAAGCGGCAACTATATTAGGGAGGATAAATAAATGCAAGGAAAAATTGTAGCTGTTTGTACCAGTAAAAACAAAGGTGAACGCAAAAAAAATGTTGGACAGGCTAATTTGCTAGTCGGACTTGGTCTTGAAGGCGATGCTCATGCTGGTTTTCAACACCGCCAGGTAAGCCTATTGGCTTTAGAGAGTATTGAAAAAATGCGTAAAATGGGTTTGGATGTTAATCCCGGCGATTTTGCTGAAAACATAACAACTGAGGGGCTGAATCTACCGGTTTTGCCGATTGGTACAAAGCTTAAAATGGGTGAGACTTTGCTTGAGGTCAGCCAAATCGGTAAAGAATGCCATACCCGCTGCAATATTTACTATCAGGCGGGTGACTGTGTTATGCCTAAGGAAGGCATATTCGCTATTGTTGTAATAGGTGGTAAGGTAGCAACAGGCGATACAATTGAGGTGATTGAAAGTGTTTAATATAGGCATTATTACAGCCAGCGACAAGGGATCACGTGGTGAGCGTGAAGACTTGAGCGGTAAGGTAATTGCCGAGATGCTGGCTGAGTTTGGCGAAGTAAAGCACTATGTCGTTGTTCCCGATGAGCGGGAAGCACTCAGCCAAGCTATGATTAATATGGCCGATAATTTGAAGATAGATCTTATTCTTACAACTGGCGGAACCGGTTTGGGACCAAGGGATGTTACACCGGAAGCTACTCTGGATGTTATTGACCGTCAAGTACCAGGTATTCCGGAAGTTATGCGAGCCAAGTCGCTGGAAAAAACTTCTCGGGCCATGTTATCTCGTGCGGTGGCCGGCCTTCGCGGACGAACCTTAATAATCAATCTTCCAGGTAGTCCCAAAGGGGTGAGGGAATGTTTAGAGTTTATTTTACCCTCATTGGGGCATGGTTTAGAGATTATGAAGGGTGAAGCCAGCGAGTGTGCAAGATAAGCTAAAGTTCAATAACGGCTTGTTCAACCCGTTTTATACCAGGTACATTTTCCAGCTGATCTAACAGCGAAAAAAGTGCCTGGTCTTTATTTTTAGCTTCAATCATGACATCAAAGTCTTGTCCAAATTCTTTTGTCATAGCGAGGAACGGAAGAAAGTCGGATGGATTGACAGTATCTGCATGACTGCGAAAGTCTTTTGTGTTTTTAGGACTGGATATATGTATTTTGGGTATGGTGTTTTTCCAAGTTCGGCAAACAGCCGGCCATATTTCCGCTAAATTCTCTCCATTGTTCACACAGGCGTGATGATGTATATCGAGTACCATGGGAGCATTAAGCTGTTGGCAAAGAGAAAGAACTTCGGCTGCTGTGTACACTTTGTCGTCGTTTTCCAGCATAAGCCTAAGGCGTATATGGTCAGGCAACCGATTAAAATTCGTTACAAATCTATCAAGGGAATTTGTTTTATCTTTATATACGCCTCCAATATGAAGAACCAATTGCGGAGCTGTCGGAAGCCCCATTGCTTCCAGCATATTAACATGATATTCGAGGTCTTTCAGCGACGCGGACAAAACTTCTTCTTTTGGACTGTTCAACAAAGTATAATGATCGGGGTGAGCGCTTACCCGCATATTGTGCGCTTTGACGTATTCACCAATTTCCCGCCATTCAGTTGTAAACTCCTGTATATAATTCCAATCGGTTACGAGGGGATGGGTAGCTAGTGGTATCGTTTTAGACGTAAAGCGGTAAACGTAAATACTATGAGCCGAATTATAACGTAAAATACGCAGTGTATTGACAAGGTTTTCCTTGGCAAGGCGACGCAGCCGGTTGAGGCGGCCTTCGGGAGAGTCAATTTTTTCGAGAGTTTTTACGGTAACTGTTTTATTCGGAGAGCCCTCAACGATATTGAGGGCAATCGCTACATAGCCGAATCTTACTCGCATGGTTATCACCACTTTTACATAAGCTTTTTCTAGTAGTATATATGTTAACAGATGCATTTATTAACCGTGTTGTCATAGGAAGGGGATTACACTGGCGGCGGCGAATTGAAGAGTTATTCCGCACTAAAGTGACATATACTAAAAAAATCATATAAGAATGCGGATTGTTCTTTGCAAAAGATGCAGCAAATGCGTACATCTATAGTATTAAAAACTACTAAGCGGTACGAAATTAATGTTCTAGGAGTGAGAGTTTTTGTCCAAACCCATCTATGTAATTGGTCATCGTAATCCGGATACAGATTCGATTTGTTCGGCTATTGGTTATGCCCATCTAAAAAAAGCGTTAGGTGAATATGTAGTCCCGGCGCGTGCCGGAAAAATAAACTCTGAAACCAAGTATGTTCTGGATTCTTTCGGTATCCAGCCACCGCAGCTTATCCTTGACATATACCCGCGGGCCAAAGATGTAATGCATGAAGAAATGGTCACCATTCATCCCTGGAATACGTTAAGAAGACTCGGCCAACTTATTAAGCAGCATAATGTTAAGTCAATTCCGGTTGTAGAGGAGGATGGCAGCTTAGTTGGTATTGTTACCGTCGGCGATTTGGCCGAGCGCTATGTTAATGAGTTAGGTATGCAGGATTTGCGGGAAACCGGCGTTGACTATGCAGGAGTTCTCCGGTGCCTCAATGGTACGCTGATATGCGGTGATGATCTAGGTAAACGGATTGAAGGCCGGGTAAAAATAGCTGCTTCCCGTACGCAAACTATGGCAAAGGTCATCAGGCCTGGCGACATTGTTTTGGTTGGCAACCGGACAAATGTGCAATTAACTTGTATTGAAGTTGGCGTTGCCTGCCTTATTATTACTGGCGATTTTGCCGTAGCGGCCGAGGTGGAAGCGGCTGCCAGACAAGCAGGCACTTATATAATTAGAGCGCCTCATGATACATATACCTGTGGACGCTTGATCAACCAGAGTATTCCGGTACGAAGAATTATGAAGACAAATGTTACTTCATTTGCTCCGGATGATCTGGTGTCAGATATAAAAAGTACTATTATTCGTACTAATTACCGTAATTATCCTGTCGTTCAAGACGGTAAGTTAGTAGGTTTGATTGATCGTAACCGTTTGATTGTACCGGACCGGGATCAAATTATTTTAGTTGACCATAACGAACGTTCCCAGGCAGTTGATGGTATTGAAGAAGCTAAAATTGTTGAGATTGTTGACCATCACCGGTTAGGCGGCTTAGAAACCAGTGAGCCGATTTTTATTAGACATGAACCGGTTGGGTCTACAGCTACGATTGTTGCCAATATGCATTGGCACCGGAATGTAGAGATACCCCAAAATATTGCTGGACTATTGTTATCGGCAATAATTTCAGATACAGTGCTGTTTAAATCCCCGACTTCAACCCAAAAGGACAGGGATACTGCTCAAAAATTGGCACAAATCGCTGACCTGGATATTCAGCAATATGGTATGGCCATGCTGAAAGCAGGTTCCGTTATTGACAAATTAACTCCAAGTGATATTGTTTCGACTGATTTGAAAGAGTTTCAGATTGGCGACTATACTGTAGCTATCAGTCAAATTTCAGTCATGGATCCGGAAGCGGTGCTGAAACTGCAAGACCAACTTAAGGCAGCGCTACAGGCTGTTTGTCAAAAAGAGCAATATAGTATGGGAATATTACTTGTCACCGGTATTATGGATGAGTCTACCTACCTTTTATATTATGGTCAACCATCCGGATTAATTGCCGCTGCTTTTGGCGAGGGACGGCCTGATGGAATTTGGTATTTACCAGGAGTTATGTCCCGGAAAAAGCAGGTAGTTCCACCGCTAATTGACGCTGTCCGTCGCTTATAATCTAAATAAATACTGATGCTATTCGGCAATCATGATATAATTATGCCATAATATCCAACTTAGAAAGGAAATGTGATAAATGGCGACTTATATAACTAGCGGCGTTTGCACGACAAAAATCGAATTTACCGTAGAAAATGGTATCGTAAAAAATGTGGAGTTTAAATCAGGTTGTCCCGGTAATTTGCAGGGTGTTGGACGCTTAGCCGAAGGTATGAAAGTAGAAGATGTTATTAATAGACTTAAAGGAATAAGATGCGGCGATAAAAGCACATCGTGCCCAGATCAATTCGCCAGAGCGCTGGAAGAATATAAGGGTTAATAGAGTGGATTTATGTTAAAGTGCTAAGATACCTATTAAAAGTTAGAGCAGGTTATGAGGATAAGGAGCAATTCATATGTACTGTATATACTGCGGGGTAAAGCTGCCAGCTGAAGCTAGATTCTGTCATAGTTGCGGTAAAGCCCAGCCAGAAAAAGCCATGACTATGAACTGTGAAAAAGCAGCTCAGGAAGAGCTTATTTGTGAGATTATTTATCAAACAATTGGTGAAAAGTGGGGAATCTTTCCCAGGGATATTGGCGAATTTCAGGCACGGCTTGTCAGTACAGACGGAATAAAAGACAATGATGCGGCAGATAATATTATAAATAAGTCACCCAAGATTGAAATTATGTCATGTTCATTTAAGCCTGATCCTAAAAACAAAAAGCATGTTAAGGCGTTAGAAGCATTAGTTCAAGAACTAACAAATGATGGCTGGGTGCAGCAGAGTCAAATGGGAACTGAATGGTATAATTTAACTTTAAGAAAAGCCATTAACTAGATTGATTTTTGTTGACAGTACTCCAGTTATTTGATATAGTCATCAGCAATAGTATAATTCAAATGCAATGAGCGGGATAAGTAAATTGGCGGCGCTATTAGCAGAGAGCCGGGGGGGGTGCGACCCGGTAGGCGTGCTTATTGAAATACACCCGTGAGCAGCAAGTCGAACGTAATACAAGTAGACTGCGCCGGAACGCCACCGTTATTAGAGGCTAGGGTATCGGATTTCCTGTACCTGATGTAAGCGGCTTGCTATTTTTAAAGCAAGCAGGGTGGTACCGCGAGATAAGTCTCGTCCCTGTATAGGGATGAGGCTTTTTTATTTTTTTATGGAGGCGATAGAGCATGATTATTGTTATGAGTCCAACTGCTACCCAGAAGGAAATTGAGCATGTGATTGCCCGTGTAACCGGAGCCGGATTAAAGGTTCATCTGTCAGAAGGCAAAATACGAACAATTATCGGTTTAATTGGCGAGAAAAAAATGATGGCCCAGTTGCCCTTGGAGGCACTCGCCGGCGTAGAAAAAACAATATCGGTCACTGCTGGCTATAAGTTAGTCAGCCGGGAGTTTAAAAATGAGGATACCGTAATTGATATCGGCGGAGTTCTTGTCGGTGCACAAAGTTTAACAATTATGGCAGGACCTTGTGCTGTCGAGAGTCGGGAGCAATTGCTGGAGTCAGCGAGAATTGTCAAAGAGGCTGGCGCCCAATTTCTACGTGGTGGCGCATATAAGCCGCGGACCTCACCTTACTCCTTCCAAGGCCTTGAAGAAAAAGGGTTGGAGATGCTGGCGGAAGCCAGAGCAGTAACCGGCTTGAAGGTAGTTACAGAAGTTGTCGATATTCAATCTGTGCCTGTCGTAAGTGCATATGCTGATGTTCTGCAGATTGGAGCACGCAATATGCAAAACTTCCAACTGCTTAAGGCAGTAGGAAAAAGCGGTATGCCGGTACTGCTAAAACGCGGTATCGCGGCTACCATTAATGAATGGCTGCATGCTGCCGAATACATTATGAGTGAAGGTAATTACAACGTGATGTTTTGCGAGCGTGGTATTAGGACCTTTGAAGATTACACCCGCAATACTCTGGATTTAAGTGCGGTGGCGGCTTTAAAGAATATAAGTCACCTACCGGTGATTGTTGATCCAAGCCATGGAACCGGTTTGTGGAAGCTAGTGCGGCCTATGGCTAAAGCGGCAATTGCCGGAGGCGCGGATGGTTTGATGATTGAAGTTCATCCAAACCCGGCCGAAGCGCTGTCTGACGGCAATCAGTCATTAACTCCCGAAAACTTCCATATGATGATGACTGAAGTGGGAGCCGTCGCTTCGGCGGTAGGCAGGCGAATGGCATGATTATACCTGCTAAACGTATTACCATTATCGGTATGGGACTCATTGGGGGATCACTTGGTTTGGCATTACGGGCAGCTCAAGGCGCAAATATCCGGATTACCGGTGTCGATGTCAGTGAGGATTCGCTTAACACGGCTCGTCTGTTGGGGGCTGCCGATAGTATTACTATAGATAGTAAAGCAGCGGTTAAAGACGCGGACATAGTCTTTCTATGTACTCCTGTGCTGCAAGCAGCGGCTTTGGCAAAGGAAATAGCGCCTTACTTAAAGCAAGGCGCTATTGTTACAGATACATGCAGTACGAAAAGTTATCTTATGCAACAAATAGCTTTTCTGTTACCAGCAGGCATTCATTATATACCCGGTCATCCAATGGCCGGACGGGAAAAAAACGGTATAGAGGCTGCTGATGCTGCGCTTTTTGATAACAAGTGGTATATTCTTACCCCGAAGCAAACAGCCGACAAGAGGGCGGTTGATTTGGTTCGGCAAGTTATTAGTTTAACGGGAGCAAGAATTACAGTCATGGAAGCTGAACAACATGATGTATGCACGGCCTTGATTAGTCATGTACCGCATATTGGCGCAGCTGCACTTGTTAATCTGTTAGCTTATTCGGAAGATCAGGACAGTAGTATTAAACTAGCGGGCGGCGGTTTTCGCGATACTACCCGCGTTGCTTCATCCAACGCGGATATGTGGGCAGATATTTGCATGACCAACGCCGCCCCGATTGTTGACAGCTTGGACAAATTTAGTCAGTTAATAACTCAGGTCACCCAAGCAATCCGGGAAGGTGACCGTGCTCGTATTCATAATTTCTTTACCACCGCTAAAAAACGCCGGGATGGATTGTTGCAGCAGGAACTATCGGCTAGCGAACAACCCTTGTCCAATGGGCATTAATAATTTGAGCCATGAGCTTTTTACCCTCAATATCCGGGTGCAATCCATCAATAGCGAAGTGATTGGGAAGGGCGCGGTCACTATCGAGAAAATAAGGTTCAATATCGATGAAATAGCGCTGTTGGCGGATAAATTGGTTGACTGTATCAAATTCTGTCCGCCAATTATCTACTGTTTCCTCTTTGAAAACTTCGTAGATGGCGTCCGGATTAATCGGCGGTAAAGTTAAAAATATTGGTCTGATACCATTGGTAAGACACTTATCACGAATGGCAGCTAAATCAGATATAACTTGGGCTGCCGGAACTCCACCGCGCAGGCTATTGGAGCCACCGAGGATAATTAGATATTTTGGTTTAAACGGTAGTACATCTTGGTCAAATCGCGAAAGCATAGCTTCGGAGGTGTCGCCACTCTTGCCTAAATTAACAACAGGAAATTGCAGATAGGTTTGATAACTATAATCAAAGTCGGCCGGTGAATACGATATTGCGCCACCACCGTGAGTAATACTGTCGCCAAAGGTTGCCGCGTATTGCCCTCGCGTTAAGTCAACTTCAAATTCTGCGGCATCGGAATACCCGCCTACGGGGTTACCGCCTGCGTCAATTCCGCGGACGCGCCAATAATATTTGCCGGGAGTAATCCGAGGATAGTCGTCATAACAATCATTTAGCCCTGTTACGATTTTGCTCCAAATACGATAACTGGAGGCTTCAACGCCATTGGGGTTTTCCGGTGGCTGACTGGTGAGCTCGACCTCGTAACTTATTGCGCCAAAGACAGGTATCCAGGCATAAGCAGGATAAAGTGGTGTAGGTTGGGTATTCGACTTTTGATGGTTATTTGGTAATGGTTTGGTTACAGGAATAAGGTTACGGTCAATCCAAACTTCTGCGGCATCAGAAAACACCCCTAGGGGGGTACCGTTCTGATTTAAGGCGCGTACCCGCCAGAAAATATGGTTGCCTTCAAACCATGAAAAGTCGGCATTATAGCCGTTTGTGAACACTTCGCGGGTCAAGCGCAGTTGGGTTGTTGACGGAAGGATATCATTTGGATTTTCCGGTAGAGAGGGTAAAAACTCGACTTCATAGTATACAGCCCCGGGGACTACGTTCCAAGTAAGCATGGGCCGGATTGAGGCCGGAGCTTCTGCCGGATAAAACGCAGTTGGTTCCGGTTTAATTTTGTCAAAAACATCTGCTGGTTTACCGCTAGCCTCTGTCATACTTATATGATTTGAATATTTGCCTAATGGCTTATGAAATAAAGTTTGCGCCGATACGCGCCAATAGGTATGGAAAGGGAAATTCTCGTCAATATGCAACTGATTTTTCCAAGTACGATAACTGGCGATGCGCTGAGTATTATCCACTTTTTTATCGTCATCAGTGGGAGGGATGCTTAATGCCTCAACTTCGTAGTAGGCCGGGTAGGGAAGGCGAGGCCACTTTAACACGTATTCGTTGTCTGTATGGCTCATTTCCAGCTCTGGTTTAAAAGTATTTAGTCCTACAGCTTCTGATACTTCCAAGACATATAACATTGTTACAGTTAATAACGTAATAAATAGTAATCGCTTCAATTCTTACACCTGCCGCTTTTTTTAAATATAATATATATTACCATATTCTATTATTGCCATAAACTGTACTTGCAATAATTTATCCTATTTATCGTTATTTTTTAGAAAGGACTTGACTTCTTTCAAATTCTTCCTGGCGACGAATTGCAACATCATCTAAGAAGCAGCCGCACTGGCGTTGCAACAGAAGAGCCTAGGCGTTTACTTATTAACATAAAAAAAATATATATTAAAAATAATTGGAGTTACCCATACGAAAAAAAGAAGCCTTGGAATGTTCCAAAGCTTCTTAACGGAATCTTTTAATGACTAAAAGCTAATATTCTTGAGAGAGTCTTTTCTTTTAAGGCGTCTACACCACTAAAATTAATATTAGGCACATAGAAAGTCTCAAGTTCATCATGCAGTTTTTTTGCTTCACTAATATAGTCGCAGGCTTTCCCAAAAAGTCCCCAGAACAGGCTGCGGTCATAATCTGTTATCGCTTCTAAACTTTTAACTTTTTCTTGTTCAAGACATTCGTTCATGTCAATTAGAATGGAAGAAGCGTTAAGTGTCAGGCTATGGGGTGGTGTTGAAGTTGTGAAAGCAGTATCTAAAGAAGGTATGATTATATGCTCGATTTTTGAAGGATCAAGCGGACAGTAATAGGTTTCTATATCAAGTCCTTTGGCGACAGCCGTTTCGGCTACCTTAGCCAGCAGCGTTGCCTTGCCTGTGCCGGGCAAGCCTGTAAGAATATAACGCTTAGTTACGCCAGCACTAATGGAATCAATATAATTTACAGGGCCAGCAGGTGTAATTGCAGATGCAAATAGTTTGCGATTTTTTCCATAGCCAATTGTAGCTACTTCGGAAAATACTTTGTCGATAGTATCAGCAGTTTTTTGATTCGCCAATTTATAATTCATTGCTTCATTATTTGCTGCCTCCCAATCATCATAAACAGCTTTAGCAGCCCGCAGCATCCGATAAGCGCACTGGAAGCGTTTGCTTATTTCTTTAGTGAAAGTGAGTATTTCTGTTTTGTTTCTGACCATTTTAGTTTCATCCCAGTATTCGCCAAGATTAAGTATTTCGTCAACACAACCAGGGTGTTTGGGATCAACAATATGGGGGGAAGTGCCGTCTATTAAGGCGGTATTGAGTGCCGGTATTACCACACCGTCCAATGAGTTGTTGTCACTGGAACAATGGTGATGCTCAATGTCATAGCCTCTTTCAATCATAGCCTGCCCGATTTTTTTCATAAAGGTTGATTTACCAACTCCAGGACCGCCTTTGAGTAAGAAAATCCTGGTAGCATCGATAGGAATCACATAATCATAATAAGAGTAAAAGCCTTGCGGGGTATTGCCGCCAGGGAACATGTGTCTAATTTTTCCATCAGCCATCTTGATCCTCCCTTTTGTGGCAGTTGCCGTTACTCTACAATGTATGATGGAGCTTGCA